>CALBSZ010000407.1 GCA_937967665.1 uncultured Planctomycetaceae bacterium
TCCGCGGCCGGTGTGCTGTCCGGTGTCACCGTTCCCTGGTTCGAATCGTTTGCCAGCGCGGCGATCAAGCGGCCTCGAGGCAAGGCGTGCATCCTGTTGTGGATGGACGGCGGTCCCAGCCAACAGCACACATTTGATCCCAAGCCGACCGGCGAGTTCAAGTCGATGTCGACTTCGGTGCCTGGCATTCACATCGTCGAGCAATTGCCGCAACTCGCGCAGTGCATGGAAGACATGGCGATCATTCGTTCGATGTCCACCGAAATCAACGGCCACTACGACGCCAAGTATTTCTTGCATACGGGGTACAAACGCACAACGGCATTCGAACACCCGGCGATCGGCAGCATTGCGTCATCACAAATTGGCTTGCCCGATCATGATATGCCCGCATTCGTGACGATCGACGCAGGTTACGACCGAGCCGATGGCGGCCGCTTGTATCGCAGCGTACCTGCCTATCTGGGACCGCAGCATGCTCCGTTGGCCGTCCACAGTCCGGATGCAGGTTTGGAGAACCTCCAGCCAACAGGCGACGACATCGACGCCCGTCTGGAAATGCTGGCTGGCGGTGAACGCCGGTTTGCGCAGCGATATGCGTTGCCTGCCGTGAGTGCAAAACAAGCCGCGTTCGGTCGAGCCGTGCAGTTGATGCGATCGCCGCGTTCGAAGGCTTTTCAATTGGACGAAGAACCGGAAAAGCTGCGCGAGGCTTACGGCTCTCACAAGTTCGGCCAGTCTTGTTTGTTGGCCCGACGGTTGGTGGAAGCGGGCGTATCGTTTGTGGAAGTTGTCCACCGCGGGTGGGACGATCACAGCGGAGCGGCCAAACCGATCGCCGCCCGCGCTCCGTGGATGGATGCCGGCATGGCGACGCTGATTCGGGACTTGAAAGAGCGCGGCATGCTCGACGATACGCTGGTGGTGTGGATGGGTGAATTCGGCCGCTCCCCCGGCAAAGGTGCCGGGCACTTCTGCCGAGCCTGGAGCAGCGTGTTTGCCGGCGGCGGCCTGAACACGGGACAAGTGATCGGCAAGACCAGCGAAGACGGAAAGAACCCCGGCAATGACATTGTCGAGCGACCGGTCACCGCGCCTGACTTCATGGCGACTCTTTGCCTGGCGTTGGGAATCGACATCCACAAGGAGTTCCTCGCCCCTGGACTCCGCCCTGTACCGATTGTGGAAAAAACGGCGAAACCGCTTACCGAATTGTTGACGTGAGGGCAATTGTTTGACCGCATGGCCAACGGCCTGCGCGGCAGTAAATCCGAAATCCGAATCTCGAAATCCGAAACAAATTCAAAATGCCAAGAACCGAAATTCAAAACATGGATTGCACGTCGCGTCCTTACGTTTCGAACATTCAAATTTCGAAATTCGGATTTGTTTCGGATTTCGATATTCGTATTTCGTGCTTTGCATTCATCACCCTGTGTTGCTTTGCCACATCGGCCCTCGCCGAACCGCTCCCGTTCCGTCCCGCCGCGAGCACCGACGAAGCCGTCAAACGTATCGAAGAGCTGGGCGGAGTTGTGCGACTTCTCGACACCAACGGCGACGCATTGGAAGTTGATTTCCAATTTGCTGTCCCGGAACTTCGTGACGAACACCTGCAGTACCTCCATTCGCTGAAAAATGTCGCCGCACTGCGGCTTAAGCGCACGGCCATCACCGACGACGGGCTTAGCCACGTCGCCAAGGTCGGCACGTTGCGGCGTCTTCACCTGGATCAGACATCCGTTTCGGACGACGGCTTAAATCACCTAGTTTCACTCTCCGAGTTAGAGTTTCTGAACCTCTACGGCACGGCAGTCGGCGACGCTGGATTGCAGCGGTTCAAGAAACTGCCCAAGCTCACAACGCTGATCGTCGCCAACACCAATGCCACAGAAAAGGGCATCGAGTCACTCAAGCAAGCCGCGCCCCAATTGCAGATCGTTCCCGATCCAGCCGAAGATCGCCGCCGGGCCAACGTAGTGATGGATGTGGCCAGGCGACTGTTGGCCGATGCTGAAGAGGAAGGGACTGCCGCGCAACGGGATCTCGAGCAGCTCGCCCCACGCGCCGAAGAGTTCAAGAAGAAAGAGGAGGAGGCGAGAAAGCAACTGGATGACGCTCGTAAACAAACCGAGGACCCTCGACGCAAGCGCGACGATGCCAAACGAAAGTCGGACGACGCCAAGCGGCGGTTCGATGACCTGAACCGGCGAGCTAATGACGCCAAGCGCAGGTCGGAAGACACTGCGCGTAAGTCCAAAGAGAAGCCAGACGACGACAATTTGCGCCGCGAAGCCGAAAAACGCCGTCGCGAAGCGGACGAAGCCAGGTCGCGATTTGACGAAGCGAATAAGCAATACGACATCGCTCAGCGGAATTACGACGAAGCCCAGAAGCGCTTTGAAGAGGCCGAGGCAAAAGCCAAAGCTGCTCAATCCAACTTCGATGAGGCAAGGCAGATCGCCGAGCGCGCCCGAAATGCAAAGAAGAATGTGGAAGCGGCCGAGAAGATCCTCGGCGGCGCACGCAACCGCGTCGCCGATGCCGAAAGGCTTCAGCGAGAATGAGGGTGGCACGTGCTTCGCCCATTTCTCGCCCGACCAAAATCACTTGTACCTTAGGACCGTACGAGAGCCTGGTTCAGCAGCTGTCGAAGTAGCATGATACGGCGCTCGATGTCGCGTGATTACTTTGTTGCCACCATCGCTGACGACGCGAAATACATCTGTGATGTACCTAAATCACTCTTTTGATGGAGCTCTGTTGTGAATCGAATACTCAAGTATTGCTGGCTTATTTGTTTCTGTACGAACGTGACATTCGCGGAGGAACCGGTTGACCCTCCCAAAGGATTTGAAGCCCTGTTCAATGGTAAGGATTTCTCGGGCTGGAATCTCAGCGACGCCAATGCCGCCCACTGGAAAGTGGTTGACGGTATCATCGTTTACGACGGCAAAGGCAAAAGTCTTCCGACCGCAGAGAACTACGGCGATTTCGAATTGTGGGTCGATTGGAAGATTGAGCCGCGCGGCGACAGTGGAATCTATCTGCGGGGGCGGCCACAAGTACAAATCTGGGACGCCAGTGTCAACAAAGAAGGCTCTGGAGGCCTGTGGAACAACAAAAAGACAAACGTCGGCAAGAAGCCGCTGGTGGCCGCGGACAATCCGGTCGGTGAGTGGAATAGCTTCAAAATCAAACTCGTGGGCGACCGAGTTACCGTTCACTTGAACGATCAACTGGTTGTGGACGACGCTCCGATGGAAACCCTGAAGAAAGGCGACGGCATCATTGAAGAAGGTCCCATCTTGCTTCAGCACCATGGCAACCCGCTTCAGTTTCGCAACATTTTCATCAAACGCCTTGATTAGTCCGTCAGCGACTAAACGAGGCCGTGACGCATGTTGCCTGGCTCGGTGAGGCCGCCATAAAACGTGCGAGCTCGGCAAAACAGAGGAGCCACAATTTCCAACGAATCGATAGGAATGGTCATTTGAAATCACGATTAGGGACGCTGATTGTACTGTGCCTGTTAGGATGCTCCAGCGGTAACCCGGTTTCGCAGGATCTTGACGGGGCGACGAACCACAGCGGTGCTAAAACCAGCGTTGAAGAAAAGCGCTCGCCGGCGAACGACAAGACATTCGCCGTCGATAGCGACATAGTCGAGCAGGTCGAAGCCCGCGTGGAGGAACTAGGCGGCACGATTGACTATGACGATGGTCGGATCGTCGGCATCGATATTCCTGAATCGTCCGCCACCGATGACGACGCGGCGCTTTTTGCTCAGTGCAAACATCTGCAGTCGTTAAGTCTCCACAGTGCGTTTCTAGAAAACGACGCCCTGCTGCATGCGGCAACCTTGCCGCGATTAACAAAGCTGGCGATTCGTTTCGCCAACATTACGGACGAAGGCTTGATGCATCTGCAAGACAGCGTGGACCTCGAAATTCTCGATTTGCGCGGCTGCGTGCAGATCACCGATGCGGGGCTCGTGCACGTCGCCGGACTGACGAATCTGCGGGTGCTGCAGTTACAAACTCCCGCCGTGACCGATGCGGGGGTCGTCCAGTTGGCTGGCTTGAAAAAGCTTGAATCGCTGTCATTGGAACATTGTGCCGTCACTGAGCAGGGCTTAGCTATCGTCGCCCAGTTGCCTCGCGTGCGGGACCTGAGCTTGATGGAGAACCAGATTCTGGAGGATGCGCATCTGAAGCCACTTGGGGCATTGACAGGGCTGACGGATCTCAGTCTTCGCTGGACGCCGATTGACGGCAGCGGCATGACTTACTTGACTTCCCTCAACGAGATGGAACGCCTTAATTTAGGCCAAACGAACGCCGGCGACATCGCGTTGGAATCGATTCGCGACTGTGACAAAATGCAGTGGCTCAGTTTGTGGCAAACTGCCGTCACCGACGATGGCCTCAAGAATCTGGTGCAGATGCAGGAGCTTCGGCACCTGGACTTGAAGAATACATCGACGTCCGACGTCGGACTGGAGCACATTAGCCAGCTTAAGGAACTGGAACACCTTGATTTGCAGCAGACTTTCGTCAGCGACGCGGGGTTGGCTCAGTTGACTGAGCTCCCCAAGTTGAAGCATTTGGATTTGACAGTGACAGTCGTTACGCCCGAGGGCGTTGAGCGACTGCAAGCCGCGTTGCCCGACTGTAACATCGTCTGGCAATAACTCTCGTTTTCCCAATAGGAGACCCAGAAATGGATCAAAAGAATCAAACCACAGGCATATCTCGGCGTTCATTCGTCGCCGGTACTGCGGCCGGATTGACGGCTCCCCTGATCGTCGCCCCGCACGTACTTGGAGGCCCCAACA
>CALBSZ010000408.1 GCA_937967665.1 uncultured Planctomycetaceae bacterium
GGAAAGGTTCGAAAAATGCCGCACGACTTCCGGCTCACTCACCTCAGGCAACGGTAGCGCCGCGGTGGCGCGTGCTTCGGCAGGCAGCAACTGTTCCAGCGGTTGCCGCGGAACGTCGCAGGCGGGCAGGCGGGCGCCGCGCCGCCCGGGCTTCGATTTTTCAAAGAGCAGTTTCGTCGACGTCGTATTACGCATGGATGGCTTCCGTTGAATGGTGGTTCACGTTGTGCAGGCAGGCCGCCCAGCGGTCAATCTCGGCCTGCGTCCGTTTCTCAGTCACGGCGACCAAAAAGCAATCCGTTAAGCCGGGGTACCAGGTTCCCAACGGGACTCCGGCCAGAATGCCCTGTTCCAGGCTGGCGGCGAGCAGTTCCGGAACCTGGCCGCTGGAATCGCGCACAACGAATTCCTTGTAGGTCGGACCGCTGAAGGCGATCGAGAAGCGGTCCGATTTCTCCAGCAGCTGTTTGGCATAGGCGGCTTTTTGCAGGCACAATTCGGAAACTTCCCGCATGCCCGCCGGTCCCATGACGGCCAGGTAAATGGCGGCTCGCAGTGCGAACAGCCCCTGGTTCGTGCAGATGTTGCTGGTGGCTTTGCCACGGCGAATATGTTGTTCACGCGTCTGCAGTGTGAGTACCCAGCAGCGGCGTTCACGGCGATCGGTCGTCTGTCCGGCGATACGGCCGGGCAGGCGTCTGACGAACTTTTCGTTGCACGCCATGATTCCCAGGTACGGCCCGCCGTACAGCATGGGCGTGCCGAGCGACTGACCTTCCGCGACGGCAACGTCCACTCCGTAATCGCCCGGCCGCTTCAAGACACCCAGGCTGATCGGATCGAACGCCTGCACGACCAGCGCGCCGGCGTCATGAGCCACTTGGACGACGGCCTCCAGCTCTTCCAGGCCACCGAAAAAATTGGGGTGCTGGATCAAGACACAAGCCGTTTGATCGTCCACGGCAGCGGAGAGTTCTGCCAGGTTCGTGGTACCGTCTTCCGCCGCGACCTCGACCAGTTCGGCGTCCAGGTTGGCGAAATAGGTACGCAGGATGTCGCGGTATTCCGGGTGGACACTTTGCGGGACGACAACTTTCCGCCGCCGCGTCACGCTCACGCTCAACAACACCCCTTCCACCGCGGCGCTGCCGCCGTCATACAAACTGGCGTTGGAAACGTCCATCCCGGTGAGCTGGCAGATCAGCGTCTGGTATTCAAACATGGCCTGCAGGTTGCCCTGACTCACCTCGGGCTGATACGGAGTGTACGACGTGTAGAATTCGCCCCGCGATGCCAGGCTGTCCACCACCGCCGGCACGAAATGATCATAGCTGCCGCCTCCCAGAAAACAGAGCGACTGCCCCGCCGCCGTATTCTGATTGGCCAACGACGCCATGTGTTGGGCAAGTTCCAGTTCCGACAGCGCCCGAGGTAAATCGAGCGGCCGGTCGAGCTGCAATGCCTTCGGGACGTCATGGAATAACTCGTCAAGTGACGTCGCGCCAATGGCCTGGAGCATTTCCTGCTGGTCTTCGGGTGTGTTGTAGATGTAGGGCATGTTTATCGACTAACCTTCCTCCGCGCACTGTTTCTGATACGCCGCATAATCCATTAACTTTTCGAGCGAACTGGGGTCGGTCACGCGCACCTTGAGTACCCAGGCCGCATACGCATCGGCACTCAACGATTCAAGATTGTTTGGCAGTTCCGAGTTGACAGCGACAATTTCACCAGTCACCGGGCTGTAGAGGGGACTGACCGCCTTCACCGATTCCACTTCCCCGAATTCCTCGCCGGCGGTCACACTGCGGCCGACCTCGGGCAACTCCATGTAGACCAGGTCGGTCAGTTGTTCCACGGCGAAGGCCGATATTCCAATAGTGGCAATGGTTTCTCCGTTTTCCTCAGCGACATGCGCCCATTCATGCGTTTCCGCGTATTTTAGTTCTTCAGGCTTCACTGCTGTTGTCCTTACTGCTTGCTATTGAAATGTCATCGAACTGCACCACGAACCGATGCGCCGACGGTATGTGCTACGGGCGCTTGTAAAACGGCAACGGGACGACCGTCGCCGGAAACGATTTGCCGCGGATATCCACTTCCAGCCGGTTCCCGGCCTCCGCCAGCGCGCGCTTGACATACGCCATGCCCACCGGATATTGAAGCGTGGGAGAAAACGTGCCGCTGGTCACTTCCCCGACGGCTTCCCCGTCGGACAAAACCGCGTAGTGTTCGCGTGGCGCTCGCTTGCCATCCAGCTTCAAGCCGACACGTGTCCGCGCCGTGCCGGTCTGTTTGATTGCCGCGAGCGCCGCGCGACCAATAAAGTCGCGGTCTTGCAGGCTTACGGCAAACCCCAAATCCGCCTCCAGCGGATTGATCTGTTCCGTTAGTTCGTGCCCGTACAACGGCATGCCGGATTCCAGCCGCAAAGTGTCCCGCGCGCCCAGGCCCGCCGCAGCCAAACCGTGATTGCTACCTGAGGCCATCAACTTGGACCAGACTTCCACCGCGATCTCATTGGGCACGATCAGTTCCAGGCCGTCTTCGCCTGTGTATCCCGTCCGGCTCACCACACTCGATTGCCCGGCAACGTTGGTCACAGTGCCGCAGAAGTACCGCAGGCTTGCTGGATCCGGTTCCAGCAGCGGTCGCGCGATCTCCAAGGCCCGCGGACCCTGCACCGCAATCATCGACGTTTCCATGGTCTGGTTCTGCCAGCGGACGTCGAAGCCGCCAACATGCTGTTCGATCCAATCGCAGATCTTGTCGCAGTTGCTGGCATTCACCACCATCATGTGGAAAGGACCGTTCGCGTCGGTCAGGCTATAGACCAAAACGTCGTCCAGGACTCCGCCTGCTCGGTTCGTCACCAAGGCGTAACGGATCTTGCCCGCGGTCATGTCATCGACGCGTCGCGTCACCAGGTAATCCAGAAACCTGGCGGCGTCGGGTCCGTCGAAACGCAAACGCCCCATGTGCGAGATGTCAAACAGTCCCGCCGCCGTGCGCGTGGCGACATGTTCCTCGACAATCGAGGCATACTGCACGGGCATCGACCAGCCGGCGAAATCAACCATGCGGCCTTGATGCTCCGCGTGCCAGTCGTGCAGGGGTGTTTTCTTCAAGAGAGCCGTCGTCATCCTTGTTGAGCCTTCCCGTCGGCGTACGCTTGGCTGCTTTGACCACCCAGCCGGATGGCCCTGAGTTCAGGGATCGGGGCGGGGGTGATCTGCGAATCCAAGGTTGGTCATTGCGAGTCTGGTATTCTATCGCATCTAGGACGCTGGAAAAGGGTATGACCCGGCCGTTGTGCCGCTGTCAATGATCGGAATCGACGCTTTTCTTTCACTTCCGCTTGCGGCTCTTCTTCTTGCGTTTGGTTTTGGTCCCTGCGTCCTTGCCGGGCTTGTTCGCGCGACCGCGAGTTTTATCGCGCTTGCGGGACGAGGATTTCGGGCGTTCGGCCGCTTTGACGCGGCGGACGACGCGGAATTCGAGTTCGCGATGATCGGGTTCCACGTGCACCACTTCGACACGCACCAGATCGCCCAAGCGGTAGGCGTTTCCCGCCTTGCGTCCGGTCAGGCTGTGGCTGCCGCGTTCGTAGTGGTAGTAGTCGTCTTGCAGTGACGCGACGTGAACAAAGCCTTCGGCCGGGAGCTGCACGCCTTGCGCGTAGAAGCCCGCGTCGCGCACGCCCGTAATCACCGCGTCCATTTCCAGGCCGAGCTTGCTGCTGAGGAAATTGAGCAGTTTCAGCTTGGTCAATTCTCGCTCCGCCGACTCGGCCCGCCGTTCGCGGTCGCTGCAATGTTCGCCGAGCACCATGAGCTTTTCAAAGTCATCCACGGGTCGTTTACCGGCCAGCAAGTCGGTGATCATGCGGTGTACTACAAAGTCGGGATAGCGGCGGATCGGCGACGTGAAGTGGCAGTAGTGCTGGCTGTTCAACGCGTAGTGCTTCTCCTCCTGGGGGCTGTAATGGGCTTTCGACATGCTCCGCAGTACGGCGTAGTGGATCGCGTAGGCCTCGGGTTTGCCGAGTACCAGTTCCAGGACCCGCTTGATTTCAAAGCGGCTTTGCAAGCTGTCGCATTCAATGCCGACTTCGCGAACGAATTTCGTGAGCGCTTCCAGCTTGCGCGGATTGGGTGGTTCGTGCACGCGGCGCAGGAAGTGAAGTCCCTTGTCGGTCAGGAACTGGGCTACCGCTTCGTTGGCCTTGAGCATGAACTCTTCAATGATCTGATGGCTTTCGGTATTCTCCGTGACGTGGGCTCCGGTCACCTTGCCATTCTTGTCCAAATCGATTTTGACTTCGGGAAGGCCGAGTTCAATGGCACCGTTTTCCAGGCGCAACCGCCGGAGGATCATCGCCAGCTTGTGCATGTTGTCCAGCAGGGTAAAGACCTCTTTGGTCAAGTTGGAACGCCAGAGACTGGGATGGGCGAGGAAGTCGTCGACTTCTTCGTACGTGAAACGCCGGTCGCTGCGAATCGCCGAATTCTGCAGTTCGGTATGCACATGCGTACCCTCGGCGGTGAATTCGATAAATACTGACTTGGCGTAGCGCACGCGGTCCGGCTGCAAGCTGGCCAGGTTGTTGGAAATCACCTCGGGCAACATCGGAATGACGCGATCGGGCAAGTACACACTGGTGGCTCGCTCACGCGCCTCGACGTCCAGCGCCGAACCGACGGGGACGAAGTGCGACACGTCGGCGATGTGGACGCCCAGACGCCAATGGCCGTTCTCCAGACGCTCCATCGAAATGGCGTCGTCGAAGTCGCGAGCATCTTTGGGGTCGATCGTGATCACCGTGGTGGCCGTGAGGTCCACGCGGCCATCGCCAATCGATTCGTCGAACTCTTCCGCCTGTTCGCGTGCGACTTCCAGCACTTCATCGGAAAAACGTTCCGGCAGGTTGAATTCGCGAATGATCGAAATCGTATCCACACCCGGTTTGCCGCGGGCCCCCAGGACTTCGACGATGACGCCTTCGCCTTCATCGTGCGGCTTCGGGAAATGGACGATTTCGATCACGACTTTGTCCCCGTCCACGACGCGCTTCGCGCCCGGATCGCCGACGGGAATCGGGTTCGAGAAAACGTGGCCGTCCACTTCCACTGCGTAGTAGCCCGGTTCTTCGCGGTAGACGCCGACAAAACGATGCGTCTGCCGTTCGACCACTTCCACAATCGTCCCGTCGGGCCCCTGCCCTCGACGGCCCTTCATGCTGCCGATTTTGACGCGGACCAGGTCGCCAGAGATTGCCCCCATCTCCTTGCGCGGAGGAATGAAAACGTCCGGGATTGCGTCAGCGCGTTCGCCCGGTTGACGCTGCGGCGAGACGAATCCGTAGCCTTGCGACGTGGGGCGGTAAGTGCCGATGATTCCCCGGTCTTCCAGCGCCGCCGCCGGCTTGGCACGTTTCGGCGACATATCCGTCGCGACGGCTTGCACCAGGTGTTTCGCTCCCCAGACCACCTTGCCCTGTTTGATCAGCCGTTTGATCGCCTTGCGGACTTCCGGGAAACGCTCTTTGTCCAGTTTCAGCTTCTTGGCAATGACTTTGGGTTTGACCGGCCGGTAGTTGTCTCGAGTAATGTGTTGATAAATCAGTTCTTCAAGTTCTTCGTTTGTTTGCATGTTTGGTGTTCTGTTAAGGGTTGTTTTCCGTTTCACGGCGCGAATATTGTTGCCATCGTGCGAGCTTGTTGCTGCGTCTTGCCTCATGCGATTCCGAGCATGGTGGCGTATGCTTCCAGCTTGCGACCTTCCGTTTACATGCGGTTGGTAGGCAGGATGCCTGCCCTACGTTGGTAGGCAGGATGCCTACCCTACGTTGGTGCGCAGGATGCTTACCCTACGTTGGTAGGCAGGATGCCTACCCTACGTTGAAGGCTCGACAAATGACAAGCAAAGTGTCTGTTCGCTGATTATTCCGCCGTTTCCTGCAATCCGCTCTTGTACAGTTTGCGCTGAATGTTGGGCTGGTAAGCAGTCCAGTTCGCATCGCCCGTGGCGTCTTCGCGCATGAGCTGCAACGCGTTGTGGATCTTCGCGTCCAGCGAATCCAGGTAGTGCAGCATGAGCGCTTCCAGTGTCATGGGAAGCTTGGGGCTGCCATGGTCGTACTGGCCGTGATGGCTGAGGATCATGTGTTTAAGCCGCAGCGCGAGTTCCTCGGGAAACGGTTCGCCGGAAAGTTTCTCGGCTTCGCGAACCTTTTCGTCCACCATCCCGACACCGATCACCAGGTGTCCCAGTAACTGCCCGACGTCGCTGTACGAAAACTCGCGATCGTAAGTCAGCTCTTCAATCTTTCCTGCATCGTGCAGGAACGCTCCCATTAGCAGCAAGTCGGCGTTGACATCCGGATAGAAAGGGGAGACGGCCGCGACGACCTCCATCAAATTGACCACATGTTCCAGCAGCCCGCCGTGGTAGGCGTGATGGTGTTTGATCCCCGCCGGGGCCCGCGAGAACCGGGACATGAAAGCTTCGTCGACCAGAAAGCACTCGGCCAGGTTCCTCAAGTGATAGTCGCGAATGCCCCGCAAAAGTTCGCTTAGACGGCGAGATAATTTCTCCAGGTTGGCCGTGTTCAGGGTCACGAAGTCCTGCTCGTCCACCTGGCTGACGTCCACTTTGTGAACGCGGGAGACGATTACCTGCATTGCGCCATTGTAAAACTGAGTCGTCCCTTGGACGTTGACATAGTCACCGCCTTCAAAGCTGCTGTTGACTTTATCGTTGGCATTCCAGAGCATGGCGGTCAGCATTCCCGACTTGTCTGCCAGTCGCATTTGCAAGTAGAGATTCCCGGCCCGGTTCGTGCGCAATTGCTTTTCCGCGACCAGGAACGCCTGATCGATATTTTCCCCTTCCGTTAGCTGGTTAATGAATTTGCGGGGCATGGTTTCTCCTCAGCCAACGTTTGAATTCACGTAAGCGTGCTGCGTGTCGTCAAATGGGTTATAATGAAGCGAGTACATTCGGTTCGTTAAGTCGTTGATAATAAGGTTCTTACTGATTTGACAACACCCCCCGGTGAATCCATGCTGCGTATGCCCCTTTTTCGATTGCGTGTCGTTCTGTTCTCTGTCTGTCTGGCGAGTGCATCGCTGGCCGAAGTGACGCCGGATCAACGGACTGAAATCGAAGCTTTAAAGGGCCTGCTTTCGAACGCCGGAAGCCTCTATCGTCAGGGAAAAGCGAAGGATGCCGGGAAGGTCGTGGCGGAAGTGCAGCAGCGAGTCGACACGCTGGCTGGCGACCCGACCGCCGAACTGCTCAGCCAAATGAACCCCATCTTCAACGGACTCAAGTCCGCCCATGTCGCGCTCGAACTGGAAGGCGTGAAGCTGCCGCCGCTGAAGATCCCGACAGTGGCATCAACTCCCGCGCCCCGTTCGACACCGCGACCGCAACCCCGGCCCACTCCGAAACCGAATACGCCGAATACCCCGGAGCCCGCGCCGGCATCGACCGGCACCAGTTTCGTGAAGGAGGTGGCTCCCATCTTGTTGGCCAAGTGTGGCCGCTGTCACGTCAGTAAGGCGAGCGGCATGTTGAGTCTCGCCAATTTCGCGTTGATCGAGCGCGGCCATCCGACGGCGGGCCTGGTGATCTTTCCCGGCGATGCTTCCGGCAGTCCCCTGATTGCAGTCATCGAAGACGGGGATATGCCACGTGGCGGACTGAAGATTACCCCCCAGGAACTCGCCACACTCAAGAAATGGATCGACGAGGGCGCGAAATACGACGGTGGCAACAAGCAAGTTCCACTCGTGAAGTTAAGCAATGTGGCTTCCAGCCAGCCGGTACCGGTCGCGCCGGTGCCCGTCCACCCGACGGGCAGGGAGACCGTGAGTTTCGCGCGCGACATTGCCCCCGTGCTGGTCGCCAATTGTGACGGCTGCCATGTCGGCTCTGGGAATCCACGCGGCAACTTGAACATGGATACCTTCGAACGATTGATGCGCGGCGGCGACAGCGGCGCGCCCGTCGTTCCTGGCAACCCGGCCGATAGTTTGCTCGTCGGCAAACTCAAGGGTACGGCTGGCGGACAGCGCATGCCGGCCGGTGGCCGCCCGCCTCTTGGCGATGCCGTGATGACGAAGATCGAGACCTGGATTCGGGAAGGTGCGACCTTCGACGGTCCCAACGCCGGCGATCCCTTGACGGCCGTGGCCGCCTTGGCCAAGGCTCGAAACTCGACGCACGAAGAACTGAGCGTTGCGCGTGCCGAGCAGGCATGGGCGAATTGGAAATTGGGCATGCCCGGAATCGCCGCGACCCAAGAGGAAACGGAAAATTTCCTGCTCATCGGCAACCTCGGCGAAAACTCCCTCGCCGAACTCGGCGAACAGGCCGAAGCGGTGACTCCTGAAATCGCGACCATGCTTGGCGCGCCGTCCGGCCAGCCCTTGGTGAAAGGGCGTATCACGATCTACATTTTCGACCAACGCTACGATTACAGCGAATTCGGCAAGATGGTCGAGAAACGCGACTTGCCCAAACAATGGCGCGGTCACTGGCGGTTTAATACGGTTGACGCCTACGGGGCCCTGGTGCGAGACCGTTCGGATAGCTACGACACGCGCACGTTAATCGCCCAGCAGATCGCGGGGACGTACGTCGGTAGCCTCGGCAAAAATACCCCGCATTGGTTCGCCGACGGATCGGCCCGCGCCACCGCGGCGGCTTTGAATGGTTCCGATTCACGTGTGGTCAAATGGGACGAAGAGCTGGGAAACATCCTCGGCACCATGCAAGCCGCGGACGATTTTCTCACAGGCAAACTTGCTCCGGAATCGGCCGATATCTGTGCCTACAGCTTCGTCAAATTCCTGCAGGGCGGCGGCAACAAGAGCAAATACAGCAGTCTGCTGAATGCGCTCCGCAATGGCGAAGATTTTAACGCCGCGTTTTCAAAAGCCTTCGGCGGCAGCCCCAACCAGTTGGCCACCGTCTGGGCCCGCGGCGCCGCGCGGAAGCGATAGGAGCGAAACGGGGACTGGCTCCATCGTCGTGTTTCGTTCGTCCAGGAAAACCCGGTGGATCGATGGTGCCTGTCCCCCTTTCGCGGACCAGCAGCGATCCTCTTGACCGCCGCTTAGGCATGAGTCAAGAATAACTTCCGCATCTTCAACGTGCGTGTCGATCGTGTGCTGCGT
>CALBSZ010000409.1 GCA_937967665.1 uncultured Planctomycetaceae bacterium
GCGCTCTGGCGATTGCATCCGGCTGCGCTGCAGCGATTCGGACGGTGTCGCGTCGGGACCAATCGGTCCGGTGTGCGTGCCGTTCCAGCGATGAACGGCAATTTCGTCCAAAATCCAATCGGCGACAGCCAGCGCGTCGCGCCCTTGTTCGCCAGCCACGGTCGGCTGGCGACCTGTTTCAATGCTCAACAGGAAATCGTATTGCTCATCGAGAATGGCGTTACGAGCTTCTACTTGGATATCTTCCTGTTTCAAGAAAGTCTCAAACAGGTTGTTCTTGATTTCGTCATGCTGCTGGTCGTCCACGTTGAAGACGTCGATTTCGCGATGCAGGATCGACTCGGCGGGAGTCACCAACCGGGCCTTCCCGGCCGCGAAGTCGATTTCGGCGTAGCTTCTTTCGGCAAACACCTGCATCGTTCGCGTGGCATGGAAATTCACACGTGACGCTTTCAGATTCGCCACGCAGCCGTTGCTGAAGCCCAGCCGCGCGTGGGCCAGGTCCTCATGCGGCCCGAAGACATTCATCCCCATGGCCTTCACGTCGGTAACTTCGGCGCCGGTGAGTGACAGGACGATATCGATATCGTGAATCATCAGGTCCAGCACCACGCCGACATCAATCGATCGAAACGTATAACCGCTGGCCCGGGTGGCTTCGATGTACTTGGGATGCAGCAGCTTGTCCTGAACCGCGGTCAGCGCGGGATTGAAACGTTCCACGTGCCCGACCTGCAGGACGCATTTGTGCGCGTGGGACGCCATCACCAGATCGTTGCACTCGCCCGTGGACAGGGCCAAGGGCTTCTCGATCAACACGTGTTTGCCGCGCGCCAGCAGGTCCAGGCCGATGCGATGATGCAGCTGGGTCGGGGCGGCGACGATCGCGGCATCAATCTTGTCGATGACATCGGCGTGGGAAGCAAACGGCTTCGTCTGGAATTCGGCGGCGACTTTTTCCCGGGATTCCTTCACGGGATCGACGACACCCACCAGTTGCACCTCGTCCATCGAGTTCAGCAATCGCGTGTGGATGCGGCCCAGGTGCCCCGCGCCAATGACGGCGATACGTAATTTCTTCATGCGGCTTTCCTTATGCGTTCTCGTCCCCGGCCGTTTCGACCCTGCTGCTGGGATTCGACAAAGTTCAACAGATGGTTCACCACCGGCAGCAACTGCCCATTGGCGCGCAGGAGTTCACGCGACTGGTCTAATCCTACCTTGCTGCGGTACAGCAACTTGTGCGCGACCGACAGTGACCGCATTTGTTCGCTGCTGAAGTGATTGCGTTTCAAACCGACGGCGTTGATGCAGCGTGCTCGCGTGGGCACCCCTTCCGCCAGCATGAACGGCGGAACGTCCTGGATAACGCGGCTCACTCCGCCCACGAAACTGTAACTGCCGACGGTACAGAAATGATGAACCCCCACGACGCCGGAAATGGTGGCGTGATGCTGCACGTGGACGTGGCCCGAGAGGTGGCAGGAGTTTGCCATGATGACATGGTCGCCAATCGAGCAGTCGTGGCCGATGTGACATCCGGTCATGAAATAGCAGTGACTGCCGACGGACGTCAGGCCGATCTCCTTTTCGGTACCGCGATTGACCGTCACTCCTTCGCGAAAGATGTTATGATCCCCGATCTCAACGGCCGTATCGGTATTCTGGAAGCTCATATCTTGCGGTTTGCCCCCGATGCCGACGTGCGGCTGCAAGTAGCTACCCAGCCCTAGCGAGACACGCCACTTGACCGTGCAGTGGCTTTCCAACCGCGTGCCCGCCCCGATCGTCACGTCGGGACCGATCAGGCAATACGGCCCGATCACCACGCCCTCCGCCAGGCGGGCTTGCGGGTCGACGATGGCGGATGGGTGAATACTCATGGTCGTTTATGGGCAGGTACGCGGAATTTGGGCGTCGAAACGACGCCCGTACCAGGCGAACTTCGCTCCTCAAGTCGGATTCGGCTCCCCAGCATCACCCCTCCCCGACCGCGAACGACCTTTCCCAGGGAAAGTGGCTGCTGAGCCACACGACCTCTCAAGCCGCATCTGCCGCCCCGCGTCGAACTTGTCCTTTGCGCAGCATTAACTTCGCCATTTCGGCATTCAACCGGTGACCGCTGCGATGGGCCGTGATCTGCCCCACAATGTCACAACCGCACAAGGCCAGGTCGCCCACCATGTCCAAGGCTTTGTGCCGCACGCATTCGTCGGCAAACCGCAATTCGTTCTCCATGGGTCCGTGGTCATCGAACACCAGCAAGTCCGCGAGCGACACCCGCGTCCCCAACCCCTGACTCCGCAACCAATCCGCCTCGCGTTTCAGCAGGAAGGTACGTGCACTGGCCAGTTCGGACACGAACGATTCCGTTGTCACGGTCATTTCGAAATCCTGCCGCCCGATCGGATTGCCACTGCCGTAGTCCAGTTCGTAGCGAATGCGGCACACCGGATCGTCGACCGGCACGGCCTTCACCCAGCCCGTGGCGTCTTCCACCAGCAACGGCTCCGTCACGACCAACTGCGCGCGTCCACGCGGCTGGCTGAGCACACCGGCGCGTTGCAAGGCCGTGATAAACACCTGACTCGAGCCATCAAACCCGGGCATTTCGGCGGCGTCCACCCAGACTTCACAGTTATCGATTTGCAGCCCCGCCAGGGAAGCCAGGACGTGTTCCACCATATCCACGCGAGCGGTCCCGGACTGCAAGGTAGTGCGGCGGGGAATGTCCAATCGAAAATCGACTCGCGCCGGGACGCGATTCGCGGCGTGCAGGTCACGACGGACAAAGACAATCCCGCTATCCGGTTCGGCCGGTCGGAACTCGACGACAATATCTTCGCCGCTCCAATAGCCAAACCCCGCGACGGTGACGGCGGATCGAAGCGTCCGCTGCTGACGTAAAGGAGTACTCAATCTTCGCTCCGCCTGAAGGCATTCGGAAACCTGCCGAAAACGCCGACTCATGCGACGGCAATGGCACGAGGAGTCTTAGCTAGCGACGCGGAATGAAGGGTCCGCTGCCGATATTGGCCGGCGCTGGCGGTGGATTG
Organism: uncultured Planctomycetaceae bacterium; assembly: GCA_937967665.1. Classification (GTDB taxonomy): domain Bacteria; phylum Planctomycetota; class Planctomycetia; order Pirellulales; family Pirellulaceae; genus CALBSZ01. The sequence continues at coordinate 3,057 of CALBSZ010000409.1, forward strand.
AGCTGAGCCAACACGAAATCCGTAATATCCAACTGACGCTGAAAGACCACATTCCGATTGATTCCCTGCATGATGGTTTCGCGTTTGGTCACGTCCAGTTCTTCGCCATCGAATCGCAACACAAGGCTGATGCCATTATGATCCGCGAAACTCTTCACGTGGTACTCGATCTCTTTGTAGGCCTGATAATAGGCCTTCGCCTCGCGTTCCATGAACTCTTTTCGCTTGAGTTGCGTTTCCACTTGCACCTGACTTTGGAAGCGAGCGACCTTTTCCTCAATCGCACGATACTCGGTCGATCCCGCGTCAAAATCCTTGGCCTGCTCGACCATCTTGGTGACTTCCTCCTTCTTCTGCCGCAGCAGTGCGTCGAAGGCCTTGGCATCCGCCGCGATCAAATCCATGTTCTGCTTGAAGCGAGCGTGATTTTTGAACACTTTCGGAACATCGATCACGGCAATGCTTGTTCCGCTGGGATTCTGTGCCACGGCATTCGCGGCGAAGGGGCCCACCAGACAAGCGGCAAAGATGTTGTAAAGAAGGATTCTCTTCACGGTCAGCACTCCCTTGCTGTTTATTGCGAATTGAACGGTCGTGCCTCTCTCATGCGGCTCCCGACCCAAGGCGGCGATATTCTGACGAGAAACCTGCAACTCGTAAAGATCAGAACAACGGATTTTCCCTGCCTAAGCCAACGCGAGCTTGGAATCGCGGCCTGACGGAGGCAGCAAGAAATCGCCCTATTTCGGTTTTGACACAGGGCGACGTTGTCGATATCCTCTCGCCCGTCCGGTGGAACAAGGATGTTCCCCAGACAAGCTCGACGCGACGGTTCCTGAAACGAATGGGGGGAAGACGTTTTGGGGATGCCGGGCGGCGAGTCCCTCCTTCCTCACGCATACGGAGATGCGCCTTGACGCCTACCTCGGTTCTCCCTCAACGTCGAGTTCTCATTGTGGACCAGTCGCGCGAGGCTCGCGAAGTCCTCAAAACCATCCTGGAACGACGCGGCATCCAGACACTGGAAGCCTCCGAAGCCCGCGCCGGACTTGAACTCGCACGCAAGTATCGCCCCAACGTGATCGTACTGGATCTGGAATGCAAAGCCGCCGACGAGGCGTCGGTGAGACGGCAATACGACGCCGAATCGACCGATTCGGACACTTCGCTGGTGGTACTCGGCACCGTCCCGCGGTTCACACCCCAGCAATCCAACGAACATGTCGTCAGTAAGCCCTACCATTACGCTCCGCTAGTTCGTACAATCGAACAGCTAGTGGACCGCACCGTGGCGGTCACCTAGAACGACGCTGCAACGCACTCGGTTCCCTCCCGACCGGCATGGGAACCGCAATGTTCCGTACCGCGAGTGCATTCGCACCCCTCGGCGGCGCGACGCAGCTTGTTCGCACCCCAAGCAGACGGCTGGAATTCTTGGAGCATAACAGTGGCGTCGCTGTTCATCATTCAAGGACGTGATCAAGGCAAGCGATTCGACTTGCACGGTCCCGTCATCGGAATCGGACGCGACAAATCAAATTTTATCCAGCTTCATGACACGGAAGTATCAAGGCGCCACGCGGAACTGCGACTGGATGGCGACGAGTATTCTCTAATCGACCTGCGCAGCTCGAACGGATCGTTCGTCAATAGCGAGAAGGTCGATCGACTGCCGCTCCGCAACGGCGACCGCCTGCAGGTCGGCCGCACACTCATGCTGTTCACGCGCGCCGACAAGTTGGACTCGATCGCTGTTGCCGGCAGCGTGGACATCGTCGGCAAGCAAGTGGCCGAACCCGAGTCGCGGATTGTCAGTTCGATCAGCCAGGACGAAGGCAGCCGCATCCTCGGCGGATTGGAAGGAGACGCCTGGCTGGCGCGAGCACGCAGCAACCTGCAGATCATGTACCGCACCGCGTTGGCGGTGAGCCATACGCTGGATATCGACCAACTGCTGCATCGGATCATGGAGCTGATTTTCGAGTGGGTCGAGGCGGAGCGGGGTTGCATCATGCTGATCGACCAGGAAACCGGCGAATTGCAGCCAGCCGTGCGACGCAACAGTCGACGGCCTCACAGCGAGGACGTCATGTCGATCAGCCGCACGATCCTGGACTATGTGATGGATCGCAAGGAAGGCGTGCTCACCAGCAACGCCCGCGAGGACGCCCGCTGGGACCCGGGCGTCAGCATTCTGTCCATGGGCGTGCGCGAGGCCATTTGCGTACCGATGCAAGGCCGCTACGGCGTGGTCGGGCTGATTTACATCGACACGTCGACGGCGGCGGGCAACCTGATTCAAACGGGCGGCGCGAACAAGTTCACCAACGAGCACCTCAAAATGATGGTCGCCATCGGCCATCAGGCGGCGCTGGCCGTGGAGGACACTTCGTACTACTCCGCGCTGGTACAGGCCGAACTGCTGGCCGCGATGGGACAGACGATTGCCACGCTGTCGCACCATATCAAGAACATCCTGCAAGGCATTCGCGGCGGCAGCTACTTGATCGAAGAAGGCTTGAAATCGGACGAC
>CALBSZ010000410.1 GCA_937967665.1 uncultured Planctomycetaceae bacterium
GTTGTGCGGCGGCGTCGAAATGAGCAACAAGGGCAAGGGCAAGTTCACGGCCGAGGACGAGGCGGCTCTGATCGAACTTTCGCAACACGCGGCGATCGCGTTGGAAAACACGCAGGAGCACGAACAGCTGCTGACCGCGCGCCAGCGCATCGCGGACGAAGCCGCGCAGAGCGTCCAGCTAATCGGCCAGTGCGACTCGATCGGCCGCGTGCGCGATACGGTGCGGCGCATCGCCGACAAGGACATCGCCGTTTTGATCCTCGGCGAAAACGGCACTGGCAAAGAAGTAGTCAGCCAATCGATACATTTCCTGAGCCAGCGCCGCAGTCATCCTTTTGTGGCGGTCAACTGCGCGGCGATCCCCGAGAACCTGCTGGAAAGCGAATTGTTCGGCCACGAAAAAGGGGCGTTCACCGATGCCCGCGACACGCGAATCGGTAAGTTCGAATTGGCCGACGGCGGCACGCTCTTCCTGGACGAGATCGGTGACATGAGCCTCGGCGGGCAAGCCAAGATGCTGCGGGTGCTGGAAGAGAAGGTCGTCGTGCGTGTGGGAGGTTCGCTGCCGATTCCGACCGATGCCCGCGTGATCGCCGCCACCAACCAGAATCTGGCTCAACTGGTACAACGCGGTCAGTTTCGCGAGGATCTTTATTTCCGCCTGAATGTGGTGACGCTGGAACTGCCGCCGCTGCGGGATCGCGGTGACGACATCCTGACGCTGGCCGAGCATTTTCTGCGGCAATTTTGCCTGCAGGCGCGGCGCAAGCTGCCAACCTTCACGGCCGCCGCCAAGAAGCGGCTGCTGACGCATGCCTGGCCCGGAAACGTGCGGGAAATCCGCAACCTCATGGAACGCCTGGCGTACCTGACCGAGGGCGACCAGCTGGACGCGGCCGATTTGGCGTTCGTCCCTTCCCCAACGTCGGCCGAATGGACGGTCTTCGATACCCGACTGCCGCTCACCGATGCCACCAGGCAATTTCAGGTGGAGTACATCAAGCGGCAACTGAAACGGACACGCGGCAATGTTACCGATGCGGCCGAGTTGCTGGGGGTCCACCGCTCCAATCTCTATCGCAAGATGCGCCAACTGGGAATGAACCCGGACGAAGTGGAACGCGAGTAGCACAAGCATATTGCATCCGGCAGGCGAGTGGATTAACGTGTGGGTCTGCAAAACGAAACTCCCGCCTGCGAGGTCATCATGCGAACGTCCTTCGGTCTCTGCTGTCTCCTTTTCGCCAGTCTCTCCGCCCAGGCTGCCGAATGGCCGCAATGGCGTGGGCCGGACGGGCAAGGGCATTCGCCCGCGACCGGATTGCCCTTGCACTGGAGCGATTCCGAAAACGTCGCGTGGAAGGCAGATATCCCAGGCAAAGGGCATTCCTCCCCCGTCATCGACGGCAACCAGATCTGGCTCACCACCGCCATCGCCACGCTGGCTTCGGAAGAAGACAAAAAGCGGCGTCTCGCCAACAATACCGGCAGCCAGCCATTGACCGTGGTGGACCAGTTGAGCATGCGGGCGGTCTGCGTCGATCGTGCCACCGGGAAAGTGCTGCACGACATCGAACTCATGACCGAACCAAAACCGGATCCGACACACACACTGAACACGTTCGCATCCCCTTCGCCGATCATTGAAGACGGCAAACTCTATTGCCACTTTGGCACGAACGGTACCGCCTGCCTGGATACCCAAACGGGCAAGGTTTTGTGGACGAATCGCGAACTGCGCATCGCCCACGAAAACGGCGCGGGAAGCACACCCGTGCTGTTCCAGAACCTGCTGATCGTTCATTGCGATGGCAGTGATGTGCAGTACATCGTGGCCTTGGACAAACAAACCGGCGAAGTCGTCTGGAAGACCGATCGCTCCGGAAAAATGAACGACAATCCTCAGCTGAAAAAAGCGTATGGCACGCCGTTGATCGTCGAGGTGGCGGGGAAGCCGGTAGTCATTTCTCCCGCCGCGGACTGGGTCTACGGCTACGACCCGACCACCGGCGAAGAACTGTGGAAGGTCAACTACGGGGTACTCGGTTTTTCCATCGTACCGCGCCCCGTGGCCGGTCACGGCATGGTCTACATGTGCACGACGTTCATGAGACCGGAAATCCTGGCCTTGGAGTTCCAGGATGGGATTCCGCAAATTGCCTGGCGATTCAACCGCCAGGCCCCCAACATGCCGTCCCCGTTGATCGTCGGAGACGAGATTTACTTGATGTCCGACAAAGGAATTGCCAGTTGCCTGGATGCCAAGACGGGGAAACTGCACTGGCAGGAGCGAATTAGCGGCAATTTCTCGGCCTCCCCACTGTACGCCGACGGCCGTATCCATTTCTTCAGTCGCGAAGGGGTCACGACGATCATTGAGCCGGGCACCACGTTCAAACAACTTGCCCAGAACAAGATCGACGGCGCCTTGATGGCAAGCCCACCCGCGGTCGACGGCGCGCTCTTCCTGCGCACCGAAGGAGCCCTGTACTGCGTGAAGTGAGCGGCCTGTCGCTAAGTCGCCGAGGCTTCAGCCAACGGGACGCCGGCGACGTAGGTCTTCATCACCCGCGACCGGTCGTCAAATAATAACTCAAACGGCTCGCCGGCGTGCTCCGGCAGTCGTGCGATCGCAAAGTCGGCGCGCTTGCCCGCAGTCAATGTGCCGACGGTATCGCCCATCCCCATCGCGACGGCACCGTTGATTGTTCCCATTTGCAGGACACTTTCAGGGTCCGCGAGTCCCTCGCGAGAGACCGTTTTCATCTCGGCAAACAAGTCCAGATCCGGATTCGAGGCGCGCGAGTCGGTTCCCAGCGCTACGCGGACATTGGCCCGCAACAAGGCGTTCAGCGGATACGGCGCATGTTCGAAATAGGCGTGCGTCCGCGGACAGTAGACGACCGACATGCGATCCTGCGTTCCGATGAAATCGATTTCGTCCTGGTCCAGGTAGTTTCCGTGAATCAACAGGCAGCGCGGCGCGCCGGCCAGGCGTTTCAGGTAGTCCAGCGGACGCTGCCCGCCGACAAAGTTCTCTGGCCTCCAGACGCCGCGATCGGCAAGCAGGTCGTGAAACGGTCCCGTGCCCGCCGCCAGCAATTCCAGTTCCTCGCGCGATTCCGCCAAATGCATGGCAATCGGCGCGCAAGTGCTACCGGCAAACTCGGCCAGCCTTGAAACCAGCGCTGGATGGACGGTATACGGGGCGTGCGGACTGACGCCGGCGGCAACGCCCTTGAACCGTGCCAGCCGTGCGGCCAACTGCTGAACGACTTCGTCCGTCTTGTCGGGATCCAGCGAGATCACTTCGTGAAACGCCGTCACACTGGGTGTTGCGGCAATCGCGTAGTCCGCTGGGGAACGCGTCGTGCAGATGTCTCCCACGGTGGTAACGCCGTGTGCGAGCGACTGTTGCAAGCCGTCTGCAATGGCTTCGCTTTGCGATTCGCCTCGACCTTCCCGATAGCGGATCAAGGCGTCAATCCATTGCGGCAGCGTATTGCCGGCTCTTCCCAGTGGCTGCGAAAGGCCACTGAACTCCAAGTGCGTGTGGGCGTTGACCAGACCGGGAATGATCGCCACATTGCCGCCATCGATCGCCGCGCCGTCGCGGCTGCCGACGTGCGTCAGCATCCCGCCGGCAACAGTGACCGTGCCACCAGCGATCGGAGGCCCGTCGGCGGGAAACACGTAGCGGGCTTGCAACGTGTACGAGGGCGACGGCATTGGACTTATCCAAGCAGTTCGAGAAACCCGCGCAGCCAGGCGGGATGGGCCGGCCAGGCGGGCGCGGTGACCAGATTGCCGTCGACATGGGCGTTGTCAAAAGTCTCGTTCGGTCCGACGAACGTACCGCCGTTCAGTTCCACTTCGGGTTTCACAGCCGGGTAAGCGCAGCACTGCTTCTTGGCCAGCACTCCGGCGGCGGCCAGGATCTGGGGACCATGGCAGATCGCGGCGATCGGTTTGTTCGCAGTAGCAAAGTGGCGGACGATTTCCAGGACCCGTTCGTTCAACCGCAAGTACTCCGGCGCGCGGCCGCCCGGAATCACCAGGGCATCGTAGTCCGCCTCGTTGACTTCCTCGAAAGTCGCATTCAGCCGAAAGTTATGGCCCCGCTTCTCGCTGTAAGTTTGCTCGCCTTCGAAATCATGGATTGCCGTGGCGACGGTATCCCCTGCCTGCTTGCCGGGACAGACGGCGTGGACATCGTGCCCGACGGTCAGCAGAGTCTGAAATGGAACCATGACTTCGTAGTCTTCCACGAAATCCCCGACGAGCATCAAAATCTTGGCCATGATAACGGAATCTTTGCGAACGTGTTGTGAAACAAGGGAGCCGAAACGGACGCCGCGAAACGTTTGTCGCGCCGCAAGCATTGCCTACAAGTGTACCGCAATCCAGCGCGATTGTTCACCCGGGGCGGCGTCCGCCGGCGGTTCGAGCCACGGGATCTCCTCGCCGCGTTGAAGGTACTCGCTGACGGCTGTTTTGAACCGCGGTATCAGTTGTTGCAGTGCCGCGCGTTCGGAATCCGCGGTCACCTCCAGTCCCGCCAGGTTGGCTACTCGAGCACGCACGGCACCGTCGGACGAGCGGCCAACCAATACCGCGCAGTTGAAGACCGGGACTTTTTCGGGTTCGCCGATTTTGCGGACCGAGTGCTCAGACATCTTCGTAGCGAATCGCCAGGATTTCGAATTTCAATGTCCCCTTGGGCACGGGAATCTCGACGGTATCGCCGATCTTCGAGCCCAGTAGTCCCTGCCCGATGGGACTGGCAATGTTGTACTTGTTGTTGTCGTAGTCTTCGTCACCGGCACCGACCAGCGTAATCTCTTCCTCGTCGTCGAAATCGAGATCCTTGACGGTGATGGTTGCGCCAAAGGACACCTCGTCCCTATTCACCTTGGACATGTCGACGATGGTGGCCCGCGCCAACTTCGACTTTTTCTCGTTGATTTTGGCTTGTAGCATTCCTTGGGCTTCACGCTGCGCATGGTATTCCGCGTTTTCTTTGAGGTCTCCCTCGTCGCGAGCCGCCGCAATCTTTTCGGCGATCTGCGGCATTTCGTGGTTCTCCATCTGTTCGATTTCCTCCTTAATCCGGTTGTAAGCGTCTTGAGTCATCGGGACGTAATCGGACATTTCGGACATGGTCGGGGATCTCCGCGAAATACAAAAAAATACGACCCTGCCGAGGCGGGTCGCTGCGATTCAGTGAAGTTGCCCTATTGTTAGCAATCCACCGCAGCATGTAAAGATTGGATTGGGATGATTCTCCGAGTCCTTTTGACAGCTGCCGGAATGCCCATCAGCTATTCCCGGCCTGCCAATTTGGCCGTCAGTCGAAATGCGCAAGCGGCTGGTCGTCGATCGCAGCTCAGCTTTCGGGCTGCAGGAAAGTACGACGCACTTCCCCGTCCGTCGCAGTCATTCGTTTTCGACGGACCAAACGCCGCAACCGCTAACCCATTTCCATCCTTAAACTTTATACGCGGGCATTCCGAGACCCCCGACGACCGTTTCTAGGCTACAGATAATCTCCGCCCAACGTCTTGATCGCTCGCTGCCGCCACGCCCGAG
>CALBSZ010000411.1 GCA_937967665.1 uncultured Planctomycetaceae bacterium
ATGGTAGGCACCCTGCATACCTGGCTGATCACCGTCGTCCAGTTGCCCCCGTTCGTGGCGACGCTGGCGTCGCTGGTCGGTCTGCGGAGTTTCGCCAAGGTTTTGAACCCCGCCGTGACCAAGGCGTTGGGCAATGAAGTTACGAATGTACGAGCCGACGCGGACAGTTTCGTATTCCTGTCGCAGTGGTGGGTGGCGCTATCGGTCTTTCTGTTGCTGTCGGCTGCCTGCTATGTGCTGATGAGTCATACGGTGTGGGGCCGCCATCTGTATGCACTCGGCGGGAACGAGGAGGCTGCCAAGTTGAGCGGGATTCGGACGGATCGGATGAAATGGCTGGCGTATTCGATTGGTTCGGTGACCGCTTCCATCGCGGGGATACTGTATCTGGCAAAGATCGGCACGGCCAACCCGGCGACGCTGGGTGTCGGCTACGAACTCAACGCGATCGCGGCCGCCGTCGTGGGCGGCTGTAGCCTGCGCGGAGGAATTGGGTTGATTCCCGGCGTCATGCTGGGCGTCCTGTTTTTGCAGGTCGTCATCGACTCGATCCAGAAAGTCGTGTCGAAAGGCAGCGACGACTACCAGGGCATGATCGTCGGCTTCCTGGTTGTCCTGGCGGTGGCTGTCAATGAACTTCGCCGCGGTGGCAGCGGCGGTGGGCAGTCGAAGCTGTTTTTCTCCGGGCTGTTGGGCCTTGCCGTCATCCCCATTCTCTCGCTGATGGTTGCCGCGGTGTTGTTTGCCATGTATGGCAAGATGACCGGTTTGATTACCTTCTTCTCCGTGCTGGGCAGCCTGATCGCCTGGAAGGCGGCGGAAGCAAACATCGCCAAACAGAAGTCATTGCAATGAACTCGCCGGACAGCATCCCCGTCATTTCCATCCAGCACGTGACCAAGCGATTTACTGGCGTCGTGGCGCTGCAGGACGTGTCGATCGACATCCGCGATGGCGAATTGCATTCGATCTGCGGCGAAAACGGAGCCGGCAAGAGCACGCTGATGAAGATCCTGTCCGGCGTGATTACGGACTACGAGGGCGCGCTGAAACTGCGCGACCGCGTCGTGCGATTCGAATCCACACGGAGCGCCGAAGACGCGGGAATCAGCATCATTCACCAGGAACTGAACCTGGTGGAAGAACTGTCCGTGGCCGCCAACATTTTTCTCGGCCGTGAGATTTGCGGGAAGTTTAGCATGCTGGACGAACGGGCCATGGAGCAGACCGCGGCGGGCCTGCTGACCGAATTGGAATGCGATGTGGACCCGCGTCAGTCAGCCGGATCGCTGCGTGTCGGCGATCAGCAACTTGTCGAAATCGCCAAGGCCCTTTCGCTGGATACCGATATCTTGATCATGGACGAGCCGACGAGCGCGCTGACGGAGTCCGAGGTCGAACGGCTTTATCGAGTCATTGACCGGCTGCGCCAACGCGGCGTGACGATCCTGTACATCTCGCACAAAATGGACGAAGTCTTTCGCCTGTCCGACCGCATCTCCGTGCTCCGCGATGGCTGCCTGGTCCAAACGCTCGACCGCGACCAGACCACGCCCAACGAGGTCACCCACTTGATGGTCGGCCGCGAAATTGAAAATGTCAGCATCGGCAGCGACCGCCGTCCCGGCGATGTCGTCCTGGAAGTCGAAAACCTGTCGTTGCCATGGCCGGGCCACGCCCGCGCCTGGCGTTTGAAAGACATCCGTTTTTCCGTACGCAAAGGGGAAGTACTGGGGATCGCCGGCCTGATGGGCGCTGGACGGACTGAGTTGCTCGAATGCCTCTTCGGTGCCAGCCGGGAAACACCGCATGGCAACATCCTCTTGAACGGCCGAAAGGTATCGTTCCGCCATCCCGCCGAAGCCAGGCAGGCCGGAATCGGACTGGTGACCGAAGACCGCAAGCGACTCGGCCTGTTCTCGCAAATGACGGTGCGCGAAAACATCAGTATTTGCACGCTTCACGAAACCGCCTCGGTGGGACTCGTGGGACGCGGCCGCGAGCTCGACATGGCCGAAGCGGCGATCGAACAACTGGCGGTGAAGACGGCCGGCACCGAATCGGCCGTCACCAGTCTTTCCGGCGGCAATCAGCAGAAGTGCATTATCGCGCGCTGGCTGCTGACCAAACCGCAAGTCCTGTTGCTGGATGATCCCACGCGCGGTGTCGACGTGGGCGCAAAGGCTGAACTCTATCGCCTCATGGACCAACTTTGCCGCGACGGCATTGCCATTATCCTGACTTCCAGTGAATTACCGGAATTGCTTACCGTCTCCGATCGCATCCTCGTGCTGAGCGAAGGGCGTTTGACCGCCGAATTCACTCGCCAGGAAGCCACCGAGCACAAAATCATGGAAGCCGCAACGCTCAGCAGTATTGATCCGTGACAGCGGAACGATGACCGGTGTGCGTCGAGCACGGACTCAGTCCTCGATCTTGGCAGCTATGAGAGCGGCTGTATGGGTCTTGCATTGAACGCTATAACCAACGTCCGGGGGCACATCAAAACGGACTGTCGATTCTTGGACACGGATGACTTATGATTGAGTGAAACCTTGAAGTTAATCAAGGGCGACTCGTTTTAGCGAGCGACCGAATCTGCGAATGCCAAAGAATGCCCAAGAATCGTCGCATTGCCGTCATGCTGAACCTGGAATGGCCTTACAAACGCCATTCCGGGGTTTTTGCCGGGACACAGCAGTATGCGGAGGAACAGGACTGGCATTCGATCATTGACGAATTCGCGCACGACACCTTGCCGGCGCGGGCATCCAAGTCGATTCCCTACGACGGCGTCATTGCACGAGCCAACCCGCAGTTGGCGGAGCGCGCCAATCGACTCGGCGTGCCGGTCGTCAATATCTGGAATAGCTCCCCCGCGAGAGACCTTCTGCCCGGAGTGTTCGTCGATTGGACCGTCGTCGGGCGAATGTGCGCCGAACACCTTTTAGCGCGAGGCTTTCGCAACTTCGCTGCCGTGACCTCCCCAAAAAACGTCGGGCACGACATCACGGTCCGCGAATTCACGCGCCTGGTTGGGGAAGTCGGTTTTGCCTGCCTCACGGAAAAGGTTCCCCAAACACTGCGCCGTGACCTCGCGTCGTGGCGCAAGACTGAAAGGGTAATTGCACGGCTGCTGGAAGCGTGCAGTCCCCCCATCGGAATCTATGTCGGCCAAGAAGAAGTTGGCCGGATGATCGTGCAGGCTTGTCATGAACGGGGCTGGCGAGTTCCTATTGACGTCGCCCTCATCGCCGGACAAAACGAAGAAACGCTGTGCGAGCATCCTCGGCCCTCGTTGACGAGTGTCGAGATTGGATACGAACGCATCGGCTACGAGGCGGCACGGCTCCTGCACCGCCTGATGGATGAGAAGGATGCCGGCGCCAAGAAGTCCGCCAGAAAAAAAGACACTCCACGCTCCAACAAGCGCCGCAGCGGGCCGGGCCCGCATGTCGACCAGACCTTGCTGGCACCGAAATGCCTTGTGGTGAGAGAATCGACGGACTTTTTCGCTGTCGAAGACGAATTGGTCGCGGCCGCTCTGGCGTTTATTGCCGCCAACAGTCATCGAAAAATCGGGCAGGATGATGTCGCCCGAGCCGTCGGAGCGGAAACCCGGACCTTGCAACTTCGCTTCCGCAAGTTCCTGGACCGGCCGATTGTTACCGAAATCCGACGCGTCCGCATCGAACGCGCCAAAAGGGAACTGACTCAAACCAAACGACGGCTTTCCGAAATTGCCCACGAAGTCGGCTTCGGTGAGACCATGCGAATGTACGAAGTCTTTCGCCGGGAATTAGGCGTCACGCCCAGCCAGTATCGCAAACAGCGCCAGGTTCGCGACGATTTGTAAGGCAGCGGCCAGCTGGTGCAGTAGCTGTTCGCCTGCAACCTGACTATCAGACCGTCGCGGGGCGTCCCAGGATGTGTCGCAGCGCCGCCTCCAGCGTTGGTTGCCGGAACTGGTAGTCGGATGCGATCAACTGGTGTGGAAGTACGCGGCAACTGGCTAGCAAGAGGTCGTTGGCCATTTCGCCCAGTGCCAGTCGAGCGGCGAAGGCAGGCAGCGGAGCGATGGTGGGACGGTTCAAGATCCGACCGAGAGTTTTTGTGAACTCCAGGTTTGTGACCGGTTGAGGAGCAACGACGTTGACCGGGCCCGCCAAACTGTTCGTCATCAAAGCATGGTAGATGGCGCCCGCGGCATCGTCGATCGAAATCCAACTCCAATACTGCTTCCCACTACCAACCCGACCGCCTGCCCCAAACCGGAACGGAAGCAACATCTTCGCCAACGCACCACCTCGGGGGCTCAGAATGACGCCGAACCTCAAATTAACCACTCGAATGCCGGCGTCACGAGCCGGCTGCGTCGCGGCTTCCCATTGCTGCCCGACTTCCGACAGGAATCCTTGCCCGACCTCTGATGCTTCCGTGAGGACTTCGTCGCCGCGATCCCCGTAGATGCCAATCGCCGAAGCGCACACAAGGCACTGCGGGGGACTCTGCATCCGAGCCAGGCCTTCGCACACCTTTCTCGTGGCTACGACGCGACTCGCCCTTATCTTATCCTTCACCTTGGTGGTCCAACGCGAAGCCGCAATATTCTCTCCAGCGAGATGGATGACGGCATGGAGTCCGTCCAGCGGGGCAGCATCGAAATCATCCTGCGGATTCCAGGAGAGCTCCCCTTCGCGGGCCTCTCGTCGGACCAATTTCGTAACCCGATGCCCGCCCGTCGTTAGCAGGGGCACCAGAGTGGATCCAACCAGGCCGCTGGCCCCCGTGACGGCGACGTGCAGCTTTCCCGTTGCCTGATACCGTTTGTGGGCGGTCAGGTCGTCCGTGGTGGTGTGATGGCGGTAATCAAACATGGCGTCAAGCTTGCGGCGAATCAAGTTCCCGCCGAAGACCCGCCCGAGCAAGCCGCCGGGAATCTCATATTCAATTTGGTCCGTCAACGTCGCCGCGGTTTCTCCAGATGATGAAAACGCGTGAAGATGCTCCCAACGCGCGAACGGGCCCTGAATCTGCGTGTCGTGGAAGCACTTGCCGTAACGGTAACCGTGATGCCGTGCGATCCATTTCAGCCTCAGCGGTCCAATCCGCTGGGCCAGTTTCACAACGCTGCCCTCCCGTATTCCTAGCCCGCGCTCCAACACCTCCACCGATTCCCAGGGTGGTATCAATCGGTCGAGAGCGCCCGAACGTTCGTGCCAGTCGAATGCCTCTTCGGCTGTGACAGGTAACTCTACTTGTTTTGTTAAAGACTGCATGAATCGTGTTCTTTGATCGTAGTCAGCTGTGGGAGTGCAACGACGGCGCAAAACCGCAGGGCTGCCCCGCACGTGAAGGATCGGAATGCGTACCGGTTTCCCCGTTATACCATTGCCGCGCCGAAAATGTCATCCATTTCCAATTCGGAAGCCATCGCCTTCAGCTTGCCGACCGCTCGCTGTTCGAGTTGCCGGACGCGTTCCTTCGAAACACCCAACTTGTCGGCCAGGTACTGGAACGTGCGTACTTTGCGATGAGCGCCGAGTGCGTAGCGACTGCGAATGATGAAGCGCTCACGCCGATCGAGCTCG
>CALBSZ010000412.1 GCA_937967665.1 uncultured Planctomycetaceae bacterium
TTTGGATAGCCACCAAGCGGTCGAAACTGAGATGTCGCGCCGTGTACACCGCGCCCAGACCGCCTTGGCCGATAAACGCCAGGACTTCGAAACCCGGCAGGTCGAGTTCCTCCAGGAGCGGCACGGGCATCCGCCTGGCCAGCGTCGCGGAATCACGTAGCGTATTGATCGCGACCTGCATTAGACAAAACGCACACTGTCCGTCGTCCACGGAGAGGTTGAGCGGCCTGGCACAGTTCTCGCATTGAGTCGTGAGCATTGCGGATTCTTTGTAGAACAGTTGTCCTCCAACGTCTTTTTTGAACAGCTGCCCTCAACTGTTCTATACCCAACTAATCAATTCGCGCGCCGTTTGTTACCAGGAAAAGCTGCTCGACTGCTGAAGAATGACAAACAGTTCGTTCATTTCGTCATCGATGTCCGCTTCGTTCTCGACAGTTTCGGCAACCACGGCCCGCACTTTTTTGGCAAAACGACGCTTCATGCGATGGACGGCGACTCGCACCGCTCCTTCGCTCATGCCGAGTTGCTGAGCGGCTTGTTTTGTCGTGGAATCGCGGCCGTCGGTCATCATACGGCGCAAACAATCGAACAATCGTTCCTTCCCCGCCGCTGACATGTCGTCTCTCAACGCGGCCATCGCGCGGTCTAAGACCGACGCGGCCCACGTCTGCTCGAACAGCATTTCAGGAGTTTTGTCGTCGGTGCCGTAACTTGGGTAATTTGCCTCGCCGTCCCCGAAGTCGAGCGACACGGTAGGTCTTTCCGGCGATCGCTTCTCGGCCGACTGATATTGAAACTGCCGAGCCTCGAACTGTCTCAACGCCGCAAGGAGGAAGTTGCGGAAACGGCCACGCTTTGGATCGGCTCGCTCAGCCAAACCACGTTCCATGAACCATACGAAGAATCCCTGAATCACATCCTCTGCGTCCTGAGGTGAACGGCCCTTGCGCCGAAGAAATGCGTACAGCGGCCGCCAATAGGCCTGGCACAACTCCTCGAAGGCAGCGCGGCCCGTCGAGTCCTGGCCGCACGACTTCAACACAACGGTCCAAGATGTTGTTTGAAATCGTCGCCGGGCATCAGCGGTTGGTGGCGTTGACATGCCACTAATTTAATCTGCCAGGACGCCGGGTCAATGCGACCGTCCAAGTCCGGCAGGCCGTAGGGGACATCCTGGGTTTTGGTCGTCCACATGCGCGCCGCGCAACGATGGACAAGACCCTTTCTGAACGCATTGAAGTCGTGCTCATCTTCCGTTGGAATCAAATACCCGCGCGCCAGCATTTGACACAACGATGGCACGACGTTTTTGGAAACGAGTGTTACCGGTAACCGGCTTGGCGGAGTTTCCCGTCCCAGCCGATTCAATAGATCCAGTCAAACCACACTTAGCACGCTTCGCGTCAACAAGCCGGATAGTTCCCACGAAGCATTGGCTGGTCGGCTGTTGCCCGCGCGTGTGATCTATGGACAACCTTAAACAGAGACCGGGATTCAGGATAGAAGAACTGTTCCTTCGCCACGTAGGTGGCCAGAATGCCATGTCCGTCGCCCTCGGGCAAGAAAAAACGACTCGGGTATGGAACGAATGATGGTTTGGTCATAGATTACATGCCATGATGATCTTCACAGCACCATCCTTTAGTTACACAAGGCGAAACGGGAGACATTATGAACACACCGCTTCGAACGTGACTCACTCGCTGGCGTTTCATGGTAGTATGGTATGAGGCTCGAGTAGACACGATGGGACGATGTTCGGAAACCGCTTCACGCTGTTGATGCTGTTATGCGTTTGCGTGTCCACGGCCGCTGCCGACCGCTTTGTTCTGGACACGGGCGGCTATGTCGAAGGACGCTGGTCCAATGCCACAGACCGGGCTGCGCATTTCGACATCACCACGGCGCAGGGAATCGTGCTGCAGTTGGACCACCAGCGGGTACGAAGGATCGAGCCCGGGGACCCCGCTGTTGCCGAGACCTGGCAATTGGCCGAAGACTGCCGCCAAAACAGTCTCTCTGATCTGCGTGCCGACCTGTTAACACAGCTGCTGGAGATCGCTCCCAACCATCCGCAAGCGCGACGTGCTTTGGGATTCAGTCAGGTGAACGGCCAGTGGGTCCAAGCGCGTGATGTGCGCGCCGCCAAGGGGTACATTCGCTACCGAGGTCGCTGGATGCTGCCGCAGGAGATGGAGTTGCTGAAAGAACGGCAAGCCAAAGAGAGCAGCGAAAAAAAATGGCGGACACAACTGAAGCGCTGGCGTGAAACGCTGCGACCCGAACAGGCGCGGGAATTCCGGGAAAGCGTCCTGGCGATTCGGGACCCGCATGCCGTGGTGGCCCTTCGCGAGCAGCTCGGCCGCGAACCGGTTCGCGGCATCAAGATGCTGTACATCGAAGCGTTGGCCAACATTGGTACTTCGGCCAGCAGGGCGACGCTGGTGAACGTTTCTTTGCACGATCCGGATGAAGAGATTTATCACGCGGCCGTCGATGAAATCGTCCGTACTCCGTCGGCGGATATCGTCCGGACCTACGTCGACGCGCTGGCGGATGCGAACAACGTGCGGGTCAATCGCGCGGGCGAAGCGTTGGGGCGGCTGGCCGACGAATCGGCCATTCCCGCCATGATCGACGCGCTCATCACCAAACATGTGTTTGTCAAAGGCAGCAGCGGATCTCCCGATCAGGTCACGACGACGTTTTCCTCGCCCGACAGTTTCGCTCCCGGCGACTCGGGACTTTCCACCGGGGGCGGCCGGCAGGAAGTCCAGGTCCAGGCGACCAATAAACGGGTGCTCACAGCCCTGGTCAAGATGACAGGACAGAGCTTTGGGTTCAACCAGCAAGCCTGGAAGTACTGGTATTCCAACGAGCGCCGCGCCGCGGCCATTCAGGTCCGACGCAACTGATTATCGTAAACCGCCGCGGGCATTCGGGCCGCGCGAAGTTGCGCGTCGCGGTGTAGGTCGAGCCGCAGCGCAGAATTTCCCCGTGGCTTCGTGGCGCCGTGGCCCCGCGAACGGGATTCCGCGAACGGAGGCGCGGAACTACGAACAGGCGGCAGCTCGCCTCAGCGGTGCCGGAGATCCTCCTAGGGCGACGAAACGGGTTCTCCAAAATCTCGGGTGGCGTACGCGCGGTAAATCTGCAGGTCGATGTTGTCGCTGATCATGTGCACTGAACCGTCCCCGAACAGGAAGTACGCGCCCTTGGTGTGGTGGCTGCTGAAATCTTCAAAGTGGCCATGAGGGTCGTTGGGATGATGGTCGGTGGAACCCACAACGCGCGCCATTTCCTCGGGGATCCCGTGAATCATGCCGACCCACAGGCTGGCGCCGAGTCGCGAAGAACGCTCGCCAACCATCATGGTGTTGGATAGCCCGTCTGTAATCTGCGTGAAGGGAATGTGGCTATTGTGAAAAAAGACACCGTCGCCGTCGCTGGGATCGTCTTCCACCTCTTCGGGCCCGAACACGCCGACGTAGTTGGCGCGTCCCACGTCGACGACGCCGTGGGACGCGGGGAATTCGACATGTTTGTCCGTCGGGTCTGAGGGGCACTGAAAGACACCCAGGATCATTTTGACAGCGTCCTCGTTGACGTGTTCATCGATATGTTCATCGTAGTCGATTAACGTCGCCAGGTTGTCCTCTTCCAGGTACGGCAAACTAAGCGCGGCCCAGCCCCAGCCGGGAGCGCCAAGCGGGTCGGGGGCATTTGTCGTCTCGTCAAAGGCCACCCAGCCTGGAGGCAACTTGTAAAACGTATCGTGGTAGGTGTGCAGGGCGATACCGATTTGTTTCAGATTGTTCTTGCACTGGGTTGCTCGTGCCGCTTCGCGCGCGGCTTGGACCGCCGGCAGCAGCAAGGCAACAAGAATTCCAATGATGGCGATCGCCACCAGTAACTCAACTAACGTAAAAGCTCGACGGCGAAACATGTCCGATTCCTCATGCTGAAGCGAAAGCGTGACGCACCCCAGCTGCCGTCGGTGAATGTCACGACCGCCAGCCGGGGGGCACCAAAGAATGTGGAGAACGCGAATCCGATTCGGGCTGAGCAGATTCCGACAAGGCCGTCGCGGTCGCAAACCGCTACGACGCGCTCTGTGTGCGGCAGACGCACGGAGCGCGTGGCATCAGGCACGGCTCAGCTTGACGGGCACGGCTCAGCTTGACGCCGGCGGGCCGCGCGCGTCAAAGAAGCTGAACGGTTCCCCTCGGAGGCCGTTCGTATCGAGGATCAGATAGGCTTGCACCAGATGGGCCGGGCAGAAATCCGCTGTGTTCGATGAAACCAGCTGCGCCTGCCCAAAAAACTGGCAGATTGTACAAGAATGCGAGTCGTGCGCAATTGTTCGAGCCTGAACTCCCGGCAGCGTTCGTACGCCGGAGAACGACGAGCGCGCAGTCCCAGTACGATGCGAATGCCCGCAAGCATGCGCGTGCTTGTGCGCTGCCTGAACCGTCGTGCCCGCGCCGTGCTCGTGAACGCAGCCGGCGAGCCGATGCCAGCCCCCGTTTCCCAACATCGCGACAAGGGCCGTCGCGGCAAGCAAGACGCTCGCGGTCAGTTTGTTTAAGGAGACCAGCATGCCACCATTCACATTCTCAAGACGCCTTCCCTCAGCCACAAAGCGTAAACGTTCAGGCAAGTTAGAGCAAGGCGTTTACCGTTACGCGGAAAAATCAGGAATGGTTCGCTGGAAGATTCTTTGAAAGCGGGAGGAAACCGGGACTTTTTCGAGAAAACAGCAGCTTACCAGGCTTCGAGTTGGACGGCGCCCGTTTGGTGCGAACTTGCGAGACAACGTTCTCGGGTCTTGCCGTCTTCGTTCAACCACTCGCCGCCGGCGCGGGCCGGAGCCCGTGGAAACTGCGGAAGAAGTCTCTCAAGACCAAGTGTGCCTCACCAAGTGTGCCTCACCAAGTGTGCCTCACCATGTGTGCCTGAGCTTGTGTGCCTGAGCTTGTGTGCCTGAGCTTGTGTGCCTCACCATGTGTGCCTGAGCTTGTGTGCCTGAGCTTGTGTCCCTGGGCTTGTGTGCCTGGGCTTGTGTGCCTGGGCTTGTGTGCCTGGGCTTGTGTGTCTGGGGTCGAGCGCAGCGAGCCCCCAGTGTTTGCGTCTGGAGGCTCGCTGCGCTCGACCCCAACCACCTCCACCTCAAAATAGACTTCCTCAGCAGTCAGCTGTGGCTGCGGCAGCATACTCCTAAACGTGCTAGCACAGATCAAACAAGTGCTGTCGACCTAAGCTGTCGCCACGACGCGGTGGAAATGCAACTGCACTTCGCGATTGACCACGCGCCGCACGCCCTCGACCAGGCAACGCGGTTCGTTGTCTTGCTGCCCCAACCGAATGATTTCGTCCAGCCTGGTGCCGGGAGGAACGGTAAACGTGGATTGATAGATGGTCTGGTTGCCGGCATCCAGTTCTGGAACGATGAAATGGCAGGTCGCGCCGTAGGTCAGCATCCGGCCCGCGTAGGCGTCGTGGTAGGGGCGAAACCCGGGAAAGCTGGGGAGCAGCCCGTGATGCAGATTGATGATGCGGCCGCCGGCATACTTCCAGCAGGTGGCGGCAGGCAGGATCCGCATATAGCGAGCCAGCACGACGTAGTCGACGTCGTACTGATCCAACATCTCGACCAGCTTGTCGTCGTTCGTGTTTCCCTGCCCATCGCCGACGTTCCGCCAGTCGATATCGAATTGTTCAGCAATCCCGCGGCAGGCGTTGCGGTTGCCGATCATGACGGCCGGTTCGGCTCTGATTTGTCCATCCCGGATCGCACGCAGCAGGGCCAGCGGTGGCTCCTGCCGGTAGGTCGTGCAAATGGCCAGGCGCGGCCGCGCTGCGCGTTCCTCGGGCGACCAGACGCGAACCGAAAGGTTCTTCAGCTGTCCGATTTGCGATAGTGCGTTGCGAATTTCCTCCAGTTGGTCGGTCGGCAGATGGATGCGAATCAGCATCGCGAAGAGTGCTTCTTCATCGTGATCGTACATCTGGATTTCCGCGATATTGGCCCCTTGCCCGGTAACGTAATGGATGATCGGGTCTGCCAGGCGGACACTGTCGGGCCCCACGGCGGTAATGATGATTTGCATGGTGGTCAATTCGAATTCGTTTTGCTAACCTGTTGGCGGTTCAAGAATTACGCGTCTTCCAACTCTACTATATCGGAAACGATCGTCAAAATGGCCACAGCAACCCGGAGAAAACCGACGCGGGAGGAATTGCAGCCAGGGGAGGTCTTGTGCCAGCATTGTACGGCGAAATGCTGCCGTTATTTTGCCCTGCCGATCGAAGCCCCCGAATCGCATCGCGATTTCGAGTTCCTGCGGTGGTACCTGCTGCACGATCGAGCGAGTGTGTTTACGGAAGACGGTAGCTGGTACCTGATGGTCCACACGGTCTGCCGACACCTGCAGGCCGACAACCGTTGCGGGGCCTACGAAACGCGTCCGACCATTTGCCGCGAATACACCACCGACGCCTGCGAATACGAAGACGACTGGACCTACGAACACTATTTTGAAACGCCCGAACAGGTCGCCGAGTTCATGGACGCCACACTCCCGAAGAAGCGAGGCGAAACCATTCGCAGTCCCCAACCCTCACTCCTGCCCATCCTCTAAGCAGTCAGCACCGCCTTCATGAGTCCACTTATCGCACCACGCACGCTCAAGGGGTTTCGGGATTTTCTTCCCGAGTCGATGATTCCGCGCGAACGGTTGATCGACACCGCCAGGCAAGTCTACCGCTCGTACG
>CALBSZ010000413.1 GCA_937967665.1 uncultured Planctomycetaceae bacterium
GCGGAAGTCACCGCGGAGGGGCAGGATGTGCTATTCGATCTGGTCTACAGCGGCGTTGGCTCTTCACCGCATCCGGCAGTGGCAAACATGCGGCAGATGACCAAGGCCGCTGCGCCGCCCAGCATCAGCCGCTACATGCCGGTGAAACTCAGCAGCAAGCAACAACAGTTCGGGCGACCGATCGCTTTTCTGTCGAACAACCAACCTGCGATTTGTGAACGCTCGTTCGGCCAAGGCAAAGTCGTGCTGTTCAATACCAGCGCCGACGACAGTTGGAACTTCCTAGCTTACACGACGGAGTACGCGGTACTGATGCAAGAGTTACTTGGCTGGATGATCGGTGACCCGGACAAGTCTGTAAACCTGGAAATCGGCCAGCCGTTTGAGCAGCCGGTGTTGTTATCGAGTCAGTACTTGCTGTTGCGACGGCCGGATTACTCGAAAATTCGACTTGCGCCGGTCGAAGCGCCGGAAGGCGACATCTGGAAGGTCTCGTTCGGCGACACCGTCGCGCAGGGTGTGTATGAGGTAGACACGATTCCGGAAGTGCTCAACCGGCGTCGGTTTGTCGTCAACATGGTTGCCACCGAAGGCGACCTCACGCGACTAAACGCCGAAGACGTCCGGCAGCAGATTTCCGCTTCCGGAGGAACCTACTGGGGCCCCGAAACCGCGATCGTCCGGCAGGTCGAATCGCGGTACTCAGTGACCGAATTTGCTTGGGCATTTTTGTGGATGGTATTTGGACTTTTGGCAACCGAGACATTTCTCGCACGGAGATTCGGTCAGAGAAGGATTTGATGCAGTGATGGAAACCATCTCTAGAATCCTCGGCCTTGATTCGCAGCTCGATTCGAGCAGT
This sequence comes from uncultured Planctomycetaceae bacterium, assembly GCA_937967665.1. GTDB lineage: Bacteria > Planctomycetota > Planctomycetia > Pirellulales > Pirellulaceae > CALBSZ01. The sequence goes on from CALBSZ010000413.1 coordinate 863, forward strand.
GAATCTTCGCTGCGCCTGTCCGATATGTGGCAGCCGGGATGGTTGCTTGTGATTCTGTTGCTCGCCGTGATCGTTTACTACGGCTGGCAGTATCGGCGCGATGCTCGCAAGTTGTCGGGTTTTCGGTTGACCGTATTGAGCATGCTCCGCCTGGCGGTTGTGGGCATCATCGTTTTGATGCTGATCAAGCCAGTACTCAACATTTCGCACCAGGAAAAACGAATACCCGTCGTGGCCGTATTGGTGGACGAATCGCTCAGCATGGATTATCCCGACGCGCGGAATCATCCGTTTGTCGATTTCGCTGCGCCGCGCGACGAACGGAGCCGGTTTGCTGTGGCCCGCGAAACGACGTCTCGCCTGGTTGGCGAGATGGGCCTGAATCGCAACCACCGCGCGGTGGTTTACCGCTTCTCCGGAACGCTGGAGCGTGTTCGCGAAGTTGCCGCCGACGGCGAAGAAAAGACCACAAATGGAGAAGCGGCGAGGCAATTGAAAGAGGCGCTAGACGCACCGACCGGCGCGCACTCGAACGCCGGAGACGCTTTGATCGACGTGATGCGGGAATTGGAGAACAACAAAGTCTCAGGCATGGTGTTGATCTCCGACGGCCGCAGCACGGCGACGCCGCAATCGGGAGCCGTGTCGCTCGACGAAGCGGCGCAACGTTTGAAACAAGCGGGTATTCCTGTCAACACGATCGCCACCGGCACGGCCGAACCGCTGCGGGATTTGGCATTGCGTGAATTGGCCGCGCCGCGCGAAGCGAACGTGGACGACGTGCTCTCGATGCGAGTCACCGTGGTCAATCACATCGAGCCCGGTCTGGAAACCGAATTGACGCTGCTGGAAAACGACGAGCCGAAAGTCGTGCGCAATGTGCGGCTCCAGTCGGGGCGCAACGACATCGTGATGTCGATGATCGTTGAAGGGCCGGAGTTGGGCGAGCGGAAATACACGATCAAAGCCCCGGAGTTTGACGACGAACTGACGTACGAAAACAATCAAGTCTCGGCGCACGTCGAAATCGTCAAGCGCACGTTGCGATGTTTGCTCATCGCCGGCAAACCGACGGTCGAATACCACTACATCTGGCCCGCGCTGGTTCGCGATCCGATCATCGAGGTCTCCTGTTGGCTGCACGATGCCGATGTGAATTACGTGCAACAAGGCAACGCGCCGATTGAGCATCTGCCGGAAACGGTCGCCGAGTGGGACAAGTACGACGTCGTCGTCCTTTACGACATCGATCCGGAGAAATTCACCAACGAGCAGGAGACGGGCCTGGAGCAACTGATTCGCACGGGCGGCGGGCTATTGGTCATTGCCGGTCGCAGCCATGGGCTGGATTCGCTCCTCACGGTGCGAACAGCGAAGATGGGCGCGATGCTGCCCGTCGAGATCGACCGCAATCGGCACCCCGATTACACGCGCGTGTTCGACCAACCGTTCGCGGCAGTTCGCACATCGGCTGGAAAGTCGCACCCGCTGTTGATGTTCGACCCGAGCCCGGCGGGCAACGACAAGGTCTGGGAGTCGTTTCCGCAGTTCTACTGGCATCATCCGACGATGAGTGCCAAACCGCAGGCGATCACGTTGCTTGAGAAAGAGAACGCGGCAGCCGACGATCCGGACGGTGACACGCTGATCGCTGTTTGGCGGTACGGCGAGGGGGCCGTGTTTTACAGCGGCATCGATTCCATGTGGCGGTGGCGCTTTCCGTTTGAGAACTACGATTACGATCGGTTCTACACGCAGACGGTGCGGTACCTCGGCGAGACTCGGTTGCTTGGTTCGCAAAAGCAAGTCGTTTTGCAGACCGATGAAAAACTCTACTCGCCCGGCGGCGACGTGCAGATTTCGCTGACCGTGCTCGACCCAGCGCTGCTCGCCCAACTACGCAGCGAATCTCTCTTGGCGACGGTCACGGACCCGCAGGGCGGACAATTTCGCGTGCCGCTCGCGCTGGCCGGAGCAAAAAGTCAGGCGCTCGTCGGACACTATCGCCCGAAACGCGTTGGTGAGTATGCCGTTCACGCTGAACACACGCTGGCTGACGCCACCAGTGAACAGAAAACGGTGTTTGACGAGACGACGCACTTCAACGTTCGATTGCAGTCGTTGGAAGATGCCGACACGACAGCCGATCTGGAAAGCCTGGCACGGCTGGCTTCGATCACGGGGGGCAAGTCGTACGACCACACGAACATTGCCACTTTGGGCGAATTGCCGTCGTCGATTCCGAGCGATCCACAGTTGATTCCGCACCGCACGGAAGAGGACATCTGGGATTCACCTCTGTTTTTGGCTGTATTCTTGCTGCTCATCAGCACTGAATGGGCCCTGCGAAAAATGTGGAGTTTGTTATGAGTGAGAAGTGGATTTCCATCCGAAGTCGCGAGAGCACAAAGCCGTTCTCAGGTCGATTCTGCCTTGCGACTTTGCGTCTTTGCGTGATCTTCCTTCTGCTCGGAACTATCCGTGATGCCTGCGCCCAAGAGAATAAGGATGAACCAAAACCTGCACCGCGCGTGGTTGGCACGGTCATTTTTCCACCGCGGCTGGACGTGCAGCGAAAAAGTTCTGCGCTGGAACTGTTCGCCATTGAAGTAGCACACCCTAGCGCGAAGACAGGAGAAAAACAGACCGTCAATGCCGAGGAGATGTCGCGGAAGGCATTGGATTTCATCCGCCGCAGCCAGCAGGCGGACGGAAGTTGGGGTGACAAGCAGTGGCCGCAGAACGTCGGCGTGACCGCTCTTTGTTGTCTGGCTCTGTTTGCCGAAGGCAATCTGCCGAATGTTGGACCTTCGGGACGGCAATTGACGCGCGGGCTTGAGTTTTTGCTCGATCACGCAAGAGAAGACGGCCAGATCGTCAGTCGCGACGTCTATCGACTTGGTCCCATGTATGATCACAGTTGGGCCACCCTGTGTCTGTTGCAGGCCTACGGCAACATGCCGTGGCGCCGCGACATGCGCGACAAGATCTCGCTAGCCATTCAATTGCTGCTGAAATATCAAAAGGTCGATGGCGGCTGGCGGTACAAAATGATGCGTGAAGGAGCCAGCGACACGCTGGTCACGGTCAACGTCTTGTACTCGTTGCGGCTGGGCGTACGTGCCGGATTCGCAGTTCCACAGGAGTCAATCGACAGAGCGCTCGCGTTCATCAATTCGCAAGCAGAACAGGAAGGCGATCAATTCACGGGTTGGTGGCGATACCGTGCTGGCGGCGAAATCGGTTCGCCAACTGTCGCTGCCTGTGGAGCAATCGCACTGTTCATGAACGCCAAAGATACAAGCGATTTTGAAGATCCCAAAATCAAAGCCACGATCGACACGCTCCGCTACGTTCACGACCGGTACACCGTCAACGACTTGTTGGAGATGCCCTACGTCCATTACGGCGCGTTTTACGGCAGTCAGGCGATGTACAACGCTGGGAACGAAAACTGGCACCCGTACTTTAAGAAAATGCTCGAAGTCTTTGCCGCCTCACAAAAATCAGACGGGCAGTTTGAAGACCATATGGGAAACACCGTTTACCCGACGGCCACTGTGGCGATCGTGTTGCTGGCGCCAAAGGGATTTTTGCCATTGTATTTGAGATAGTCGCGTGAACAGGTCTCACGTTTTTCGTGAGACATTTCATACAACCAATGACTGATCCACTAAAAAGAATCACGAACCGCTTTCGACGGCTCAGCCGCACAATGCTGATGCGGCTGGGGCTAAGTCGTCTGGTGTGCGTAGCGCTGGTGGTTGCGCTGCTGCTGATCGTGGGTGACTTCATTTGGCACTTCGGTCATGTTGCGCGTTTCCTGTCGCTTGGGATCCTGTTGGCTGCGGTGGTCGCTGTCGTGATCTTTGATCTGATTCGGCCGTTGGGGCACTCGTGGTCACGAGGGCAAGTGCTCGATTACCTCGACCGTGTGCTGCCTGGCGGTGACGATCGGCTCACGAACTTGGCCGAACTGCGCGACATCGACTCCATTGCCGAAGCCGAGTCAGCGGAAGGGCGCGCGTTGGTTGATTCTGCGGTTGCCGACCTTGAGCAAACCGTGGGCGGTCTCAGGTTGCGTGTCGTCGTCGATCGCGGCATCGTCCGGCGTTGGTTGCGGCTGGCAGCAGGCGTGGTCGTTGTTTGCATTGCAGTCGCATCAGCTTGCCAGTTTGCGACGCGCGAGCCCTATACCGAGATCGGTGTGCGTCGTCTATTGATGCCGTGGGACACGGTCCGCTGGCCGAGCAGCACGTGGTTCGAGTTGGTCACTCCCAAGGAGGACACCAGCGTTCCGGAAGGCGAGGACTTCGCGGTCCGCGCAATGATTCAGGGTCGCACGCCGAACCGAATAACTCTCACCTACAACAATGTGGACGACGAGGGCCAGGCGACCAGCCGAGACGTCGAAGTTACGATGTTCGTCCGCGACGGCGTGGCGGAGTACACGTTCAATGAGCTGAGCGATTCGATTCGTTTTCGCATCGAGGGCGGCGACGGCCAGACGGACGCGGTCAACGTCCACGTCGTAAAACGGCCTTTCGTGAGTGAAGTGGCGGCGTACTACAAGTTCCCGCCGTATAGCGGCGCGCCGCCGAAGATTTCCAGCAGTCCTCAGCTAACTGGGCTGGAAGGAACCGAGGTGCGGCTGAAGTTCACGGCTTCGCGGCCCTTGAGTCAGGCGTGGGTGCAGTTGACTGGTCAAGAACGTGTGAGCCTTCCTCTGGACGAATCCGGCTTGCATTTCGAGTGGTTGCATCAGTTGGCCGACACCACGACCTACAACGTCGGACTGCTTGACCGCTTCGGCAACCGCGAAAAGCAAGCGGAAACGTACCGTATCAAAGTCACGCCCGACCGGCCGCCAACGGCTCGCATCATCGCGCCGCCTGGCGACTTGAACCTCACAGCCCGTGCGCATTTCGAGGTGCAGTACGAAGTGGCGGATGACTACGGGCTCCAGCAAGTTCGATTCATGGTGGCACGTGATGACGAACCACCGCAGCCACTCAGCGAAAAGATCACCGGGCCAGTCCGACAAATCGGCAAACGGTCCGTCGGATCGTTTCAGTGGGACCTCCAGCGCATAGACCTCGACGGCGTCCAGAAGCTCACGTGGTTCATCGCAGCGCAGGACGTCAATCCAACGGGCCGCGGCAAGGCTGAGTCGGGTCATCTGCAACTAACGCTTCGTAGCGAGCTTGAACTGCAATCCGACGTGTTACTGGCGGCTAAAGGCCTGCTGACCGAGGCAGTCTTGGGCAGCAACAATCAACGCTGGGCGTATCTCGATGCAGTGAAGTGGCGTAGCACTGACGGGCAAATGGATGAGGACAAGACGTTGCTGGCTCAAATGCTCGACGAGCAAGCTGTGGCGGCGCGCGCAGCAGCAGCGATGGAAGTGCGACTCAAGACGCTCCGCGCCGAGATGGCTCGGAATCGGATGGACACCGCGTTTTTCGCCCGGCGATTGGAACAGATCGGCCAGTTGGTCCACGACATGGCAACGAAGCGGCAACCGGAAATCGCGGCGGCGCTCGACACTGCCAAACCTGCCAACGCGTCGGAAGATACGCCGGAAGGCCAGGTCGCGAAGATGAAGCAGGCGCTGACTGATCTGGAACCGACGCAAAAACGCGCCGTGTTGGAATATCGCCGCCTGCTGTATCTGTTGCAGGATTGGAACGATCTGCAAAACGTACTCGTCAAGTCGCGGCGGCTGAAAGATTTGCAAGAGAAAGTTTATCGCACCAGCTTCGAGGTCGCGCCGCGCTGGATCGGCAAAGAGATCGAAGACCTGACCGAAGACGACGCCCGTCTACTCACCACACTGGGCCAGCAACAAGACGCGATCCACGAAGCGGAAACGGCACTCGAAGAAGAACTGCAAACGTTGGCCTTGGCCGCTCGCGCCCAGCAGCGAAAGCAAGTCTTCACGCCGCTGAAGGAAAGCCTGGAACTGCTGCGGCTGCGGGCCGTTGGCGACAGATTGATTCAATGTGCCCGCGGCATCAAAGACAACCGTGTGGACTCGACGCTAGAAGATCAGCAGTACGTCGCCAAAGTGTTCACATTCGTCGCGGCGAAGTTCGAGCAAGCGGGCGAAGACGTTGCCCAGCTCGTCTCAATCGACATGAGCGTCGCGATTCTGGACGATCGCAAGGTGGAAGCCGTCGCCGTGCGTCCGCCAACGGCCATCGGCGATGCTGGCGCCGAGCCGCTGGTCTTCGATCCCGAATCCACCGTGGATGTCGAGGACATTGGCGCCTACAAGGTCAACACGATCGAACAAGCGTTGGTATTCCTGCAATCGGTCCTCGACGATCAGGTGCTGCTCTACACGCGCTACACCGATCAGAAGTTCAAACAAAAACCGCGTTCGTCGCGATACCGGCGATTGCGGTTGGGAATGTTGGGCGTCCGCGTCGGCCGGGCACTCGATTCATCTGGAAGCGTGCTGGACTATGCAAAGGACCATCCGTTCGACGCGGCGCTGCCGTACCTTCAATCTCTGCACGCCGACTTGGACGGCGTTGGCCGATTGGTCGGCGAAGGTCAAATCGGACCAGCCACACAGGCACTCCAACAGGAACTGAGCGTTCGCGTGCAGACAGCCCGACGATTTCTGGCAGGACGCGGCAAGGCAATCGCCGAGATTGAAGACCGCCGAAAGTCACAAGACTTGGATGAGTTTGGGCAGCGATACGTCGTTACCGGCAGCGATGTGGCGGCGCTGGCGAACATGCGAGAGCAGCTCGGTTGGGCGGTCGTGCTGCAAACCGACGTGAACGAAAAGAGCCGGCGGCTGGCCGAGTACGGCGGCGATAAGATGCCGAAGGAGCCGCTGTTGGACGAGTTCAATATCAAAGCAAATTCCGAGCGAGCAACGCGTCAAGACCTGGTCGTCCAACTTGTCGGCGAGGTCGTCTCGGTGGCGAACAACGGATTGACGGAAGAAGAGCTCCGCCAGCGCGTCGTGACGGAAGAATTGGCGGCGCTCGACGTGGGTGGCTTCAAGGAAGCCGTGTCCTCCGCAAAGTCTAACGACGCCCGGTCGGATCTAATCGAAACATTGCGCACGGCGCTCGCCAATCTCGACGCGTTGGCCGACGAACGAGTGCGTGTGAAAGAAGAATTGGCGACGGAAGTTGTCGAGGCACAACAGGCGATCGAGCAAGTGGACCTGAAGAAATCGCCGGAAGAGATGGCCCAAGAGATTGCCACCGCGCGCGACAAGGCGTTGCACGATTTCAAATTCGAGGTCATCGCCGAGCGGGTCAAGAATTCGTCGCTGGATGAGCACGTGCAGCAATATTTACTGAAGTCACTGGCACAGAATCCGGACCCAAAGTATCGGAAGTTAGTCAGTGCCTATTTCAATTCGCTGCTGCCGCGTGGTGAGAAAGAGGAGAAACAACCGTGATGAGTCTCACGCAAAGGCGCAAACGCGCAAAGGAAAGCCAAAAAAAATCTTTTCAAATCTTTGCGCCTTTGCGCCTTTGCGTGATCATTCTTCTCATCAGCGCGTCCGCGTCAAACGGCGAAGAAATTTATTTGCAAGACGGCTCGCGGCGGATGGCGATGGTCGAGGCAGTTGATGCCGGCGGCAAGGTCACGTTGCGATTGCCAAACGGCAAGATGCAAGAGGCCGATTTGAGGCAGATCGTCACGATCACGTTCCGTGGGCGCGAGCCGCGCGCGATTCGGGCTGGGGCGCAGGAATTTCGTCTCGTAAGCGGCGATCGAGTGATGGGCCAGATTGTGCGGTTGGATGAAGACTCGCTGATCTTTCAAAACCCAGCGACCGGAACCATCTCGTCGCCGATGTCGGCCATCCACGGTTTTCTCACCATGCCGATTGAAGGGACATCAGGTCGGCGGGCGATCGAACTGGTGACCGGCGACGAGGAGGAACCAACCGGCAAGCTCGATCAGGTGCTGGATCGCCGCGCGGCAGGTTACGACGGCGTGATTGAGGAGATCGACGCCAAGGAACTCCGACTGGACCACGAGCGGCTGCGAAAGACCGTTCCGTTGAACATCCTATACCTGGCCGGAGTCCGTCTGGCTCGCGACACGAAGGCTCTCAAACCCGCCTTGCCGAACCAACCATTTGTTCGAGTTCACACCCGCGATGGCAGCGCCATGGATGGCCTGATCGAATCCGTCCGTTTCGGCAAATGGAGAATCCGTCCTACATGGCAAGCCGGAAAGGCGCTGTCGGTCGCGGTCGAGGAGATCGTGGCGGTCGAGGTGCTCAACGGCCAGGCGATTTACTTGTCGCAACTCGTGCCTAGCGAGGTGAACGAAAAAACCATTCTGACTCCGCAGCAGCGCTATCGCATGAATTTGAACTGCCAGGGGAACCCGCTGAGTGTTCGTGGTCAACTCTACGCCTGGGGTATTGGGGTCCATGCTGACAGTTCTCTCACGTTCGGCATCGGCGGCAATTGGTCGAAATTTGAATCGACGATCGGCATCGACGATGCGTCAGGCGATGGCGGTAGTGTCGTCTTTACCGTATCGGGCGATGGCCGGCAGCTTTACCGGAGTGACGTCCTTCATGGTTCAGCAGATACACCGGAAGTGATTTCCGTTGTGGTTAAGGGGATCAAGCAACTGACGCTAAAAGTGGATGCGACTGACGATCTGGACCTTGGAGACGTGGCGAATTGGGCAGGAGCGAGGTTGGTGCGATGATGAGCATAGGTCTCACGCAAAGGCGCGAAGGAGTAGCACAGGCTGCCAGCCTGTCGTTCGTCCCGTTACAGGCTGCCAGCCTGTGCTACGTGATCCTCTTCTTCCTGATCCAATCCGGCTTCGCCCAAACAGATTCCGCGCCGACCTTTGGGCAGATCTACGGCGACTATCGACCCAACTTCGTCGACACAGAGCGATTGAATAAGAACATCCCGCTTAAACTCTCCCTGCAGCCGTGGTTTTACAACATGGCCCAGATGGAACACGACTATCGTGTCGATGCGTTCATCAAGAAAGCCGACGAGCTATTCGCCTCCGGGGACTTCCGTGGCGCCATGAAGCTCTACCACGAGGTCATCAGCAACTTTCCCGACGACCTGTGGCGGGTCCATGGTGACGGCATCTTCATCCCCAGCGCTCAATACGCCCAGCGACAGTTGTTGCGGATGCCCAAGGAACAAATCTTCTATTACCGTACGCTCCACGACGCCGAGGCCCGCCAACTGTTCGACCGGGCGAAAAAGTATTATTCGCCGCTGGACTTTGCGGAGGTGGCCGAGCGCAACCTGGCGACCAGCTATGGTCCGCGGGCGCTGTGGGAACTTGGCAACATGGCGCTGGATCAAGGTCAGTATGCCAAAGCGCTCTTTTACTATCAGCAGATTCGCGACTATTGCAAGGTCCACGACGTTCCCCAGACCGACCTCGCGCTGCGACTTTCCGCCTGCTACAAGCATCTGGGCAGGGAGGAGGAATTTGCCGAAGTTCGCAAGGCAGCGCTGGAGGGTGACCAGCCGCCGCCGGGCGCCAGCGGATTCCTCAACGCCATCGACCGAGTGAAGAACGTCCCGCCGCCGTACTTTCGCCAGGCTCGCAATTCGCAATACATCTCATTGGGCGACTACGACTTGTTTCCCGAACCCAAAAAACCGATGGGGCGAACCGAGTTTGTCTGGACCGAGGCGAATCCGCAGCCGCAGCGCGAGTGGTACGTGCGGGCGCTGCCATGGGTGGCGGGCAACTCGATCTACTACCTTCACCACAATGGTCTGTTCTGCCGAAGCATACTGACAGGCAAGCTCAACTGGTCATACGCTCCCGGTGGACTGTTCGACGCATTCGATGCAACCAATCTGTCACACGCCACTCGTTTTCGCTCGACGATCAATTATCATCCCGAAAGCGACCTGCTGCTCCACGACGGACTGGTGTTCGCCAGTGTGCTCAAGGAAGGGCCGTCGCTGGTGGCCGTCGATCAGGGCACTGGTCAACTTCGCTGGACCAAAGGCGCTTTCGCCGCCACGACGGACGCCGAGCGCAATACACGTTATCTGGCTCCGCCGGCGGCGGGACCGAACGTCATCTACGCTCCTTACGTTCGTGAAGTGATTGCCGGCACTAGCCATCTGACAAGCCGGACTGGGATTCAGTGTCTCGAAAGCCGCACGGGGCGCCTGATCTGGAATCGCGAAATCTGCCAGCAAACTCCGGGACAGTTCAGTGTCTCATCGCGTGTTCGGCGCATCCGCATCTTTGGCAGCCAGCCGACACTGAAGGACGGCGTTGTCTACCATTACACGAACGCGGGTGTCGTGGCGGCGCTCGATGCGCTCAGCGGATGCGTTCTTTGGGCGACACGGTATCCCCATGAACCTGACGCCCACGACTTGCTCAAGGAGGTGACTCAACAACTCTGGTTTAGCCGACCGCCGCTCGTGCGGGGAGATCGGGTTTACGTGACGCCGGCAGATTCCGACCGACTGCTTTGTCTGGACACGGCAACCGGCAAGGTGCTCTGGAGCGTGCCGCGTAGCGATCTTCTCGGCGCGCACACTTTGGTCGGAATCAATTCCGCGGGCGAATTGGTGCTCAGCGGTTCGGCGGGACTGGCGGCCGTCAATCCAGTGACCGGCGAGAGGATTTGGGATCGACCGGCAACACCGGCCGATACCAAGGAACGCATTGGCGGTGCTGGCTCCACTCGCTGTCGGCCATTCATGACCACAAGCAACAAGATCTACTTCAACGGAAATGCGTGGCACGGCACGCATTGCGAGCAGTTTTGGGACATGACTGAGAAATCCACCGTGGCTGAGCGCTGGCACTATGAGACAGGGCACACGAGGACGCTGACCACTTACAACGGCAGGATCGAGGAGCAAGCCCGCAATGCCGGCAAGGAAGTGAATCCCGCCGACCTGGTACATAACGTGACCGATTTTTTCACCACATATCACCGCATGACGTTCGAGCGTTACGGCACGGTCTTCGAGTTGGAAGTCAGCCCCAAGGCAATTTCTCTATGGTACGATCGCGATCATGTCGAGGCCGCCGTTCTCAAGGACAGCAGTCCACAAGGAATCTTCCGGCTGGCCGAGTTGAAGGAGATGCAAGGGGACCGACAAAAAGCGATTGAGTTGTTCGAGACTGCGCTGACGGCCATCACCGCGCAGCCCACCCCGTTTCGCACGGATATCAACCGCCAACTCTTTCGTCTTTACCGTCATCAAGCGGGTTCGGCGTTGCGCTCCGGGAATCTCGATGCCGCCGAAGGATATTGCGAGCGCATGGCACTCGCGTGTACGACAAGCCAGGACGAAATCTACACCATTCTCGCCCTGGCGGAAGTCGCCCAGCGCCAAGGTCGTTGGGCCGACGCAGCAGCAGCGCTGAGTGGAGCCATCAAGCACTACGGTTCGATCCGGTTCATGGTTCCGGCCGTGCTGGCGGGCGACACGCAGGTCTTGCGGTCGCGAGCACAAGCGGTGATCGCCAATATGCACGGCAAGTCACCTCGCCGGTATTACAGCAAGGAACTGGAACTGGCGCTCAAGGTATCGGAAGCGACCCTTGAGAACTATTTCTCGATTCTGGCGCCGCTCGAACCAGACATGCAAGTCCTCACGGGTCGCTTCGCCGGCGACTGGTTGCAGCGCCTTTTGGCCGACGCACCCGACGACTTCCTCCAGCAATACGAAACCGCCGCCGCCCAGGTGTTGCGCGCCGAGACGGATGAATCGACCGTGTTGCGTCTGATCGCCGAATATCCGCGGACCGAGGCGGCCCAGAAATCGCTCGATCTACTTATCGAGCGGGCATCCGCACTGCAGGAACCCGCGCGGCGCATCGCTCTGTGGCGACTGAACGACGTGGGCCGAACGAACGGGCTAAATGTTCCCGATGCAGTGCAGAAAGCCTGCGACATTCGCGTCCAGCAAGTTTCGCCAACACCTTTGGCTGCGAACTACCGCCGGCAGGGCATCACACTCGACTACGATGTGAACACTCTCTTGAAAGTTCTGCGACCGGCTGACGGCCCGGCCGCGGCACAGCGTTTGGCTTTTGTCGGTATGCGAGCGAAACGGATCAACGCCAATAAGTTTGGCGTCGTTTGCTGGGATCTCGACGCAGGCAAGAAGAAATGGGAAGCGGCCGAAATTCGCCTGAAGGACAAGGGTGAAGAGGAAGGTTTCCAGAAGTTTTTCGTCCACCAGGGCAAGCTCATCGTTCACGGCTGGTATGACGTGCTGGCCCTTGAACTCGATGACGGCGAGCTGATCTGGCGCTCGCAGGTACCGCACGGATTTCGCATCGTCGATTCCGCTGTTGCCGAGGACGTGCTGGTTCTGTCTGACAATAGCCGCACCGTGGCCTTACACCTGGCAACCGGCCAGCTTATTTGGGAAGCGAACGAAACGGGCAGCGCCTACTCACCGCCGTTGCTCCGCGACAATCTACTGGTGTCCGTGCGGCGCAACCCGAGCGGCGTTGCGTTCCGCGACCTGGGAACGGGGCGTCTCTTGAGCCTGCTCCCTCTTCCCAATTTAAGCGAAGCGACCGGCAATCCCGCCGTCGCCTGGGATGAACCAGGCGTCCCGCTCGGTCAGAACAAGGACAGCCTCTTCTTGACCGATGGCTGGGACCACATCGCGGTCGATTTGCCGAGTCGCTCTATCCGCTGGCAAAGCCGCATTACCCAACTGGACCGCGGCGTCTTTCGGGAAGGCACGCAGTCCGCCGCGTTCCGCATCTGGGGCGACGATTCCCGCGTCCTGTGCCGAAAGCCGAACTACGACAGCATTAGACTGGAAGCACTCGGCTCTGAAGATGGCGAGTTGCGCTGGAGTCTCGACGAGAACGAAACGCCCGGTGTGCCGTTCAACTTGGTGTTAGGCGACGATGCCGTCTACGGTCTGCATTACTGGCGCGACGATACCGCGTCACTGCACCTGCGAGGCTACCGGCTCGAAGACGGCAAGCCCATTTACAAACAAATTCGCCGCGGCACGACGAAGCCGCAGTCCTGGCTGCCGGGCCCTCTGCGCGGCGACCACTTCGTCGTACACTACTCCGATGAACAGAAGCGCAACCTGTTAATAGTCGAAGCAGCCACCGGCAACGTGACGCAGCAGATCGACGTCAAGGGGTTCGGACATTGGGGGCAGTATGGCCAGGTGTCGTATGCCGTCCAGGGTCCGAACTTAATCATCCTGAGCGACAAAGAACTCACCATTGCGAGTCCACAGAGGTAATGGAGCATTTCATGTCTATAAACTTGCGAAAGACGTGGCTAGTTTTGCTACTTTCATTGTCCTTACTTTCCGCAGGCTGTATCAAAATCCGCCTGACCGTGCGGCTTAACGAAGACGGCAGTGGCCAAGTCATCGAGGACATCGTCTTCGGTGAGAAGATCGTCGATGCCGCCAGTCGTCTCCAGGACGCGCCGACTATCGAGGAATTGACCAGCGACCAGCGGCTCAAGGAGCGCGTCGCCCACATGGGCGACCGCGTCACGCTGGTCGGCAAAAAGATTGAGAAGCAACCTGACGGCTCCGTGCGACTCATCGCAACCTACGCCTTTGAAGACATCAACGACATTAAGCTGGCCCCCGTCCCGTTTGGCGCCGGCTGGGAGGATGTCAATCTTGATTTCAACTTTCAGGTCATTCCCAATCTCAACGCCGACCATCACCTTGCCATCACTTTCCAGACGCCGGAAGGCAGAGGGCAAAACCATGCGCAGAAACCTGAGTTCCCGCTGCTGCCCGAACGCGAGGCACAACAGATCCGCCAACTGTTGCCGATCTTCAAAGACATGCTTGAAGGCTTCGAGTTGAAGCTGCGAGTGGAAGTTTATGAAGCGAAGCAGTGGGCCAGTCTCACAAAAGGGCGTGGGTCTGGTGGTCGCAATTACCTGGCGGAAGGCGGCGGTCGGCTGACCGTGTTTCAGATCACCGACAAGCACTTGCTGGCCAGCGACGACGGTCTGATGCTGGTCGTTCCCTGGCGCCAGGTTGGACGCGAGCTTGATCTGGAGAAGGGAAAGCACAGCTACACGGGAAAACAATTGCTGCCCCACG
>CALBSZ010000414.1 GCA_937967665.1 uncultured Planctomycetaceae bacterium
TGACACAGCGCCCGTAGCCGGACAACGCCACTTGAACCAAGAACTGCACCCGAGACCTCGAACATATTTCGGGCAGTGGTTGCCTATCCGCTCGGACCGGACAGGCTAACAGGGGCAGGTCCAGTTAGACAACAAACTGGACCTGTCCCCGTTTCACCTCTTCTATCTCGACATCCCCGCGGGGTTGTTGACGAAATCCGGATAGCCGATACTTGATGGTTTTACCGAACCACTTCGAGTTGAATGACTGGATGTTCGCCTCCCTGGGCAATTTTGTTTCGCGACGCTGGCTGCTGGTCATCTTGTTCTGGATTGTCCTCTGCGCCGTGCTGCGCGCGACGGCTCCGAAATGGGAAGACGTAACCTACGACGGCGACTTTGCGTACCTTCCGGAACGCATGCCCAGCGTGGTTGGCGAGCGGCTCTTGAACGAGGCATTCCCCAAAGAGCGGGCGAAGAGCCAGTTTGTGATCGTTGTCGCACGCGAGGATCGAGCGCTGGCGAATGGCGACCTGCTGGTAGCGCAAGATCTGGCTCGCCGCGTACTGAATCTGCATGCCGCATCGATCCTCGTGAAGCTGCAGCGTGTCGGTGATGCTGAAGTCCGTGACCCTGAAGAGGCATCGCGCGTGGCCCAGCTGGCGCTCGACACCCTGAAGGAAGCGGCGCTCCTGGACGAGCATCTGGCCGATTTCAACAAGAGCGAAGAAGCGAAGTCACGCACCGAGGTCCCGCGACTCGCCGCGATCTACTGGAATCTAGCCACCGTCTACGATGCGCTCGAAAACTTCGCGGAATCCAAAAAAAACTACGACCTGGCCGTGGCTTTCGATCCTGAAATCGCCACGCGACAGGGAAAGGATACGAGCGCGGAGGACAACTTGCCGCTGGTTGACGTCTGGACCTGGCGCGACGATATCTTCGGCCGCAAGTTGGTGAGTGACGACGGGCACGCGCGGTTGATCGTGTTGCAGCTGCGAAATGAGTTCATGGCGGTCGACAACATTCGGGTCGCGGAGCGGATTGAACGTGAAATGAACGCCGTCCGCGCCTATGCGGGCCGACTGGCCGAACCGGGGTTGGAGATCGCCATGTCGGGCTCGGCCGCGGTCGGCGCCGACATGCTGCGTTCGTCCGCGGACAGCATCCGTAATACCGAGCTGGTGACAGTAATCTTGATCGTCGGCATTCTGGCAATCGTCTACCGTTCACCGATCCTGGTGTTCATTCCCCTGGTAACGATCGGCGTCGCCTTTGTGGCCTCCATTTCACTTATTGCCCTGCTGACGCAGTTGAATCTGGTAACGGGATTCGGGTGGTGGGACTTGAAGGTGTTCACGACCACGAAGATCTTCATCGTCGTCATCTTGTTCGGCGCGGGTACGGACTACTGCCTGTTCTTGATCTCGCGCTATCGTGAGGAGCTGCAGGCGGGGAATTCCGCGGAGCGCGCCGTGGCGATTTCACTGGCCTCGGTTGGCGAAGCGCTGGCCGCCAGCGCGCTGACGACCATTGTCGGTATCGGCATGATGTTCTTCGCGGACTTTGGCAAGTTCCATTACAGCGGGCCCGTTATTGGAATGGCCCTGACATTGACGCTGTTGGCGAGTGTCACGTTGGCGCCGGCCCTGCTGCGCGCTTCGGGACGTTGGGTGTTCTGGCCGGGTAAGATTGCGGCGGCGGTGTCGCTGGAGGGCCACGAGAACAACCGTCCCCTGCAGCGCGCGTGGCAGAGACTGGCCGACGCCATCCTGCGGCGACCGGGCTTGATCCTGATCGGCAGCGTGGCGTTGATGCTTCCCGCCGCCTTCTTCGGCTGGCGGCAGGAAACCCACGTGACCTATGATGTGCTGTCCGCTTTGGCACCGCAGCAGCCGAGCAAGATTGGGGCCAGAATCCTACAGCGGCATTACCCGGTCGGGGAGAGCGGGCCGATCACGGTGATCGCGCGCAAACCCAACGCCCAGTTTACGACCAAAGACGGGCGCCGGCAGATCGACGCGCTTTCCGCGGAGCTGTATATCGACGGCGTGACGGGCGTGCGGTGCATTACTGATCCGCTGGGCGTTGTCTCGCCCGACGATTCGCTGGGGCTGTTTCGCGGCCGGGATTGGCTGACACGATTCTCGCGTGCCCACCCGCGGACCGAGGCCATCTTTGTCGCCACACAGGGAGCTCTGGCGGGAAACGTGACGCGTCTGGAGGTGGTGATCGAGCACGACCCGTTTTCGGAAGACGCCATGCGCGTCCTGGAAAACGTGGAACAACGACTCGCCGCAATCCAGCAGGGGATCGACACCAGCGACGAGGCGGACAGGCTAAAACGGCGCGCCGAGTTCAAACGGCTGACCGAGTTCTGGGAGGATGCGGACTTTTCGTATGCCGGAATTGGAGCCAACATTCGCGATCTCCGCAGCGTTACCCGCTCGGACCATACACGGATTCAAATCCTGGTGGTCATTTCGGTCTTCCTGGTCCTGCTGTTCATCTTGAAACACCCGCTGGTCTGCGCGTACATGATTTTGTCGGTCCTGTTCAGCTACTACGTCACGCTGGGAATCACGCTGGGTTTCTTCGCCATGGTCTATGGCGAGTCCTTCCAGGGACTCGACTGGAAAGTACCACTATTCCTGTTCGTCATCCTCGTGGCGATCGGCCAGGACTATAACGTCTACCTGGCGACGCGCGTCTTCGAAGAACAGCAGCGTCTGGGAGATCACGCTGGATTGCGGCGAGCCATTATCACGACGGGCGGCATTATCACCAGCTGCGGCGTGATCATGGCCGGTACCTTTTTCTCGATGACCAGCGGTTCGTGGCTGGGGATCCTTTCGCCTGGTTCGTCCTCCGGCGCCTTGCGAGGCATCGTCGAACTCGGCTTCGCCCTCTCCCTGGGCGTGCTGCTGGACACCTTCATCATCCGCACCATCCTGGTCCCCGCCATCCTGGCCATCACGATCCACAAAGACGCACCGGCAGGGGTGGAGAACAAATCCAGCGGGTGACGTGTCGGAGCAGCCAACAGAGGACGATGGTTGCCACGACTCCAGCGATCGCTCCCCACTGATAGGTGCGCACGGTCGTGGTGGCCATGACGTGCTCGTAGGCTAGCCACACCCGCGGCCACCAATACCAGCTCAACACAATACCGGTGACCAGCGTGGTCGCGGTCATCATCATCAGTACGACCGGTCCGCTTAGGATCTTGAGTGCCTGATCTTGAGTGCCTGAGGATTCTGGCGCGACGGATATCGCCGGCGAACCAATCGTGGCCTTCGCCTCCGAACAGTTCATCATGGCCGCGTTGTCCCCAAAGGATGTGTAAAGGATCCGGTTTCCACTTATTGACGCCAGGCCGCCGCCGGTCACGTGACTGACTTGCGTCACCATGAGTGGGTCAAGCGGGCCGGCGGGGTCGGTATCGTTGTCGACGACGCCCACGGGCTATTCGCGATAGATTGCGTCGCCCTGATTGGGTAGCGGCGTGGTACCGTCCGCGGCGGTATCCAGCACGTTGCCGGCGACGATCGTGCGAGCATCTCCACCCAGGCGAATGCCATGGCGATAGTTGCCGGACACAAGGTTGGCTTCAGCTGCATCCGCGAGACCGTCGCTATTCGTGCCAATGATGTTGCCGGTGTTGTCGCCTTCAACCAGGATCGCTCCAGGACCACTGCGCGCGTTTTCAATCGCATGCATGCCGGTGCGATCCGTACCGACGCGATTGCCGGCGACGATGTTATGGTTGCTGCCCTCGTCGCGAATGCAGATGCCGACGAATCCATTTCCTGAGATCAGGTTGCCTTCCGCCGCATCATTGGCACCGTCGCCATTGGTGCCAATAACATTGTGTGATCCTCCGCCGCGCACATCGATGCCGCCGGCGTTGGCGATCGCCAGCGTGCCGGTGGCGTCGGTTCCCAGATAGTTCCCGCTAATCCAATTGCGGCACCCCCCGTCGATGCGAATGGCTCGCCCATTCTGCTGCCCCATCGAGAAGCCGCGAATGTTGAGACCGTGGACCTGGTTGCCGTCGGAAGTAATCAGCAGTCCCTGACCGCTGCAAAATAGTCGGCTGCCGTCGATCACGATCTCCGGGCCGAGTGGATTTGTGTCTCCGACGGCCTCCGCCTGTGAATAGCCGTCAATGATCACACTCCCTTTGCTGTCGGACAGCGCCGGGAGTTGCGTGAATGGCTTGATAACGAAGACGTCCGGCTCGATATCCCCACCTGGGAGCTTCGCATCTTCATCGACGAATCCCGGATCGTTGGTTGGAACTTGAAACACGATGCGATCGTCGCCGGCCCTGGCGTTGGCCTGTTCGATTGCCCACCGCAGCGAGCCGACGCCGGCATCGCCGGTCGTGGTAACCGTGATCGCAGGTATGTCCGGTGCTGCCAGCGTCATGGGATCCTGCTTGCGTGGCACCTGCCAAAGATGTCGGCGTCGCTCGTTCCCATTACTTCCTGGTGTCGCACTTCCTGGCGTTCGCGGATTATTCGCTTCACGTGTGTCCGCGGCAGGCGGCTGTTCGGCGACACCATTGCCTCCGTCACTGTCCGTAAAAAATCTTGCCGCCGCGCCACCGGTTGCGACCAGCAGGATCGCGACCCCGGCCCACACCCTTCCGCGCCCACGGCGCGTTTGTGCTGCCGCTGTCCGTACTGGCGATTGGCCAGCGAACCATTCCGCTTCGATTCGCTCCATCGCGGCAACGACATGTTGAGCCGATTCTGGTCGGTCATCGGGTTGCTTGGCAAGCAACTTGAGGATGTAACTTGAAAGCTCTCGCGGCACATCGGCGACAACTTCGTGCGGTGGTACCGGCTCGGTGTTCGCCAGGGACCGCATCGAATCGAGCAGGTTTTCGCCTGGAAACGGCACCTTCCCGGTACACATGCGGTACAGCAGGCAGCCGAGCGAGAAGAGATCACTGCGTGGGCCGACTGGAGCGGCCGTTGCCTGTTCGGGCGACAGGTAGTGCGGCGTGCCGGTCACCACGCCCGCCTGCGTTAGCGCCTGGTCTTCATGAACCGCTCGGGCCAGGCCAAAGTCAAGGATCTTGACGAGTCCGCTCTTGTCGTCAAGCCAGAGGTTCGCTGGCTTCAGATCCCGATGCACCAGACCACGCTCGTGCGCCACTGACAATCCGCGTGCGGTCTGGCAGGCGATGCGGCAGGCTTCCGACGGCGGCAACTGCGGCTCGCGCGCCAGCCGCCTTTCCAAGCTCTCGCCCGTCAGCAGCGGCATCACCAGGTACAACACCCCGCGCGCTTCGCCACACTGGTAGATACTCACAATGTGTTCATGGTCGAGTGACGCCACTGCCCGGGCTTCGCGCAAGAACCGTTCCCGGTACTCTTGACTGATAGACAATTGAGGACGAATTACCTTCAACGCCACCTGCCGGTGCAGGAGAGGATCTTCCGCAACAAAGACCAGACCCATACCGCCGGAATCGAGCAACCGCAAGACGCGATAGCCCCCGCACCGGCCGATTTCATCCTCCTGTTCCGCCGGACTAAGGAAGTCCATCTGTGACTGAGCCTGCAGCACACTAAGTTCGCGCTGCTTTTCCGACCGCTCGCCGAACGCCCCCGGCGTCAATTGGCGCGTGGCAGGCAGTTCCTTGAGCGTGTCGATCAGGCCGGCGAAAATCGATTCCTCATCGAGCGGTGGTAGCTTCGAGACGCGGTGAACGGCTTGCTCCAGCAAGTCTTCTTCGATCCGCAGCTTCCGTAAGTGGCGTACACAATGCGGACATTGCGCCACGTGGCGTTCCAGTTGATCCATTGTTTCCCTGTCCAGCAAGCCGCTTACGAGTTCGCTCAGCGAATTCGGGGCCGGGCATTTCGCGATACCGTTCATTTCGCCTGTCCAATTAGTGTTGTCGAATTATCTCGTCACGCATGCCAATCGAAAGCAGGGCGGCCTGCCTGTAGAATACTACGATGGACGTCGGCAAATCCTGTCTCGAAAACCCGCGCTGGCACCCTCATTCGTCCAGAAAGCCCTCCAATTCTTCCCGCAGACGCCGCAAGACCCGGGATTTCGCCAAGTAAACGGCATTGACGGAAATGCCGTGCCGGACAGCCACTGCCTCTGCCGGCTGTTCGCGAACCGTCGTGTCCCAAAAGGCCTGCCAGGTCACAGTCTGGAAGTCAACTTGAATGAGCTGCAATGCTCGAGCGACGAGCAATTCGCGGTATTCTTTTTCTGCAAACACCTCGGCCGGATCGGGCGTCTGCCGGTTGTCGAAATGCTCGGGCGCCGCGATAGCTGTCGGCAAACGTCTGCGCAAGTGATCGCGATGTTTATTCGCCACGATCGTCCGCAGCCAACCGCGGAAGCTGCCGTCCCGCTGGTATCTGAACTCGGGCAGCTTGCGGAGCAGTATCACAAACACTTCCTGCAACAGGTCGGATGCGTCGTTCGGTTCCAATTGCAGCCGCCGCAACCACTCCCAGATCATCGGAGTATATAACTCGACAAATCGGTCCCATGCCTGTTTATCGTTGGGTTCACGCAGTCTGGCAAGTAAGCTGACGGGGGTCTTCATTCGTTTAACAAAAGAGCGTCGCGGCGTGAGTCAGAAGCGGAATGGATGGGAACAACATGGCGAGCAGAACAATCGCCGGATAGAACCATTGTAATCAATCTCCGAGCCGCCGTCTTCCAGTCGGGTAGTGCTGGGAAGCGACCGCGCCGACCGCATTTCGAGTTCTCAGTAGGAAGGCCATGCGATGGCTAGTACTACAGCGCACGGTCGCGACAAAAGGGGACTGGCTCGGCGATCCAAACGGTGAACAGCTCGACAATGAGGTCGCGTCGCCGTGCCTGTCCCCTTTTTCGCAAACCCCTTTTTCGCAAACCCCTTTTTCGCAAACCACGAGTAATATTGTGCCGCGAAAGGGGGACAGGCACCATCGATCCGTCGCGTGTTCCGGGACGAACCAAACACACCGATGGAGCCAGTCCCCGTTCCGCTACAGCTCCTTGGAAGGCTGGCTCGAAGTATTCTGGCGAACGACTGATCTGCTGCGGTCTCACGCCTGCGTGCGTCACGCGTGCGGTCCGGTTCGCTCCAACGCGAAGACGCAAGATCTTCGCCCTTCAGTACCCGACAAGGCGAGCAATTGCCGAAGAAGGTCCAGTGCTAGCAGCGCGGAGGTGGTCCGCGTTGCTGTGAAACGGAGGTGCGAGTACAATCGGCCGCTCTCCTCTTTTTTCTCTCGTCAAGGAAGACGGGCCATGAAAGCAACTGCCAAGAAGACTCAGCCGTTAACTCACTTCGAGCAGCTCCGGTACGCTCGAGAAATCCTGCAGACCGAAGCCCAGGCGGTAGCGGCACTGGCGGGAGAACTGGGCGACGCGTTCTGCCAGGCCGCCGACACGATTTTGACCGCCAGGGGTAGCGTCATTGTCACCGGTATGGGCAAAGCCGGACTGGTCGGGCAGAAGATCACCGCCACGCTTGCCTCAACAGGTACTCCGGCGCACTTCCTGCATCCCGGCGAGGCCGTGCACGGCGACTTGGGCCGCGTGACGGAACGCGACGTCGTGCTGATCCTGTCGTTCAGCGGAGAATCCGAAGAAGTGGTCAGGCTGCTGCCTACCTTGCGGCACATGCAAGTCACGACGATTGCGATCACCGGTCGCCCGGAGAGCACGCTGGCGCAGTACGCGCATACCACGTTGCAAGTGGGACCGCTGCAGGAAGCCTGCTCCCTGGGGCTCGCTCCCAGCACCAGCACCACGGCGATGATGGCATTGGGCGACGCCCTGGCACTGGTCGTCAGCCGCATGCGCGGATTCCAACCGGAGGATTTCGCGCGGTTTCATCCCGCCGGGAGTCTGGGGCGTAAGCTGGCAAAGGTCGAAGAAGTGATGCGGCCCCTGGCCCAATGTCGCGTTGCCAAGAAGACACACACCATCCGGCAGGTGCTGGTCGACGTCGGGCGACCGGGGCGACGAACGGGCGCGGTGATGCTGACCGGCGAAGCGGGCGAGCTGGCGGGCATCTTCACCGATAGCGACCTTGCCAAGCTCATCGAACAACGCCGCTACGAAGAACTCGACGCGCCCATTGCCCAACACATGACTTCGCAACCCCGAACGATTCGCGCGGGTTCGTTGATGGGCGAAGCTGTCAGTATTATGTCTGAACGCAAGATCAGTGAACTCCCCGTTATCGACGAGCAGGGACGGCCGCTCGGCTTGATTGACATCACCGACGTCGTTTCGTTTCCCGACGCGCCCTCCGAAGACCGCGACACCAGCAGCACGCCGCGACCGGCGGCCGCTGCGGAACACCCCGCCACGATTTCGTTTCCCAGCAAACAACAGCACTGAACCCGGACGAGCCGCGTAGATGGACATTGAACAGGCCTGCCAGAACATCGAAATGATTCTTTCCGACGTGGACGGTGTGCTCACGGACGGCAATTTGATTTTCGACAATCAGGGCATTGAATCAAAACGCTTTCATACGCGCGACGGTTTGGGAATCAAACTCTGGCAGCGGGCCGGCCACAAGTTTGGCATCCTGACGGCGAGGTCTTCGCAGATCGTGCGGACTCGAGCGGCCGAACTGGGTATTGAGATCGTCCGGCAGGGATTTGAAAAGAAGCTGCCGGTCGCCCGTGAAGTCATTCGCGGCGCTGGACTGGAGCCGCAACAGGTTTGCTACATCGGGGACGACTTGCCGGACCTGGCGGTGATGAATTACGTAGGACTTGGCGTCGCGGTCGCGGATGCGGCCGGAGACGTCCGCGCGGCAGCCGATTTTGTGTCTGATCTGAATGGCGGCGCCGGAGCCGTGCGAGACGTGATCGAGTTCATCTTGAAAGCCAAGAACAGCTGGGACGATCTGCTGAAAACCTACGAATGACCGGCGCCGGCGGCTCCCCGTGCTGGGAAACGAAAGCCGCTGACCGAAGACCAATGCTGCAATTCCTGTCACGCTATCTGATCAGCCTGGTCGTCCTGGTGGCGGCGTACGGGGCGTACGCGCTGCTGGTGGTGCCGTTCATTGAACCCGCGGTTCGGTTCGGGGAAACTTCCGCTTCCGGAGCCGATCCCCAGCACGAACCGGGAGACCATCAGTCTCGGCGAGACGCTTTTCTGGCGCAGCTGTTTCCGGCCGGCTCCTGGCAACTGCAAAAGCCTAAAGTGCTGGAGACGGAATATGGCATGCTCCTGTTCCGAGACATTACACCGGCGGACGGCGGCTATCTGGAAATCAAGCCGTGCAGCATCGTGTATCAGCGCCCGGACACCGAGAAGAAGGATCGTCCGCTGATCGTCGACGCTCCGGGCGGGGCCACCATGAAATTCGACGGCGAAGTTGATTTCTCACGCGGCCGCATCGGAAGCTTCGTGGGAGGCCGCTTGCCTGGCCGGATCCAGATCTTCGGACCGGCTTCGTCCCCGCAGGAAAAGGATGCGGTGAATATCATCACCAGCAATGTTCAGATCAACCCGCAGCAGATCTGGACGACAGAAGCCGTGCAGTTTCAGTTCGGTCCCCATCACGGGAGTGGGCATGACATGGTGTTGCGACTGGACGCGCGCCCCGACCCGCTCGGCGGCAACGCCCCCAAAGTGGCCGTTCGCGACGTCCTTTCCTTTGAACTGGTTCATGTGGACCGGATGCACTTCGAGTCGGAAGAGCGGGTATCGCTGGGCCTGAACCTGGCAGGCGCGGGGCGGCCAGTCGAAAACAAATCGACTGTCGACATTCATTGCCAGGGACCACTGCGGTTTGACTTCAAGACACACATCGCCTCGTTCGAGCAAGACGTGCACCTGGTCGGTAATCGAGCCGGCGGACCCGCCGACGAACTCCGCTGCCAGTGGCTGGGAGTATACTTCGCCAGCAGCGAACCCGCCGATAAGGCAGCCAAGGTCCCCAATGCGCAAAGGCTGCAAGGCCTCAAGATCGCGAAGCTCGTGGCCGTCGGTTATCCGGCCACGGTCGCGGCGCCTCGAGAAGGCGTGACGGCGCAGTGTGAACAGTTTGAATTCGTTGTGGCCACGGAGGACCTGACCGCCTTGGGGCCCGGCTGGTTCTCGCGCCGGGATCCCGACGGTACGACGGTGACGGCTCGGTGGCAAAAGGACTTTCGCTGGCAGTTGGAAGATGAGCAGCGAGTGCTTTCGCTGCGGGAAGGCGCGGTTGTGCAGATCCCGCAGGAAGGCGAGTTCTCGGGGGATCTGCTGCGCGTGTGGCTGCACCCGGTCGGACCGGACGCTGAAGGAAAGAAGGCGAAGCTGCCCTTCGCGCCCGATCGGCTCCTGGCCGAAGGCAATGTCGCAATCCACTCACGGCAACTCACCGGCCAGACCTCGCGACTGGAAGTGAACTTCGTGAATCGCGCGGGACCGGCAACGCCGCCGTCGGCCACGTCCACGCCGCTTTCTTCGCTGCTGCCGGCGGCTGGCGAGCAGGCTCGGGATCGTTTTGGATTTCGCGGCCGGGTCACCAACGTCACGCTGCTACGGGACGGGGAAAGTGCCACGTTGGACAGTGTTTCGATTGAACACGGTGCCGCGTTCTGGCAAGAGCCTCCCGCCGGCAGCAACCTCCGACCACTCGACGTCTCAGGCGAATCGATTACCGTGACCGCAGCCGCCTCGCCCAATACCGCGCTCGTCATCCGCGGCCCGCCAGCTCGTGTCGCCGCCGAGGGGCTGGAACTGGAAGGCCGGCAGATTCAACTCAACCGCCAGGCCAATCGCGCGTGGATCACCGGACCGGGAAAGATGACCCTGCGCGATTGGAAACGGCCGCAGCGCATGCCGGACGCGGCTGCCAACGATAGCGGCGGCTTGTCGGGGCCGATGTCTATCAGCTGGGAAGGCGGCATGGACTTCGACGGCCGCACAGCCCGTTTTCAGGAAAACATCACGGCGCGAGGCAAGCGTGCGATGGATCAGCAGACCGAAGCGGAATTCGTCGCGACCAGCCAGTCCCTGCACGCCACACTGGACCGGGCGGTCGATTTTTCGAATCCCAAACCGCCGGAGAAGATTGGCCTGCGTCAGTTGGAGTTGCAACAGTCGGTCTATTTCGAGAATCGCAGCTTCAAGCAGAATGCACAGGAATCGTACGATCAGGGACAGCTGAAGTCGTTGAAGCTGGACTACTTCACAGGAGATTTCGTGGCTGGCGGGCCGGGCTGGATCAGCACGACGCACTTGAGTCGTTCGCTGTTGAAGCAGGAAGCGGGTGCTGCCCCGCCGCGTGGCAGTAGCCTGAGCTTCGGGCAGGTCAACTTCCAGCAGCAAGCGGTGGGGAACTTGCATCAGCGCGAAGTCCGCTTCGACCGCCGCGTGCGTGGCGTATACGGCCCCGTCGCCTCGTGGAACTCGCGTTTGGACGTCGAACCGAACGCTCCAGCGCGTGACGGCGAGTACTACATTTCGGCCGACCAGTTGTGGGTTGGGGACATGGGCTTGAAAGCCGGTGACGAGTTGCAGATTGAGGCCCAAGCGCTGGGGAACGCCATTGTCGAAGGCAACCTGAATGGCGAAACCTTCCTGGCGCGAGGATACCGTGTATCGTATGTCACTGCCAAGGAGCTGCTGGTCCTGGAAGGAGATGGCCGCAGCGACGCGCAGCTCTGGCGTCAAGGCGCCAACACTCCGTACGCCTTCGCGCGAAGGATCCTCTATCTTCATCGCGACAAGTACGCCGAACTCGACGGCTGGCGCACTATCCACTTCTCCGAGCTTCTGCAGCAACAGCAGTTGCGGCGACAGCAGCAGCGACCGTAGGAACGAATGGTCCGCGCGGTTCGCGTTCCGGCGCGACGAATCGCCATGCCCCCTGGCAAAAGAAACAAACTTACATGGGCGCGATGCGTCGAGAGCCCAAGTCCGTGGTGACTTGCACGTGGGCATCGAAACTGGCGTAGATGAGTTCGTACTTCTTCTGCTGGTGATCCGGGTCGTCCCACAGATTGTGGAATTCCCAGGGATCTTCCTGCAAGTCGTACAGCTCTCCGAGCCCGTGGCCGTGGTAGACGGACAGCTTGTAGCGCTGGTCGCGATACATGGTGGCGTAGGTTCCCGCGCCGTTGGTGAAATGGGCGTCGAGCGCGTCGAAGTACTCGCAACGCACAAAGTCGCGCAGGTGATCCGGGTCGGCTCGGCCGGTGAGGATCGGCACGAGGCTGCGCCCCTGCATGTATTCCGGCTGTTCCAAACCGCACAATTCGACGATCGTCGCGCTCATGTCCAGCAGTTCAACGAGCGCCGGGCTGCGGAGGTCCTGTTGAAAATGCTCCGGCCAGGAAAAGATCAGCGGCACGCGGACCAGACCTTCGTAGAACCGGCAGCCTTTCTGGATCAGGCCATGGTCTCCCAGGGCTTCACCGTGATCGCTGGTAAACAGGATAACGGTATTTTCGCGTTGCCCCGTTTCATCCAGCACATCCAGGATGCGTTGAAACTGATCGTCGATCAAAGCGATCATCGCATAGTAGCGCGCCTGTTCGCCCTTAGCGTCCATTTCCGCAGGGGGCATCGGCTGGCCCTGGAAATCGACGTTCTTCAGCTTGCGCTGCAAATCCAGATCGCTTTCTTGGAAATGCGGCCCCGGCATGTCCGTGGGTGAAAAGCAGTCGGCATACGATTTGGGCGGGATGAACGGGGGGTGGGGATCGTAGATGTTGACACTCAGCAGCCACGGCGTCGCGTGCTGGCGTCGAATGAATTCGATCGCCATTTCAGATCCCCAAGTGGTCTGATGCAATTCCGGGGGGACACGTTCTTCACTGGCGCGCAGGGCGTCCAGGTCACCGCCCTGGGCGCGGACCCATTCCGCATAATCGTGCCCTTCTTCCCAATCGTCGCGCGGCGCGTGACTGAATTTCCAATAGCTGTAGCCGTCGTCCAATCGCGGTTCGGTGCGGCGACCCGCGCTTTGGAGATGAAACTTGCCGATATTGCCGCATTCATATCCAGCGTTGGCGATCAGCTTCGTGATCAGCGGCGGGAAGCTGGGAAAGGTATCGTTCCCGTTGCGCGTATTGTGAACCCGGCTGGGATACAGGCCCGTCAGGAAACTGGAACGGCTGGGCGTACAAATCGGACTCTGGCAGTAAGCGTGCGTAAACGCCACGCCTGCACGCACGAGCTGGTCGATATGCGGTGTCCGCACGTAGGGATTGCCGAGAGCCTGGATGGTGTCGAAACGCTGCTGGTCGGTGCAGTACCAGAGAATGTTTGGAGTCTTCATGGATATTGCTTCCCGGGGTTGTCCGGTTTGATTATAGCGAATCGAGCGGTCGCGCAGAGTGGTACGGGTACGGAAGACATAAGGCGTCGAAACCGCCGATAAACGAATGCAGCATCATCTCCAAACCGCAGGATGGCGAATTAACCATGACCGTTGCAACTCGGGACCAGATCGAACTTCCTGCCATTGAGCGGGGCAATGTGGAAAGTGCCGTCACCTCCCTGGTGGACCAGGCGGCTCAACTTCAAGCGAGCGATCTCTGCTTCCTGATGGACGAAGACGCCACCACCATCGCCGTCCGCCGATTCGGATCGATGCAACGCGTGGCGACCGTCTCCCAAACGCAAGGCAAACAACTGATCAGCTGCGTGAAAGCGCTGGCCGGCATGGACATCGCCCAGCATCGTCGGCCGCTGGACGGACGCTGGCTTGTCGAACTGGCAGGCCGCTCGCTCGACGTGCGGATTAATACCATCGCCACGCTGTTCGGCGAAGACATGACGATGCGACTGTGGGACCGCGACAGCACGTTGCGCTCCCTCGATCAACTCGGCCTGACACACGGCCAGTTGAGTACCCTGCTGGCAATGCTGGAACGCCCCAGTGGCCTGATCCTGGTCACCGGCCCGACCGGCGCCGGCAAGACCACCACGCTATACGCCTGCTTGCAGTATCTCAACAACGGGTCGCGCAAGATCAATACTCTGGAAGATCCTATCGAATATGCCATCCAGGGCGTGCGCCAGTCCCAGGTGTCCGAGAAAATCGGCGTCGGCTTTGCGGAACTGCTGCGCAACGTGCTGCGGCAAGCTCCCGACGTGATCATGGTTGGCGAGATCCGGGACGAGGCGACGGCGATCACCGCCGTCCGTGCCGCCAACAGCGGGCACCTCGTCCTGGCGACGCTGCATTCGCCGATCGCCGCCGCGGCCGTGCGGAGTATGTTGAGTCTCGGGTCCCATCCGTACTTCTTGTCCAACTGCTTGCTCGGTGTGGTCGCCCAACGGCTCGTGCGGACGCTGTGCCCCGCTTGCCGCGAATCGTTCCCGGTTCACGACGTACCGCAAATCTTCGCTGACATTCGCCCCCACCTGAATGCGGACCAGGGACGAATCATCTATGGTCCGCGCGGCTGCGACGCGTGCTTGCAGTCGGGCTATGATGGCCGGATCGGACTGTTCGAAATCATGCCGGTCACCGGGGGAATTCGCCAGCTGTTGGCCGAGTCGTCGACGAGCGAATCGATTCAAGCCGCTGCCATCCGCAACGGCATGCTGGAATTCCGTCGTGGTGCGCTGCTCAAAGTCGCCCAAGGGATCACCAGCACCGAAGAGATTCTCCGCGGCGTGCCTGCCGAATACCTCGGCTAGCCGACGGAGGGTAAAGGGGTCAGGAGTCAATTGTGCGAAGCACCCGAAGGGCCGTTCCGGCAATTGACTCCTGACCCCTTTACCGGACCCTCGTTCGTAATTCGAAATGTCGTACGCAAGCCCAAGATCGTCTGCGGCGGACGGTCTGCTCCGCTGAGGGCTACTCGAACGGCAGCGCATTTTCTGATAGGATGCCAGATCCTTGGAAACGGTCCCCCTGTGAGTTGATCCTGGCCGAGCCGGCTTTTCAGCTTGCCCCGGCACGACGGGCGCGAGGCGGAAAGACCTGACTCCGCTTTGATTTGGGACCACTCAGCACGAAACCAGTCTCTTACCGGAAAGTTAAGAATCATGGACGCATACGAGCCGTGTCCCTGCGGTAGCGGAAAGAAGGTCAAGTTCTGTTGCGCGAAGGATATCGCGGCGGAGCTGGGAAAGGTCATGCGATCGCTGGAAGGCGAACAGCGTCTGGCGGCGGTCGATCAGATCAATCAACTGCTGGCGTCCAAGGGAGACTTGCCCTGCTTGCTCGCCGTGAAAGGCAACACGCTGCTGCAGTTGGGCGAGTTGGAAAAGGTCCGTGAAACGATCGAGCGGCTGTTTGCCGTCGCGGCGCAAAACCCGGTCGCGTTTGCCCAGGCCGCGATTCTCGACAGCGCGGAAGAAAACGAATTGGCCGCGGTCGCCAAGCTGCAATCCGCCTTAACGCAAGTCGGCGAATCGATGCCGCTGATTGTCTACGAGGCGATCGGTGCCGTAGCACATTCCCTGATCATGGGAGGCAATATCCTGGCCGGTCGAGCTCATCTGGTGCTCCAGGCAGCTCTGGGCGGTCAGGAAGATACACGCGCCTTTTCCATGCTGATGCGGCTCAACTCCGCCACCGAAACGCCCATCCTGATAAAGCAGGAATTCCTGATGAGTCCTCGGCCCGACGACGTAGCGTGGGGCGCGAAATTCGACGCGGCGATGGCCTTGGCGAATCGTGGCGCCTGGGCAGCGGCGGTCGAAGCCTTGTCGCCACTGGCAGAGAAGTTTCCCCAGGAACCTGCCCTCTGGCGGAACATGGCCATCCTGCATGGCTGGCTAGCGGAGAACGATGCGGCCGCGGCGGCCTGGCGAAAGTACGCGGCCTTGGATGCCGTTTCCCTGGACGATGCGGTCGAAGCCGAAGCGTTGGCGCAGCTGCAGGATGCGGAAAGCTATCAGGATCGCGTCGAAGAACTGATCGTGACCTACCCGGTCAGCAACCTGGAAGCGCTGCTGGAACGCCTGGTCAGCAGCAAACGGGTTTCTCAGATGCCGGTCGACACGTCACAACTTGGTTCCGACGCCGAACCACCGCCGAAGGCCGTCTACTGGGTCCTGGACAAGGACATTCCGGATACGGGTGTCGGCCTGACTTTGGACGCCGCGCCCAACGTGATTGGCGAGTGCTTTGTATTCGGCAAACAAACTGATCGCGACGCGCGTGTTGAATTTAGCGTTCGTCGCGACGCAAAGTTCGAAGAGAAGACGGAGCTCTTCAAATCCGCGCTCGGCGAGACGCTCGGCGAACCGACCGGCGAAGCTGTCGAAGGCGATGCCAATGCGGTTTCCGCAGCGCTCTCCTGGAGTTGGCGATTGCCTGACGACACGCCCGCGGAACTGCGGCTTTCGCTGATGCACGAAAAACGACGCCAGATGATGTTCCAGGTCTGGCCGGAACTGCCGCTTTCCATCCTGGATGGAAAAACAGCACGTGCAGCAGCCGGAGAGGCCGGATACGAGCGGCGGATCCTGGCTGCGATCCTGCTGTTGGAACTTGAAGGCGAGCAGAATCAGTGGGATTTGGACTTCAATGAACTCCGCCGCGATCTGGGCCTGCCTACGTTGTCGCCGATCGACCCCTGGAGTTCCGAGCCGGCTCGGCTGCCGCTGGCGCGGTTAGCCCGACTGGATCTGCTAAAACTTTCCGACGATGACTTGATCAACGTCTACCGTCGTGCCGCCATGCAGGCGGCGGTGAAGGCGGCGCGAACGTTCGCGCAGGAAGTTGTCAGCCGCGACAGCCTCAAAGGAAAAGTCGATCGCGCGGAGGCGTACGGCATCCTGTCACGCTACAGCAGTAATCCCGATGATTCGTTGGAATACATCCTGAAGGCGGCGGCCGAAGCCAGGAACTCCGGCGAATCGCCCGCCCAATACCTGCTCAGTGAACTGGCATTGCGCATCCGCCGCCGCGAAATCCCGGAAATCGAACGACTCGTGCAGCAAATCCAGCAACAGCACGTCAACGAACCCGGAGTGGCGCAGGCACTTTATGAAATGCTGGTCCGCAGCGGTCTGATCAATCCGCAAAGCGTGGCCGGGCAGGGCATGCCCCGTGGCGCCGCCCCGGCCGGAACGCCCACGGCGCCCGCCGCACCGGATCCCGGCGGTGTCTGGACGCCCGGCGGCCAGGCTCCTGCCGCACCCGCCGCTGGCGAAGAAGGGAAGTCCAAGCTCTGGGTGCCCGGAATGGATTGATGTCGACGGCGTTTCCCGACCCTCGGTTCATGCAGCGCGCGCTGGAACTGGCAGTGTGTGGTCAGGGATTTGTTGAACCCAACCCGCTGGTCGGATGCGTGATTGTTCGTGATGACCAGATTGTCGGCGAAGGTTGGCATCCTTCCTTCGGCGGTCCGCACGCCGAAGTGATCGCGATCCAGAACGCCGGCGGTTCCGCTGCCGGAGCGGACATGTACGTCACGCTGGAACCCTGCTGCCATCACGGTAAGACGCCGCCCTGCACAGACGCCGTAATCGCGGCTGGCATTCGACGCGTGGCGATCGCGCTGCCAGATCCGTTTCCGAAAGTGGCTGGCGGCGGGATCCGTCAACTCAAGGAAGCCGGCATCGAAGCCGCTGTTGGTGTCGGGCAACAGGACGCTGCCGCGCTGACCGCCCCCTTTCGCAAACTTGTCCAACGCGGCCTGCCCTGGGTCATCGCGAAATGGGCCATGACGCTCGACGGCAAAATCGCCTCAAGGACCCGCAGCAGCCAGTGGATTTCCAATGCGGAGTCCCGCCAAATCGCGCACCAATTGCGCGGCCGAGTGGATGCGGTTGTGATCGGCCGCGGCACGGCCGAGGCGGATGATCCGCTGCTGACCGCGCGGCCTGCCGGGCCCCGCACCGCGCTGCGCGTCGTCCTGGATTCGCATGGCAATTTGTCGCCGGATGGCCAACTGGTGCGAACCGCGTCACAGTGGCCCGTGCTGGTCGCCGTCGGCCCCACCGCTTCCCTGGAGAATCAAACTCGCTTGACCGAGGCGGGTTGTGAGGTGTTTTGCTGCGCGGGAGACGACGAAGCCGAGCGGCTGGGCAGTCTGCTGAAGGAATTCGGCCGGCGACAATTCACCAATGTCCTTGTCGAAGGCGGTGCCCAAGTCCTGGGAGTCCTCTTCGACCTTGGTGAAATCGATGAAGCCCACGCGTTTATCGCAACCAAACTCATCGGCGGCGCCACGGCACTCGGGCCCATCGCAGGCGGTGGGATCTCGTCCATGGCCGACGCCTTGGCATTGACCGACGTCCGCGTCGAGCGGATCGCAGAAGATATCTACGTTCGCGGAAGAAAAACGCAGGTCCTGTAGCCGGCGTCGCTGCGAGGGTTCGCAGCGGGAGCGTGGCAAGAATCAAGAAGGATCCATGGGGCCCGGCGAATGTCCCTGCTTCCGGTGCTTCTTCCGTTCCGCCATTTGCTGTTTGATTTCTTTCACTTCGCGGTTCAGCCGCCAGTCTTTGAAGAGCTGCGATCCCGTGGCCCACAGTAAATAGAAGGCGCCCCCAATCAGGCCAATGACGACCATTCCGCCAATAAAGACTTGCTTCATATTCCTGTCCTTCTTCGATGTCCCTTCATTCTAGCCACAATTCTGGATTTTGTCGGTAACGGTCCAGCATTTATCGGTCGGTTGCATGTCGGAAGCTGGTGGTTTCTACTTAATACGCGGGTTAGAGCGCGTTCAGCTTCAATGTAGCGGCCGTTTCGACACGTGATGTGAGGATTTTCAGTGCCGAGACGCGACCCGTCGGGGCGACTCGCTCGGCTCCGCCTGCCAACCGGCGGGATCAGCCATTTCAAAACCCAAGACAGCCAACAGAGGAGTTTGTCATGCTATCTATTCTGATCTTCCTTTCCGTAACTATTCTAGTGGTATCCGTTTCGACCGTCCTGGCCGGCGAATTGGCATTTCGCGAACAGGAACTCGCCACGCGACTGACCGTTGGCTATGCGGTACGTGTCCTGGACATGAACGAAGACCGGCGGCCCGACATTGTGATTGTCGACAGTAAGCGGATCCTCTGGCTGGAGAATCCCAATTGGAACGAGCACGTTCTGACGGCGGACCCCGAAAAGAAATTCGACAACGTGTGCATCGCGCCCAGCGATATTGATGGCGATGGACGCTGGGACTTCGCCGTGGGCGCGGATTGGCAGTTCACCAACACGAAATCCGGTGGATCGGTCGGTTGGATTTCGGGAGGTGAAAAACCGACGGCGCCATGGAAATATTATTCGCTCGGGAATGAACCGACAACGCACCGCATGCAATTCGCCGATCTGGATGGCGATGGCCGCGACGAACTGATTAACGTACCGCTGAAAGGCCGTAACACCACCGATCCCAACTTCATGGAAAACGGGATTCGCATCCTGGCCTATACGGTACCGAAGAATCCCATCAAGGACGAATGGCCGGTGCGCGTCATCAGTGACAAGTTGCACGTGGCCCACAACTTCTGGCCCACCGATTTCGACGGCGATGGGAATATCGATATCCTGGTTGCCAGTTTCGAAGGTGTGACGCTGTTAGAACGCCAGTCGGACGGTACCTGGAACCACACGCAACTTGGCACCGGCAATCAGGAATCTCAACCCAGCCGCGGGGCCAGTGAAATCAAGAACGGCCGTCTGGCCAACGGCCAGCAGTATATCGCCACGATCGAACCGTGGCACGGCTTCCAGGTGGTGGTCTACACGCATCCCGGAACGGAGAGACCGAAAAACCAGCCTTGGCTGTGGCAGCGACACGTTTTGGACGACGACCTGAAGTGGGGGCACGCGGTGTACTGCGCCAACTTGGACGATGATCCGGACGAAGAGTTGATCATTGGCGTTCGCGACGACAAGAACGACCAGGCGCGCCGCGGTCTGCGGATTTACGACCCCGACAGCAGCGGCCGGAATTGGCAGCGCACGATCGTCGATCCGGGCAGCGTTGCCATCGAAGATCTGAACGTCGGAGACTTTAACGGCGACGGACGGACGGACATCGTCGCGGTAGGTCGCCAAACGCACAACGTGAAAATCTACTGGAACGAAACGAAATAGGCGCTAATCCGGTTTCAACTTGCGTTCCAGATGGAAAGCGCGCCAGGCCAACCCAATCAACGTGACAGCCGTCAGCGGGATCAGGAATCCCAGCATCACGGTGCTGAAAGGACTTAGCGCTTCGTGCCTGGTGGCTTGCAGATAGAGAAACAAGGTATAGGCCGCGTAGTAGGCCAGGAACATGGCGCCTTCCCAGCGTCGAATCAGGTAACCGGTAAAGAACACGGGCAGGCAGGTTACCGAAACGCCCAGCATGATCGGAATGTCAAAACGCATGGCCGGTTGTGAAACCCTGACACCGTCCGGCGAGACGATGGCCGTCAGGCCCAGTACCAGGAGGATATTGAAGATATTGCTTCCCACGACATTGCCCACCGCGATGTCGCGCTGGCCCCGAAAACCCGCCACGACGGACGTCGCCACTTCCGGCAGCGACGTACCGACCGCCACCACGGTCAGGCCGATAATCAACTTGCTGACACCCAGCGCCTCGGCGGCAGCCACGGCGCCATTCACCAGCCAGTTAGCGCCCAGCAACAAGAGCGCGAGACCGACGACAATCAGTCCAAGTTGCATGGCCATTTGCCTGGCCGGCGATCGGTCGGGCATCAGTTCGCTGTTGGATTCGAAGGTCGACGCTCGGCTGCGGCGAACCGTATACGTGGTATACAGGATGGCGCCCAGGACCAGGATCAACCCGTCCACACGACTGATGTTCCCGTCCAGGCCCATCAGCGGCAACGCCAGTGCGGCGAGGAGCATGATGGGAAGGCTGAAACGCACAAGTTGCCGCGAGACCACCAGGGGCGAGACCAGCGCGGAAACGCCAAGCACGAGCAAGACGTTGGAAATATTGCTCCCCACGACATTGCCGATCGCCAGATCGGGTTGGGCGTTGTACGTTGACTGTACGGTGACCGCCAGTTCGGGCGCGCTGGTTCCGTAGGCCACGACCGTCAGCCCCACCACCAGCGGCGAAATGCCGGCAGCCACCGCCAGCCGCGAAGCACCCCGAACCAGGGACTCTGCCCCCACGATGAGGAGCACGAAGCCTGTAATGAATAGTATTGCCGTCAGAAAGTCCATTTGGTATTTCCTTCGCCACGCCCTTCGACCAGCCGCGCCACGCCGTCATGGCGGGGCCTGGATGACTGCGGGAACCAATGATTTGCGACGTCGGGTCATCCTAGTTGTAGGTGGACAGCTGGCAGGCGTCCAGGTGGCGCAACGACCCCGAAAACGCTAGCTGGAATTGGAAGGAAGTGATGAAGATTCTTGAAATGTCAAGCCAAAGTCGAAAACCGCACTTGACCCGCTGGACGACGCTGGGTATTTATCCCCACTCTTCGAAATGAACTGGCTTATCATCGACTGCCAAGACCTTGGCAACGAGAATCTCATCTGTAGGAATCATCGAGTGAACTGAACGAAAAATGGGGTTTCCCGCTTTTCCGACACAGCGTACGAACGACAGTCGCAACGGATTGTGACCACGTGCATACGAACAGTGAACTCGCTATAGGTGCGTTACATCGCGGAGAAGGAGAATCGCGTTGAAAGCGACCGCAAAACGAATACTGTTTTGCCTGGTAACAGGAATCATGTGCAGCGGGTCCGTACCGGCGGATGCAGGGTCATGGTCTTTCGAGATTGTGTCCCTGGTTGCAGGCCAGTCCAACCCACTCGATCCCAGCCTCCGCAAAAAGGAGAGCGAGCAGTTGTTGAAGATGGCGCGGACGGCCATGTTGAACAGCGAGTTCGACCAGGCGGAATTGTACATCTCGCAGGCCGAGCGACTGAATGTCAGTTATGATCCGCTGCACGCGCGTTTCTACGACACGCCCGAGAAAGCTCGCCGGGAACTCGAAAAGCTCAAGGCCGAACGGCCGAACACTCCGGTGCGACCCAGCCAGCGGTTCCCCGCCCTTTCTGGAATCCAGGCCCGCAACGCCGCGGATGCCGGCGCGGATCCCTTCGATCGCGTACAGGGCAAAGTGAATCGGAACTCCGTCGACGCCATCGCTCCGAATGCGGAAGCCAACGCTGCGCAAGCGTTGAACCAGTCGCCTTTCGCCCTGCGCCCGTCGGATGTCGAGCCGCAAGCGGTGGACCGCATGCCGTTGCAAGTCACCCCGCCAAACTCGCTGCTGCCGGTAACGGGCAGTCCGTATCCGGACACGAGCGCTCCCGGTGCTTTTCGCGTTGACGCCAACAACGCGCCGACCCGCCTTCCCCCCACAGAATCAATCGCCACGAAGCGCGAGCAGGCGCTGCAACTGGTGGCACGCGCCCAAGCCGCACTCGATCGCGGCGACGCCGTTTCCGCCAAGCAACTTGCGGAACAGGCGCAGAAACTCCGCGTGCCGGACGAGTACTTCGAAAACTCAACACGCCCCTGGCAAATCGTGCTGGAAGCCAACCGCGCCGCAAGCCGGGGCGGCGAGTTCCCTGTCATGCAGGCTGGTGGCGATGGCGTGCAGCGCGCTGTGGCCACGCAAGCCGTTGGACCGAACGGAGATGCTCGCTTTCCAATCAGCCCCAGTATCTACAATCCTGCCAACGATTACACACGCAACGTGCAGGCCAACGCGCTGAGAAATACCCTGATGCCGCGCGGCAGCGATTCCGCATTCGGGATGCAGGTCTACCAGCAGGGCTTGCAAGCACTCTCGGCAGGCAAGCGGGAACTGGCGATGGAACGGTTTCAAGAGGCCTGGAAATACAATGCGGAAATGGATGCCGATACGCGCAAAGAGCTGCAAACCAAGATCATGCTGTTGAATAACGAGCCGGGTGCGTTGCCCGAACTGGGACGGCAGCCCACGCCGCTCGAAGAGGTCACCGCGGAACAGCACATGCTGCGGCAACGGATGCTCCGCGAAATCACCAGCGAACAGGCCACGGTCGAGCGGATGCAGCAGACCGATCCGCGCGGCGCCTTGGACCGGCTGACCGTGCTCCGCAACCGCGTCCGCACATCGGAACTCGACCCGCCGTCGCGCAAGCAGCTGTTGACCATCGTCGATCGCAAGATCACCGAGATGGAGCAATACATTGAAAACCACAAAGCCACGATCGAATTGAACGAACAGAATCGCGAAACCCTGGCAAAGATCGATCGTGCCAGGCAGTCGCGAGTCGAAGTGCGACAGGCCATCGCCGAACTTGTCGAACAGTTCAATCAGCTGATCGACGAGCAACGTTACGCCGAGGCGGAAGTGATCGCCAAACAGGCCAGAGAGCTCGATCCCAGCGATCCCACGGTGGTCTTGCTGATTGAGAAGAGCCGTTTCGCGCGGCGGATTGCCGAACAGCATGGAATCAAGGAAGCCACCGAGGAAGGGGTCTACAACGTCTTTACCGACGTGGCGCGGTCGGCGATCAGTTCGCTGGCCCCGGGGCAGACCATGGCCTTCCCGGACAAACCGACCTGGGACGTGTTGAAGAATCGCCGCGCGCGTTTCATGGAAGGGCAGAACACCCGGCTCACCAAGGCGGAATTGGAGATTCGCGAAGCCCTCAAAGACGAAGTGCAGGTCAACTTCAATAGCGAACCACTGGCCACGGTCATCAGCACCTTGGGCAAAATGACCGGCATCAACGTACACCTGGATCCACAGGGAATGCACGCCGAAGGAATCACTAGCGACACGCCCGTCGACCTGAATTTGCCCAATCCGATCCCCTTGCGCAGCGCGCTGAATCTGATTCTGGAACCGCTGCACTTGAGTTACGTGATCCAAAACGATGTGCTGAAGATTACCAGCGAACAAACACGCGATTCGGACGTCTACCCGCGGGTTTACAATGTGGCCGACCTGGTCATTCCCATCCCGAACTTCATTCCCAGTTACAACATCGGTCTGCCCGGTGCGATCCGCGCCGCCCACGAAAACATCGGCTACGGCGGCAATCCAGGTCCGGTGGGAACGGCGCCACTAACCCTGGCTGAAAACGAATCGAACGCGCCCGTCAACGCGTCGGTGTTGGCCCAAATGGGCGCTTCCGGAATGACCTCCGGAGGAACACGCGCGCCCATGCCAACTGGTTACGGGCCCGGCGGGATGGGCGGAGCGGCGGCGGCCGACTTCGATACCTTGATCGAACTGATCACGTCGACCATCGCACCCCAGACCTGGGATGAAGTCGGCGGTCCCGGCTCCGTCGAAGGCTTTCCCACCAACCTGAGTCTCGTCGTCAGCCAAACCCAGGAAGTACACGAACAAATCGCCGACCTGCTTGAACAGCTGCGCCGCCTGCAGGACCTGCAAGTCACCATTGAAGTTCGCTTCATTACGTTGAGTGACAATTTCTTCGAACGGATCGGTATCGATTTCGACTTCCGCATCGACGACAACACGAACCTCACGGGCGCTCCACCGGACGACGACGGTCATAGCTTGAGCTTCGGTTTGAATCCGGACGGATCGCCCACGATCGACCTGGACTTTCCATTCACCCAGGGTGGTTTCGCCTCGACCGTGCCGACGTTCGGCGGGTTCGATGCCATGACGGCCGCGAACTTCGGAGCGGCGATCCTCAGCGATATCGAAGTGTTCTTCCTGTTGCAGGCGTCGCAGGGCGATTCGCGGACCAACGTCATGCAAGCACCCAAAGTGACACTCTTCAACGGACAGCAGGCGTTCGTCTCCGATACGTCGCAACGACCGTTCGTGACCAGCGTGATTCCCGTCGTGGGCGATTTCGCCGCCGCGCAGCAACCGGTAATCACCGTGCTCAGCGAAGGAACTTCGTTGAGTGTCCAGGCGGTGGTTTCCGCGGATCGCCGTTTCGTCCGACTGACGCTCGTGCCCTTCTTCAGCACAATCGGGAACGTGGAAGAGTTCACCTTCGAAGGAACGACGACTTCCGATTCCGGAACCGCCGCACAGGATCCGACGGACGATACTTCCACGGTCAATAACGGCGCCCAAACAACCCGTTCCGGCACGACCGTGCAGCTGCCGACGTTCGCCTTCACCACGGTGACCACCACGGTCAGTGTACCCGACGGCGGTACGGTGCTGCTGGGAGGGATCAAGCGGATGAGTGAAGGGCGCGACGAGCGAGGTGTCCCCATGCTCAGCAAAGTTCCGTATATCAACCGCCTCTTCAAGAACGTCGGCATCGGCCGAACAACCCAAAGCCTGATGCTCATGGTGACGCCGCGAATCATCATTCAGGAAGAAGAAGAAGAGAAGCTGGGTATCGAAATCACTCCGTAGTCAATACCGGCTGTATCGGCTCGAATTACCGGCCGCTGAGACGCTGACTTGCAATGCGAGTTTGTTTGTCACCGGCCTTTTCTTTTCGGCCAATCGGTGACAAACTGGTCGCTGTTGAACAGCGCCAATTTGTCTCGAAATTGCGTGGCTCAGTTCGTGCCGTGATTCTGTTTAACCCTTAGCCGCTGGCGCCGGCAAACATGTCTGAAACCAACAGAAAGTCACACATGTCCAACCCAACCGTCGCCATTATCGGTGCCAGCGCGGATCGGTCGAAATTTGGCAACAAGTCCATTCGAGCCCACTTGCAGCAAGGCTACGAGGTCTATCCGGTCAATCCGAAAGGGGGCGAAATCGAAGGGCTCGCCGTCTACGCCTCGATCGCAGACGTCCCTGTCGACCACCTGGATCGCATCAGCATGTACGTGCCTCCCCACATCGGACTGGGCATGCTGGAAGAGATTGCCGCCAAGGGATGTCGCGAATTGTGGCTGAACCCGGGCAGCGATAGCCAGCAGCTGATCGACCGCGCCGAACAACTGGGGCTGCAACCCATCGTCGCCTGCAGCATCGTTGATCTCGGCGTCAGCCCTCGCGACGTCTAACACTTGGTCCGACAGCGCCGGGTTTCTTCGTCATATAAGCTCGAAGTGCAAGTTTTGAAGTTTTAAAGCTGCGCACTTTGGCTGATGTGTTTGGCCGAAGGCCACATTTCACCGTAGCCTAGTGCTTTGTGACAACTTAGTTTTGGGATTAGCCGCTTTGGCGTTAGCCGCGATTCGTGCACCAATAACCGTGGCTAACGCCAAAACGGCTAATGTCGACAACACAAACTCTTAGGTGTAATAGAGCACTAGCGCGTCGTCCGAGCGATTCGTGCACCAATAACCGTGGCTAACGCCAAAACGGCTAATGTCGACAACA
>CALBSZ010000415.1 GCA_937967665.1 uncultured Planctomycetaceae bacterium
GACGTCGACGAGTCCGGCGACGCTGATCCAAATCAAAATCAGGCTGCCGATCACCAGCACCAGACCGCCGAGGCTGGCCAGGATGCCGATCGCGGGATGCGCCGCGCGTATTTGCAAAGTCCCTTGCGGGTCGGGAACCAGTTCGCTGGGCGGATCAGGAAACTTGAAGGTCGCCGAGCTGAACGGCTGGCGAGTCTTTCCAGGCGTGTTGGTGCTCGCAGCGGACAGGCGCGCGGCCGGCAGCGGCAACAACGCCGGCGGTGTCACACCGGCTGCCGCATCAGAGTCGATTAAGATTGCGTCGACGACTTCGGCGTCCACCGGTCCTGCGCGGGTCGCGTCCCCTTGCGCCACAGAGACGTCCGCGACATCCACCACTTCAATGGCATCCATCGCGATGGGCATCACCGCCGGCACCTGGATCCGGCTCCGGCACGCCGGACAAACGACCGACTTTCCGGCCAGGTGAGCTGGCGCGGTGTAACGTTTCCCGCACTCGCACGTAAGCACCAGACTCATGACATTCTCTCGTACCTAACTGAACAGCGACAGGATCGGCCGTCCTACAAGCACGACGCGCGAGCGAGTGGGTCACGTACGTCCAAACACACTTGCTCGCGCTACGTGCTTCTATTCTCGCCGACTTCATTCGTACCCAGGCTCCGCCTGGAACGCCCTACCCGGAGGCTCCGCCTCCCACCCGTCGCCTACCGGCAACAACAACGGGCGCTTTGAGACCGCTCCCTTCTCTGGCTGCGTGCCACCCGCTCTGCCAATGCACGTCGCTGCGTCGTCACAACACAATAACCGCGAACGGAGTCGCGGTACTACGATATGGCAACCACGAACGGTTACTCCCGAACCGGCAGGAACTGGACGGCATCGATGATCACGTAACCATCGGTATTGGCATTACTGATCGTGACGGCCGCCGCTCCGTCGAACGAAAACGTTCCCAGCGAATGGAAGACGCCGTCGTTCGGAGCCTGACGCTGATTCACCAGCACCTGCTTGTCGCCGATTGTCACGGGAACGTTCGTGGCGCGGTTTGGGTTCGCCGAGTAAACGATGCGGACTTGATACTTGCCGGGACTCAGTTTCGCGGCAAACGTGGCCGAAATCTTGCCCTTATTCTTGTTGTCGTCGTGCCGGTATCCGTAGTTGACAAACGGACTGATCGAATTGCTTGTCTGCCAGACGCCCGTCCGCTGGGCCTGGGAATCGTCGACAACCACACCATCCAGCTTCGCAGGATCGATGACCACGCGAGGCGCCGCCGGACCGCGACTGTACTCCAACACCTGATTGTCTTCCAGCAGGCGTGCTTTCAGCTTCTCGTACGACACGTCCTGGACGGCGACTTGATCATCGATCGCCAGGCTCGCAGCCGTGGCGGCCGAATGCCCGATGATCATGAAGACCGGCTCCATGCGAATCGAACCGTAGGCGATATGCGACGACGACAGGCAAACCGGTACCAGCAGGTTGGTGCACTCCTGCCGTTTCGGAACGATGGCCTCGTAGCTGATCGGATAGGGACCGCCGGGACTGACTTGAATGTCTCCTTCGTTCCGGGCGTTCCCCTGTTCGTCCACGTACCGCTGGACATTGTGCGAATCCATGTTATAGGACCCCATACCGATGGGCTTGGGCGTCGGCTGGATTCGCCGGAGCGTCAGTTCGGTCTGGACGAAATCGCTGACCATGCGACGTGCCTCGCGGACATAGATTTGATGAGGCCAGTTGCCGTTGTCGACGAATTCGTCTTTCGCCAATCCCCACACGCTCATCCTCTGGCGGACATCGTCGGGCACGCGTGGATCGTTGGCCAGAAACCACATCAGTCCCTGCTGGTATTGCATATGTTCGGCCAGGATCTCGCGCCGCCGCTCATAGGACGCCTCGGGATAGTCGTAGTTCATACCGATGTTGTCGGTCGAAAAGGCGCCGTGATTGTTCGTGTCGGTTTTTCCGTTCGGCGCGGGATCGAACTTCTGCCAGACGCCGCGCCAGCCGGCGTCCAAATAGCGCGCCAGCAGTTCGTAGGTCAGCGGATCGTACCCTGCGGGCTTGGGAAACGGCACCCGATTCTCCGCCACGCGCGACAGGCACATGCGATAGTTGTACGCCTGCACGCGGTGATCGGCACTACCATCCTCTCCGGGGTCCTCGCCATGCACGCGCGGCAACAAGCCACTTGAAGGATCCCCCGGTTTCACATACGCGCTGATCGGCTTGTCGAATTGATGTTTGACCGTCCTTGCTTTCTGTACGCCGTTCAGCGTCTCGCCATACTGATCATTGGACTCGCGGCCCACATGGTACGACACGCCCGCGGCCGCCATCAGATCGCCTTCGTACGTGGCGTCGACAAAGATCTTGCCGCGATAGGCCTTCCCGTTCAACATGGTCATCTGGACAATCTTGCCACCGGCGCGTTTGACTCCCGCGGCGCGATCCAGCCAGGAATCGCGATGGACGGGAACCTTGTGTTCCGCAACCAGCGTGTCGAACACCTGTTCCGCGACGCCTGGTTCAAAAACCCACATCGCGTCGTCGGCCGGACGGTACCGGCTGTATTCTTCGGGCTTCTGGAACTTCCAGGCAGCAGGCGTATCGTAATGGTCCTTCACCCGCTGATAGAATTCGCGCGACAGGCCCCCGATCACCTCCTTGTTGCCGCTGTCTGTCCAGCCCAGTCCTCCGCTGGTCAGGCCGCCGAGATGCTCATCGGGACAGACCACGATGACCGACTTCCCCAAACGTTTCGCTTGCACGGCGGCGATGACGCCCGCGGACGTGCCCCCGTAAATGACAATATCGTATGACTCCTCGGCGCGAACGCGGGGTGTCCCCAGTAAACAAAACAGAAGAACAAGAATGATCGAGTGGCGCACGGCTGGATCCTCAGGAAAAGTCGAAATGGAACAACTCCATTGTTGACTAACGACCGCCCGGCTGCAACTCGTGACCACCGCATTCGATCAGCGCAAGAAAAGCAGCACATAGATCGTGGCCAGGACGATCTGAACGGCTGCGTAGGGAATGGCCGCTTTCACGAAAGCCGCAAACGGCATGGCCAGCTTGTGCTTGTGCATGATGGTCACCGCCACCAAGGTCGACGCGGATCCGATCGGCGTGAGATTGCCGCCCAGGTTCGCGCCAAAAATCACCGACCACCACAAGCCGGAACTTTGAGGCGCTTCGAGCGACGTCAGGATGCTGGCCAGCATGGCGGCCAGCGGAATGTTGTCGGTTACACTGCTGAAGACGGCCGCGCCGACAAGCAACACGGTCGAATCACGAACACCCGCCTGCTCCGCCGAAATATCGGCCAACACATGTTCCAGGCCGATCCCAATGGCCGCCAACACCTGAGCGTGCTCCATGACGTAAATCACCACGAACAGCGCCATGAAGAAGCCGAGCAGGTCCCAGTCGACATTTCGATAGAACTTGTCCACGCTGGCCTTGTAGCGCAGCAACATGATGCCGGCGAAGGCCAGTGCCACGAAGCCCATTTCCAGTTCCTTGACGAACGGCAAGACCGACGTGGTCGCAATGGTGAAGATGAACAGGACCAGCATGGCAGCGCCGAACCAAAAGAATCCCCAGCTTTCGATGCCGTCGTTTTCGTCAAAACTGGAGACCAGCAATCGCGCTTCGCCTCGCTCACTCTCCGTTTGCAGCGGGCGGATCTGAAACAGTTTGGCGCCCATCACCAGGGTTACCAGAGTGGCCACCACAACATAGGGCCCGGCCTTCAGGAAGAAAGTCACAAAGTCGATTTGCGCCGTGGTGCCGACGATGATATTGGGCACGCTGCTGATCAGGGTCAGCAAGCCGCCAATGTTGGTCAACAAGCCTTCAATCAACAGGAAACCGAGCAGCATCTTGTTGCGGCCCAGCTTGTCCAGCGAGACGGCCGTCAGCGATCCCACGATGATCATGGCCGTCACGTTGTTCAACACGGCGGAAAAGATGACGGTCATGATGCCGTAGAAGAACAGCAGCTTCAGCGGTTCGCCGCCAGACGCCTTGGTCACTTTGATGGCGATCCAGGTAAACAAGCCGGACTTGCTGGTAACATCGACGAACAGGCTGGAACCAAGAATGATGGCGATCACTCCCCAATCGATGCCCGGAATGTAAACCGGCATCGCGACAATATGGCCATCCACGTGCAAGATATGCGATTCCTGCTCTGGTGACTCGGAATCCTGCTGCAAGTGAATGTGCTCAACGGCCTCGCCATTGCTGATGATCAGATCCACTTCGTCGCCGGGTTCAACAACGGCTTCCTGGCTGCCCACAACAACCGGAGAAAAGTTCAGGATGCCGCAGATCGTGCCCAGCAACAGGCTCACGATTGCGAAAATGCCGGCAATCACCGATTTCTTTGCATGGATCTTTTCTTCCAATGCCAGACAGACGACCAGACTCACCAGCAGGCAGCCAAAGAGGATCGTCACCCCGGTAGAAACTTCGTGACCGGTTGCCGCAATGATCATGTCCTGTTCCTCGTTACAACAGCAGCAGCGGCGTATCACGTAGCTCGATGGTCAGCGGATAGGCCAAACCGTGGATCG
Source organism: uncultured Planctomycetaceae bacterium (assembly GCA_937967665.1). Lineage (GTDB taxonomy): Bacteria > Planctomycetota > Planctomycetia > Pirellulales > Pirellulaceae > CALBSZ01. The sequence continues at coordinate 4,590 of CALBSZ010000415.1, forward strand.
CCAGTTGATCTTCGTCTTTGGTGTTCATCACCACGACATCGACTTCACACTCCTGGATGAGCCGTTTGTGCTCGTTCAGATGATGGCCGACGGTGACGATATCTTCAATCGTGATGTCGACGTGTTCCTCGGACAACACGCGGCGGCACGAGTCGATGTAGTCGCGTGCATCCTTGAGCAACTGTTCCAGGATGCTCTCGCGAGCGTCCTCGGTATTGAGGGATGGAATCTTGGCAATGGTACGCAGGTAGCGTTCGAACGTCGCCTCGTCTTCCAAGTGCGTCAAGTAGAGCGTGCCACCGGGTTCGCAAATCGCCGCCGCGTAGCTGACCAGTCGATGATCACCCGCCACATGGTCCGTGACGGCCATGACGCTGTTGGTGTTCAGCATCGTTGTCTGCCGCGCCGACGGCAGATGCGGATGCGGCAACAGCATAACCGGGATCCGTGTGGCCTGCGTGAGCACGTCGACGTAGGTTCCCAGACTGTGGGGATACTCCGTGGCCGCGGCGTGCAGATTACGATAGACACAGATCAAGTCTGGATCGTGCTCCGCGACCCGCTGCAGCAACGGCGCGACGCCGGCGTACTCGTCGCCGACGACGGTATTCCACGTCATCTCCGATGCCGGTCCCAAGACCTTGAGAAAGGCCTGCACTTGCTCGGCATACGTCGCGCTGGCCGCGGCGTTCATGTCCGTGATGATCAACACGGAACGCAACGCCACGAGCTCGTGCCGGAACGGCGGCTTGTCGGCCGCCTTGAAAACGCTTTCGAATTGGTCGAGATTGGTCATGGTGGTGTTACGAATTGGACTTCAAGAAAACGAGACGGGGCCTGGCCGCTGGTCGGGTCCGACAAGGGGCCCGGCGATCTGTGCGGCGATTTCCCTTCCGGCGTTCTCGGCGTCGGAAAGGGCCGGTGGACTCGCCGGCTGGCTTTCCTGAAACATGTGCAGGGTTTGAGTCGGGAAGGCAAAGCCCACTCGCAAATGATCGGCCAGCTTCATAATGTCGATGAACAGTCGGTGCTTCTCGCGCAACTCAATCGCCCAATCGCGCCATTCGAGCTAACAGTAAAGCAGTATGTTCAGCGAACTGCCGGCAAACTCGTTGAAGTAAACATGATAATAGTCTTTCCGCGTGTACGGATGCCGCCGGATGAGTTCGCGAATCCCTTCGCAGAAGGCGTTGAGTTGCTCTGGAGTCGTGCTGTATTCGACGTTCAGCACCGCCTTGATCCGTCGATAGCGGCGGCGCCCCATGTTGTCCACCGTGGCGGTCGTCAAACGGCTGTTCGGCACGGTGATTACGGAATTGTAGAACGTACGAATGCGCGAACTGCGAAACCCGACCGTCTCGACCGTCCCCTCCGCGCCGCTCTCCACAATCACCCAGTCGCCCACTTCGAACGGACGATCAAGCAAGACCGTGATCGACCCGAAAAAATTACTGACCGTATCCTGCGCGGCCAAGGCCACCGCCATCGCTCCAATGCCCATGCTGCCAATCAAACCCGCCATGGGCAAACCGTAGACCTGAGCAAAGGTCAGCAGCCCAATACACACGGCCACAAACTTGAGCGACCTGGCGATCATCGGCACAATGATGTCGTCGAATTTTGTTTCCGTCCGACTGGCGCGGTTCGACGCAACGTGTGCCATCAGATCCACCAGGCGGAAGGCAGTCCAGACGGCCGCGACAATGGCAAAGAACTTCAACGCCACCAGCAGGAATGCCAGGACGACCACCGGCAAGCCAATCAACTTGGTGCCGAAGTACCACAGACTGGCCTGCACCAGCAGTCCCATCGGTCGCCAGACTTTATTGAGTTCCGGAAAGCCGTCGCTCTTGCGAATCTTCAGCCAGAATCCGGTCAAGACCGTCAGAAAGGTGCGCACGATGACGTCGGCAAGAAAGCCGATGCCAATGACAATCGCCAGACAAATCCATTGATACGGCGCGATATAGAACGCGCTCTCGCTCTTCCGCTCGGCGTCGCTCTGCAAGCTCGCCGGAAACATCTCTTCCAGCCGAACGGAAAACGGCTTCTCGACAGCATCAACCGTTTCGATTCCCTCGACAACATTATGATCCTTCCAGCGGCTGTAAAGCTCTTCGATGGCGGCAACACTGTCGGCGCTGAAGCGCCACAGCCCGTCGTCGCTCCGCGAGATCACCAAACGTTCGATATCCGCACGCTCTTCCGGCGTCACATGCACCGCCTGCTCGCCAAGCGAATACGGTTCCGGATAGTCCGCGTCGTCAGGGATCAGTTCCAGGGAAACGTGCAGCATGCGGTCGATGGTCTGGTGCAACATCGCCGCCAGTTCTGGGCCGCGCGTTTGCTTGACGTCTTCGACGATCGACAGCTGGCTCAGGTCCAGGCAATCCGCCTTCTCCACGCCAACCGGGTCGAAAAACGTTTTCATCGTTTCGCGCGGCGACCGCAGCCGTTCGCGAAGGACCGCGGAAACTTCGGTCGCCGGTTCGGCCGGCGGCGGCGACTCCGCGGGCTGCGCAAAACATGGCGAAACAACGGAAAGGCCTGCGAGTGCCAACAGTACATACCGAAACAGAGATACTCGCCACATTGTCTCACCTCCATGCAAACTCGCCTGCCAGTCGCAAGTGTGACACAACTGGACGCTTCAGGAAAGTGCGATGCCACGCCTGAAACAAGAATCCGGCGGGAAAGACCGGAGGGGTGGTGGGTGTCGCGACATCAAGACGGTACGGCTCTGCCCGTGCTAACCGCGTTAGCCCCCCTATCGCGGGCACGGAATTCACTTGCTCGCGCAGCGTGCTTGTATGTTTGTGGACTTTGGCAAAAATGGCACTGTCCAGCTATAACGCGACGCAAGGATTTCGCGGGCGGCGCGACGCTAAC
>CALBSZ010000416.1 GCA_937967665.1 uncultured Planctomycetaceae bacterium
CACTCCGGCAAGACAACCGAACGGCGAGCCGTGGTTCGTGTTACAGTGCTCGCCGTTGACGCCGTGGATGATTGTCATGCGGTCTTTGTACGCTTCGATCGGCGACGACCACTCGGGCAAGTTGTGCGCGGCCAGATCAACGTCGATCACTTTGTCAGTCTTCGCTGCGTCCAGCAGTTCTTTGGGCCGCACGTGATTCGGATGCAGACCGTTGCTGAACAGGAAGAAGACGAAGCGACGGGGGCCAGCTTTGTCTGCTGGCGTCTCGGAGGAGCGAGCCACAGGCGGAACAAATGGCGATCCGAGCAGAGCGCCGCTTGCGGCGAGGGCAGCGCACTTCATTGATTCGCGACGACTAATCTTCATCTGCAAAGTCCTCCTTTGGCACTGCTCCCGCGCGATACAGAAACGCATCGGAAGTCAGTAATGATCTCAAAAGCGCCGACATGCTGCCGTCGCTTTCCTTGTATGCCACGTACGCATTTTGAATGGTCTTCGCGTCATCCAGCGTTTCATTACGGCCCATCCAGAACCGGAACGCGTAGCGCACGAACACCTGATGTACGCGTTCGGAGCTGGCCAATCTCTGAGCCAGCTCTTGCGGAGTGGAGACTGGCCCGTCCAGCTTCGCATCGCCGCTGTCGGTGATCTCGCCGGTCGTGACAACCGGTTTGTCGAGTTCTGTTTCGCGATAGCTGCCGAAGTGATCCCATTGCTCGAACGGCAGGCCGAGCGGGTCCATCAGCCGATGACACTTCCAGCATTCGGCACTGCGCGTCTTACGCATCCGCTCGCGAAGCGTCTTGGTTGGATCCTCAGGGAGCGCCGCATCGACGGTGATTGGCAAGTCAGGAATGCCGCCGCCGAGCAACCGTTCGCGAATCCACTTGCCGCGATGGATGGCGTGGTTTTCAGTGTTCGTCGAATGTGCCACCAACCAACTACGCTGCGTCAACACGCCCATTCGATCCGGCCCAACTTGCTCCGGGCTCTTGCGCTGAGCGATCAGGTCGGCAAGCCGCTTTCGCTGCTTCTCTAACTCTTGCGTGACTTTGGCTCGCCTCTCGTCAGGCAGCTTCTTCTCTCCGGTCTGCGCCAACTCCTTTTCCATCCGCTCGATGTTGCCTTCCGTTTTCCGTTTGTTGTATTGGAATTCATGTTCCAACACGGCATCCGACTTGCCCATGTAGTCAGTACGAACAGTCAACAACTGCCTGAGCACCTGCTGGTCTTCTTGTAGGATCTTGTCGATAACTTTTCGTGTTTCTCCGACCGCCTTGTCTCTGCCAAACGTTTTGATCGCGTCGAAGCCTCGGAACAACCGGCCGTTGTCCTTTTGCTGTTGTTTGACGTCGTCAGGGCACTTGAACACATGCAGGGAATGCGGGTAGACAAAATACTCGTCGAGAAACCGTTGCACCGTTTCGGCCCGTGAGAGTTGCCGATGTTTTTCGTAATCCACAATCGCGGCCACAACATCCTCGCGGCTATCGAGTCGGCCGTCCGCCACGTAGCGTGCGAAGTGATTGGAGTTGCCGCGATCCTGCAAGGCTCGATTCAGGGCGTCTGCCAGTTGCTGCGGCGGAAGCAACGACGGTGCTGCTGACGCGGGCGACCCGAATTCCGCTCGAAAGAAAACTTCCGGGTGCGCCATCACTGGAACCAGGCCGTAGATCAGGCCCTCGCGGTTGCCGAACGTCTTGATTTGCTTCGCGACAAAGGCCCGCTTGCCGGCCAACTCGCCGGCCTCGGGATCGCGGCCGATCCAGTGCCGGTAAAGATCGACAATCACCTTGTCGAGGTCTTCGTCACTGGGCGGAGTTTTCGCCACAGCCAGCTTCCGAATCAGCGACCGGTCGTTCTTTGGGTCTCCGTCAATCATGCGCATCAGCAACGACCGAGCATTGTTGGCCAACCCTTCGGTCTGAGAAGCTTCCAGCGTGTAGAGGAACGAGTAATTCTTCAATTCATGTTCGGGGATCAGGCCGAACGGCGCGGGCAATACGGAGTCGCCGCGGACCTTGGCCGCTCCCTTCGCCCTGAGCCACCACTTCTGCTGGTCCTCGTAGCTTTGCGGCAACTTTCGCCAGACGCGCGCCGGGCTGGCGGCGATCTTCGGCGCTTGTTCGGCGGTCTTCGGGTCAAACAGCTTGTCATGCGGCACATAGTTGCCGTTCTCCGGCCGCATCATCTTTCGCGCGAGCAGGCGTTGTGCTTGCCCGACGTTCTGCTTGATCCAGGCCGTCGCTGCCGCGATGTCGCCTGCCGCGGGCCGGGGCCGTTTCTCCGGCGGCATCGCGCCGGTTTCCAGTTGCTCCAAGATCGCCGACCATATTTTGGCTTCAGCCGGATGCGCCGTGAGATTGCCGGTGAGTCCGTCAAAACGAAGATCGCCTTCCTGCTCCTTCGGTCCGTGACAGGCGATGCAGTGTTTTTCGAGCAGCGGACGAATAGATTGTTGAAAGTCGGCGCTGGCGGTCACCGTGCATGATGCGAAAACCAAAACGCACGCGAATCGCAGGACATCGTTTAACCGCAAGGCCAACGGCCTGCGCGAATCGGCGCCGCACGCTCGCGGCCGGTTGGGCCAGCGGTTAAACGAACGGGACTTTGACATATCGTTCACCCTCCGACTGCATTCGTGTGAGCCGCGGGCCGTAAGGCACCGGGCCCGGCCGCTTACGCGTCACGGCTCACTCATCATCAACAAAACTCCTCAAACGGCTCTTCCGCATCGCCAAAGTTGTCCAGTTCAACGCCGGCGTTCCGGGCCATAGACGCGATTCAGCTTGCGATTGCTGCTGTCGTTGAAATCCAGGACGCGACCTGTCTCTAACTTTCCTCCTCCGCGACCGGCGAGTAACACCGGCAGGTGCTTCGCATAGTGCGAACCGTTAAGCATGCCGGAACACATGACAATCTGGCTGTTGTGCAGGATCGAAGTCTCGCCTTCCTGCGTGTCCCGCAACTTCTTCAGGAACCCGGCCAGCACTGTGGACAGGTACGCGACGATGTCCGCATGAGGATGCTCGCCTCCGTGACTGATGTCGTGGTAAGCACTGCCGGCCCGCTCGACGACCTTCCGGTAGCTGGCGTCCGATCGTTCGTTGTTGAACATCACGGTCCCGATACGGGTACGGTCCATGCGGAAGGCCAAGGCCAGTACGTCCACCATCAATTGCGTTCGCTCGGCAATGTCGGGATAAGGCCGGTCGGCGGGGCGGTCCATGTCGGGGTTGGATATTGCCGGCTGCCATGCCGCGTCTGCACTGTCGCTGAAGCTGTAATTGATGCGGCGTTCCAGATCGCCCACCGATTCCAGATAATCATCCAATCGCCGCTGGTCGGATTTACTGACGTGACGGCGAAGGTCGCGGGCATCGCTGAGCACCAGATCGAGGATGCTCTTCGTCGCCTCGCTGCGTGCGCCGCGGCCGATGACGCTATCGAAGGCCAGCGCCGGGTTGAATTCGCGCGGCACTGGTACCGTCGCGTTCTTCCACGAAATGTTGTTCAGATAAACGCTGGCGTAGCCCACGTCGTTGCCGGGGCAAGGCGGTTCGCAACTCAGGTTGAGGCTCGGCAGAAAAGTCTCACCGCCCAGTTTCCGGGCCAGCATCTGATCGAAGCTCTCAGCGATGCGGACCTCGGTGGTGCTGTGATTCGCTTTGGCGCCGCTGAGGATCGAAGCCGCCTTCGCGCCGTGCGAGCCGTTGCGTTCGCCCTCGGGGTGATAGAGGCCGTGTACCACGTTGATTTCCGAAGCCAGCTCCGCCAGCGGTGCCAGACCGAAATCGAACTCGATCTTTCCGTCTTTGTTCTGTTTGGTTTTCTCCCAGCCGCGAACCCCGTTGGCGATATAGAAGCAGGCGAACCGCTGCGGCGGTCCCACGGACGGTTTACCGGAGGCGATGACTTCGGCGGCACGCAGGCTTTCCAGCCACGGCAGACACAAGCTCACGCCCAGCCCGCGCAGTACGTTACGACGCGAGATGCGATCGAAGAACTGGTGATGATTGGTTTTCATGATTAGGTCCTTTCCTGTGGTGGAATTCGCCAGAATTTCATGTCAGGATTTCTGGCGAAATCCACTACGCCACTTTAACGGTGAAACCGGAATTGCCGGCTGAGCACCCAGTGCTCGACGATCGCCGAAAACCGGTAATCGCTGCCGGGCAATTCTTCGACAATTCTATCTATCAGCGGACGGTCGCTCACGAGCGTGCCGCGATTCAGCGCGTAACCAACAAAATGCCGCGTCATACTGCGGAAGACCTCGTCTTCATGATCACGCAAGTAGCGTTGCAAACCTTCCATGCCTTCGATCCGCCGACCATCACGGTCTTTGGCGAAAGTCAGCTTGTTGATGAACTCCTGAGGACGTCGCCGGCCGATCGCGTCAAAGGCTTCCAGCGAATACCCGTACGGATCAATCCGTTGATGACAACTGGCACAGGCCGGCTCTTTACTATGACGCCGGATCTGTTCGAGCAGGCTGAGGCTCTCGCTGGTCTGCGGCTCGTCCGGCAACGGATCGACGTTGGGTGGCGGAGCGGGAATGTGGCGTCCCAGCAGTTTCTCAACCACCCAGACTCCGCGATTGGTCGGACTGGTGCGTTTCTGCCGGCTGTTGTTGATCAGGATGGCCCCGAGTCCCAGAACGCCGCCACGACCGGCCGGGCGCATGTCAGTCAGAGCGAATCCATTGCGGGGCTGGACCTCGCTGGACTTTGGCATTCGAGGTAGCCGAAGACGTGAGTCGTTGGCGGCGGACAGGCGCGAGTCGTTGGCAGAAGACGGAAGCCTCACGACTTCCGTCACGGCTTGCTTCTCCGGCGCAAAGATCGACAGCACGCTCGACGGCGCCTTGGATTTGCAGGGATGATCCTCTGGCAAGTTGTCGGCCAGCTTCCACTTGTGGGCGAGGTAACCTTCCGCCCTCGACACGTCGTCGTCCGAAACATCACCGAAATACACGATCACTTCCGCGACCTGACCGACGAAACTCCCGCCGCGGGCATGCCGGCTGCCCAGAATCAGATTCCTCGGCTTTCGATCCGGCGCGCTTCCAAGCAAACCCGTCACGTCGAGCGATCCATTGCGCCGAATCGACAGCCGCACGCCGTCCGAGTGATGGACGTAAATTGTCGGCGTCGCGACAGCGGGCTTTTTGGAATCAAGGACGGTCAACTTACCGCCGGACCAGAAGTGACCGCGGTATTTCTTCTGATAGTTCATCACGAATATGTCGCCCGCTCCTGTGCCGCCGCTTCCCAGAAAATCGTTGCCGCCCACCTGCTTTGCCTGCGCCACGACCAGTATGAGATGCTTGTCGTAAGCAAATCGGTTGTCGCTGACGGCAAGGAGATCACGGTCAAAGTCCACCGCGGGCAGCGAATGGATCCCGTCCGTCTTGTAGGCTGGCTGCAATGCGTTCTTCGTCTGCGAGAGATGGTTTTCCTGGCCGCTCTTGTCCTGCCACTGCCGAACGTATCCGCCGGTCTGGACAATGGTCGAAGCATCGGACGCGTCCAACCAGACGGCCAGACCAGCGGCGGGCGGGCCTGCATTCGAACCACCATCGGACGCGGACTCATTCGCACGTTTGGATTGTTTGAAGGATGGCTCGAGCCCGTAGTAGCTTCGCAATGCCAGATCCAGAAAACTGTAATCGCCGTCGATCATCAGCCGCACATCCCGATCGTTGCGAATCAGGTCGTCGAAGTACGCAATCGCTTCGTTGTGCAACGACCGCCGCACTTGCGGAGTAAAATCCGGAAAGACGCCCGTATCCGGGCCGCGCGTCGCGGTTCCGAAGCCGGCAAATCCCAGCCATTGGCCGAAGAAATGTTCCGCCAGACCGGTTCCACCGGCCCGCGGATCGGCCAGCATGCGACGCGTCTGTTCGCGCAGGACTTCGTCGCGCAGCAGGCTGCCGTCGGCGGCACAGCGGCGGAGTTCTTCGTCCGGCAACGAGGCCCACAACGTCATGCTCAGGCGATTGGCCAGCTCCCACGCCGTCAGTTCGTAGTGCACGCTGCCAGCGTGCGCGGATTCTTGCGTGGACTCTTGCACGCTGGCAGCGGGCACTACGCGGTAAACGAAATGGGGCGAAAGCAGCACCCTCGCCAGCCACGCTCGCAAAACCAACTCGGCATCCCGCGCTGCTAATGATCCCATCTTGTCGTAAGCCGTCGCGAACTGACCCACCTCGTTTTCGGTC
>CALBSZ010000417.1 GCA_937967665.1 uncultured Planctomycetaceae bacterium
CTTGACCAAATGCACGCCCCACTGCGTCTTCCCCGGCTTGTAGACGACGCCATAGCCGATTACGTAGTGCCCGGTCACGCGCCACAGCCAGTCGGTATCGTGCACGATCGCCGGCTCCATTTCGACCGGGATCGTGGCATCGAAGGTTCCCGCCTCGGCATTCCAAAAGGCCACTCGCGATCGTCGCCGCAACAGTTTCGTACCGTCGTAGTCCGAACCGCCCATGACCAGCATCAAGCGATCGTCCGCGGCGATTGAAAGCTTGGGATCGCGCAGATCAATGCCTTCTTCCCGCAACAAGGCCACCGATTTCCAGTCTTGTCCGTTTGCGGAAGCAATCACGCGAATGGTCCCGTCCTTCCCGCTCGCGCCGGGAACGTGCCCGGTTCCCTCGCGAAACGCGCAGTAGAAACGCCCCTGGTGACGCGCGATGTCGGTAAACGCGTTGTGCGGTGCCTGATCCCAAATCTTCCGTACTGAAATGTCCGGATCGTCTGCAACCAGGTGGAAGGGCGCTGCGAGACAGACGAGACCGAAAATAACAGACGGCAGGATGCTGCGATTCATGATCGGTTTCCGTAGCTCGAATACAGTGGATGGTGAAACTACAGCGCGTTTCGCGTAAGTGTAGCGGTTTTTTCGCCAATTGACACGGTGATTTACAGCGCCGGAGACGCGACACGTCTGCGCGACTCGCACTAGTCGGCGGCGGCGGCGTCGAGTTCGGACAGTTTGACTCGTACGCTGAGAATGTAGGGAGCTTCGCCGGCCGTCCAATGGCCGTAGGTTGTCAGCACAAACGTGTCGTCCGGCAAGATCTCGACGCCCGGATAGGCGCAGTCATAGCCCTTGTGATTCTCTTTCAATCTCACGTGATACTGGCCAGGTTTACCGCTTGCCAGGTCTTGATACGTTCCCACCCAAGCGACCCAGTCGGTTTCGAAGGGGCCTGTTTTGCCCCGCGGAGATCGGCTGCGAAACGAGATCATCAGCCGCCTGTCGGAGGCATACTTCCCGGTATGCCGGTCGCCGTTCAAAGTCACCGGTAAGGCGCGGGGTTTGGTCCAGGTGGCGCCTTCGTCGTCGGAAAAGATGATCTGCGAATTCTGTCGCCGCGCGTTCTCGCGGAGTAAGACCGCCAATTGTTTTCCATCCGGAGATCGGATAACACCCGGTTCGCACACGTGAATGTCGCTGCTGCAAAAAATCTCGGTGGGAAACTGCCACGTCAAACCGCCGTCCATCGACACGGTCTTGTAGAGCGTCATCGTCGGGGGATTGGTCCTTTGGGGCGGGCTGGTGAAGAAACGGCCGTCGTCGTGGAATAACGCCATGTAGTGGCCCGCGCCGGTATTCAAGGGAAAGACGCAGCCCATCGTGACAATGCCTCCCCAGTCGCCGACAGGTTCGAGTTCCGACCAGTTCTGTCCGTCGTCTGTGGTGACGGCCATGCGTACTGGATACAATCCCGAGAACATGATGATGCGTTTCTTTCCCTGCGCATCGATTACACGATGCAGCGTTGGAACCTCGCGCGATGTGGCCCAGCTGGCGGGCGTCGGCAACCGATCGCTCCAGGTGAGCCCGGCGTCCGTGCTGCGTTTATAGACGATAGCCCCGCGACCGTGTCCCTTGGGATAAACGCACAGCATGGTCTGGTTGTCCTCCAGCAGGACCGTGGTGGGATGCCCGAGGTACTGGCCGTCTTCGCGGTCCACGACAATCTGTCGCGCAGTGTCATTCGTCAAGTCAATCGTCGTGACCGGGAACTCCGCCGCGACGGCAAACGCACTGCAGCAGGCAGCCATGGTCCAACACCAGGCTCCCATCCCGCGCGTCCACAGCGGCGCGCAGCATCTGTTCCGATTTGCCATGATGTGTTCCTCTTGTCAAAGACTTGCAAAGTATTCCAATTCACGCAGGCGTGCAAACAGTTCTGCGACTTGCGATTCACTGAGATTCCGATTGGGTGATCGGACGGGACCGCAATCGATGCCGAACATCCGCATCACGCTCTTGGCCGCTCCCATATAGCCGTAACTGGCCAGGATGCGAATCATCTGAACCGACTGCGCCTGCAATTGGCGAGCTCGCTGTTCGTTGTTCGATTCAAAGGAGGCGATCACCTTCAAGTACAGCGGCGCTGCGAAGTTGTAGCTGCTGCCCACGGCGCCACGAGCTCCCAGTGCATAGCCGGCCAGCATCAGTTCGTCGCGTCCAAACAGGATTTCGAAAGCGCCTTCGTCCAGGCGGAGGCATTCCTGCAGTTCCATCAGATCATTATGCGTATATTTTAGCCCAGCCAGGGTCGGCAAGCGACTTTTCGCCTTTTCAAGAAATTCCAGCATGGGCAACGGGACGCCGCTGAGGACTGGTATGTGGTAGTAATAGAACGGCAGGTCACCCGCTGCCGCGGCAATGGGCACGCAATAGTCGATCAGGTCGTCTACCGTTTGGGGTTTGAAGAAGGAGGGCGGGTGAGCCGCAATGGCGTCGACACCGCGCAGCCGACGCGCCTGTTCCGCCAAAGCGACCGCGTCCTTTTGGCAATTGTGGCCTACTTGCAGGAACACGCTCAACGTTGAAGCCCCCGCCACGTCGCACCAGCGGGCGTGCAGCTCAAGTCGTTCGGGGATCGTCAGTGACTGACTTTCGCCGGTCGAACCGCCGACGAAAGCGCCAAGTACGCCCGCCTCGAGAAAATGTTCGACCTGCCGCGGTACGATTTCCAAATTCAAGCTGCCGTCCGCGTGCATCGGAGTATGCGGTGCTGCAATCAGTTTCATACGTGATCCTGTGTCGGGTTTCTGTTCGGGCACGGTCAGAGAATCTATCAAGGCAAGAACGGGCGGTCATTCGATGTTGTATTGAAACTGGCCGTCGTCGGTCACGGAAATCTGCACTGCCTGGATGGGCTGATCTTCAGCCATCCGCGATAAGAACTCGGCCGACATCTGCGGCAACAACGTGCGTGTCAGGATATGGTCTACGTTCCGCGCGCCCGTGTCGACTTCGGTGCAGCGCGCGGCGATTGTCGTCACTAACTCGGGCGTGTACGTGAGAGCAGCGCGATAATTCTCTTTCACACGGCGTTGAACCTTGCCCAGCTTCAGTTCGATGATCTTCTTCATCACATCGTCACTCAGCGGGAAATACGGGATAATGCTCAAACGCCCTAAGAACGCAGGTTTGAAAGTCTTCAGCAGTTCGGGAAACAAGGCCTCTGTCAAACCTTCGTGGTCGGGCATCGTATCGGGATCGGCGCAGAGACTCTTGATCAAATCGGTTCCGGCATTGGTGGTCATCAGGATCACGGTATTCTTGAAGTTGATGTCGCGTCCTTCGCCGTCTTTCATATTTCCTTTGTCGAAGACCTGGTAGAAGATGTCCTGGACGCCGGGATGCGCTTTCTCCATTTCGTCGAGTAACACGACGCTATACGGTTTGCGCCGCACGGCTTCCGTCAACACGCCTCCTTCACCATAGCCGACATAACCCGGAGGCGATCCCATCAGCAGCGACACTTTGTGCTCTTCTTTGAACTCGGACATGTTAATGGTGGTCATGTTCTGTTCGCCGCCGTACAGCAGATTTGCCAGCGTAATCGCCGTTTCCGTTTTTCCGACGCCGCTCGTCCCCGCCAGCAGAAACACTCCGATGGGCGTGTTTGGGTCGGACAGATTCGCGCGTGACGTTCTGATCCGCTGCGAAATCAGCTCCAGCGCATGCGACTGGCCGATGATGTACTCTTCCATGAGTTCCTTCATGTTCAACACGGTATTCACTTCGTTCGCCACCATGCGACCGAGCGGAATGCCGGTCCAAGCCGAAACCGTGCCGGCCACGGCCTGAGAATCAACGCAGTCGTGCACCAGCGGCGACTCACCTTGCAGTTCCTCCAATGCTGTATAGACAGCTTCCAGTTCCTTACGAATACGCGTCCGATCCTCGGCGGTCAACGGCGCTGCCTTCGCTTCCGGCGTTTCCGTTGCCTGCTTGTTCGAATCGGTCTCCGCAAGCGGTTTGCCGTCAAGCTGGCTCCGCAGCGAGTGGATTTGGGTGACCAGTTCCTTCTCTGCCTGCCAGCGTTGTTCGAGACCTTCCAGGATTTTCTGCGATTTTTTCTTTTCGTTGAGAAGGTCAGCCATGGCGTCCGCGTGGTTCGCGCCGGCGGCCGCTTCGCGTTCCAGGATTCCCAGGGCCACATCCAATTGCTCGATGCGCCGCCGGCTATCCTCAATCTGCGGGGGCACGGCGGTTTGACTGATGCCGATCCGGGCGCAGGTTGTATCGAGAATGCTGACGGCCTTGTCGGGAAGTTGTCTTCCCGTGATATACCTGTTGGACAGCCGGACCGCGTCGACCAGGCCTTCATTGAGAATACGAACCCGATGGTGTTTTTCCAGCGTCCCTACCAGTCCGCGCATCATTGCCACGGCTGTGGCCTCGTCCGGTTCTTCCACTTTCACAACTTGAAAACGCCGGGCCAGCGCCGCGTCCCTTTCGAAGTATTTCTTGTACTCGGCCCAGGTGGTGGCTGCGATCGTCCGCAGTTCGCCGCGGGCCAGAGCCGGTTTAAGCAGGTTGGCGGCATCCCCTTGTCCCGCTGCGCCGCCCGCGCCAATCAACGTGTGGGCCTCGTCAATGAACAGAATGATGGGAGTCGGGGATGCTTTGACTTCATCGATGACCGACCGCAAGCGATTTTCAAATTCGCCTTTGACACCGGCGCCGGCCTGCAACAGGCCCAGATCGAGCGTATGCAGGCGCACGTTCTTGATGGAGGGTGGCACGTCACCGGCCGCGATCCGGAGGGCGAATCCTTCCACTACGGCCGTCTTCCCGACCCCCGCTTCGCCCGTCATGATCGGGTTGTTTTGGCGGCGCCGAGTGAGGATGTCGATAATCTGCCGGATCTCCGCGTCGCGCCCGAGTACGGGATCGATCTTTCCCGCTTTGGCTCGAGCTGTAAGGTCGATGGTGAACTGATCGAGTGACGGTGTCTTCGTCGGCCCTTGCGGTCCACTCGCCGGTGAACTGCTGCCAGTTCCCGACGTCGACGGTTCCACGGGCTGCCCCGCTTCATCGGAATCGGCGGTCAGGACCGTCAGTTCCTTGGCCAGCGCTTCCGGAGAAATATTATCGAACTCAGCCGACGCATCGGCAGCGATACGGGACAGTGCATCGTCGCTCAACAGCGCCAGCAGCAAGTGACCGGAACGAATCTGCCGCTCGCCGTAATCGACCGACGCCAGCAACCACGCCTCACGCACCGCGTCCACCACTTTCTGGCTCAGCGCCGGCGGCCGCGCGTTGCCGGTCTTCAGCCGATCAATGGAGCGAGTCAGGTCGGCGTTGAGTCGCGATACGTCAACGCCGTAATGCCGCAGTAAGTGGGCAAGGTCCGTATTGGGAACCTCCAGCAGCTTCATCAACCAGTGCTCCAGTTCGACATTGTAGTTCGTTCGTGACAGGCACAGTCCCGCGGCGCCTTCCAGGGACCGTTTGCAGGTCTGGTTCAACTTGCCGATGAGCTCTTTGAGATTGATCTGTGTCATGATAGTGACCCTCGATAGAGGCGAAGGTTGGTCAGGTTCTTGTTGATTACGAATCGTTTCCGGGCTGCAACGGATAGCCATCCAGTTCAAACACCGCATCGTCGGCGTCCTGGTCCGGCGGTCGACTGCACAGCCACGTGTTCCAGCCCAGCCGTGAAGGTGCGGCCGAATTGCCGCCTAACTGGCAGCGCGGCACGTCGGCGGCGGCCAGGACCGGCTGGATATCAAAGTCCAGGTGCGCGCCGACATAGGTGCGGATAAGCTGGCAAATCGCCACCAGGGCATCTCCCGACGGCGCGAAGCGACAAAACTGCTGGTAGGTCAGCGGGCCGAGTTGCACGCGAAAGCGACTCTCGACTCCCCAAATACGCTGGCCGACAACAACGCTGCGCCCCAACTGGTTGTTCGCCGGATGGCGTCCGCGGTCGCGCGCCAGCTTGCTCTGGTCGCTGTGGCGAAGGTACAGCCATTGTCCCTGGAATTGCAGGATTTGCACCGGCAATTCGAAATAGTCCGCGAGCATCGACTCCAGCCCCACGGCATTGCGCGGCTGATGGGCCAGCAGCCCGGAATAGTAGAGCAGCGCCTGGTCGTCGATCTGCAGTCGCCCGCGCGTGGCCTTGGTACCGAAGCCGGCCAGGGAGAACAGACTCGACGTAAAACGATCCTCGTCCTGATCGATAACACCTTGTTCATAGGCGACGGGCAGGCGATGCTTTTCCCACGCGCGGTAGAACAGCGAAATCATGCGGTGATTGAACAGGTCGAGAAAATCGCGTAGCGATTCGTCTTTGTAACGGATGCGATCGATCACCAGCTGCGTGTAATGTTGCGGCAACACACCGCTGGGGCCGGTCATGCCCATGAACGAAACGGTCATGGCCGCCGGCAAGGAGATGTCTTTGTATTCGTCCTGCAAGCTCAGCGAGTGAATGGCGTTGGGCGGAAAACTGTGCGATACCAAGGCCTTGAATCGCACCGGTTCTTGTTCCGGCGCGTCGTCTGAACCGATGCGTCCGGCGCTACGTTCCTCGCGCGCCAGGTAATGCAACAGACGCACGGCTTGAAAAAAGTCGAAGCCATGCGGCTCTTTTTGCAAGCGGCGCGTAACCGACATGAGCTCTCTGGATTTCGTGCTCGCCATGGCTATACCAACACCTGTTCTCCCGCCCGCGGCGACCAGCTCCGCAGCACGCCTTCGCGCTGCTTGGTGGTGGCGATCGTTTTTGTAAAGGAATTGATCGAAGTGTACAAACCCAGGAAGCGTTCCAGTACGGCTGCAAACAGGAACACACCACTGCCTGAAAATCGCTGTTCGTCGAATTGGATCGTCACTTCCACGCCGCGGCAGAATCCGGCGGAAATGCCGCCTTCCACGCGGCCCACCACGCGTTCGCTCCGCACGCTTGTGATCCCATCGATCATGGCCCTGGTTTCGGCCGATCCCGTGTAGTCGTACAGGGTCAGGATTTCACGCAGCGCATCGGCGCCGTTTTCGTAGTCGGCCAGGGAAAGATGATTCAGCGACAAGTGCGAGATCAATCGCCACAGCGTTCCGTGGCGGAGAGCCGGGCGGCGTGTGGGAGTGGGCGCGAGCAAGCATGACACTTTCGAAACGGGGGCTCCCGTTGTCAATTGCAACCGCGGTTGGCCGCCGCCGAAGGGCAGCCGCGCCGGTAAATCTCGATTCAGGCACGTCGTTTCGATATCCAGCGTCCAGTTGGTTGTCGAGGAAACGCGGAAGTCCAGGTCGACCAGCGATAGAAAGACTTCCGTGCCGCGGTCGACTTGCCCGCCGGCGTACCCAGCCGCCCGCCGGCTGGCATGCCAGTAATTCCGCTGCTGCGCGGCGTCGCGGCCATGCTTGACCGAGTAGAAAGGCAGGTACTCGGCCCGCTTGCCGGAAGTGGATGTCGCGACAACGCGGTCGATGGAATAGACTTCGTGCGCCAACGGCCGCCGCGCGTCCGCTATCACGCGATATTCGCTGTCCTTGTGGCTCAGCTGGATCGGTTCGGCCCGCTGCGGGAACAGGTTGACCACCGGCGTGCAGCCCAGTTGAAACGTCTCGGCCGTGATGTTCTTTTCCAGATCGGTGCTGTGGCGATCCGCGTAAAGAAACACGTCCAGTTTGCCTTGGATCGTTGACAGCTTGTCGGGTGGGATTTGGATATCGACAAACAAGTATTTTTCGGGCAACGCAAAATACTCGGACAACAACGCGTAGCCGCGGAAGGATTGGGGCGGGTAGTCGAGCAGCGTTTCGTCGGCGCCGAAGCCCACGGACCGCAGGCAATCGGCAGGCAGCACGACGGGCCTGGTATCGGTGCCAGGATTCGCCAGCGCGACGCCTACGACGTCGTTCATCAGCAGTTCGTAAACGTTGTAGATGAATTGGGACTGCCCCTTCAGAAAGAATCGCAACGTATTCAATTTCAACTTGTGAAACGTCATCTTTTCGGAAAAGCATTCCAGCTGGAGTCGCACGACACCGTGCGCGTCTTCGGCGAAGGCGGTGCGCGGCGCGGTGAACGGCCGCCCGCGAAAATCGGCGGCGGTGAGTTTGATGGGCCAGAGCGTCGCGTCGTAAGCCGTCCGGAAGCGGCACGGTTGCCCGTCGATGGGATCCGTTTCGACCGAGGATCCGCGACGAATGTGATAACCGGAGGAAAGCTCGCCCTGCTGCCGATCCAAAGCAAACTGCACGATGGAGCACGAGGGAATGGGCGCCAGGTAGTGCGGATACAGGACACTCAAGAGCGACTCGGAAACCTCGGGAAATTCGTCTTCCAGTTTGTGCCGCGTGCGGGCGTTGAGGTATGCAAACGCCTCGATCATGCGATCGACGTGGGGATCTTTCGCGGAATCCTGATCCAGCCGCAGCCGGCCGGCGATCTTGGGATGGGCGGCGGCGAATTCCGCCCCCATCTTGCGAATGAAAGCGAGCTCGCGATTGTAATAGGGAAGGAGTTCGTCCGACATGACTCGCCGTTTTCTAATTCGTAAAGGAATATTGTACGCAGGTCGCGATCACAGCGTCTTCACCGCAAAGTTGTTGGAGATCGGTTCCAGCTGAGAATCAAACACGACCGGTTCCGGTGCGGGCTCGGCAAACAATAGGGCATCGATGCGCAAACGCAGACCGCGGTCCGTGTCGTCCACATTGTCCAGCAACTGCACCTTAACCGTCTTGAATCGCGGTTCGAACGTGCGCACGACCTGTTCCACCAGACGCCGCAGCTCGACGCGGTTTTCCTTTGTCGCCATGTTCGAACCCGTGAAATCGGGAATGCCGTAATTCACCAGCGACAAATCCAGTTCGTCCTGATTAGGGGGCCACGACGAGCAGCGCCAGCGCGTGTTCAACAGGTTTTCCAAGTCGCGCCGCACGCTACTCTTCAACTCCCGCAGAATCTGCACGCGGGACTTGGGAGTCTCGTGACTGTTTTCCGGTTCATCGTCCAGCAGGCGGTCGAGTACCGAGGGGACGAGCAACTGTTGATCTTCTATTTTCGCCGGCATGGTCAGGGTTTGCCGAAGGTGATTTCACGAAGGGACATGATCGGCTTGTCTTCGTCGCCAAACAAAAACATACGTTGACCGAGTCCGCGAATGACGCCGCCGTCGTCGCCGATCCAGTCGGTTCCCCGGCCAAGCCGCAACTGGTCATCGTCCTGATTGCAAGTCGGCGCGTACAGGGTGGGCAGGAACACCTCGCCGTCAGGTCCGTCTTGCACGGCCATGGTAGTACGGCGCCAGAGGAGGTCGTGGGGCCGGTCAGGCGGATGGAACTGAATGCTCTCCACGCTTTCCATGGGGATCCAATAATACTTTCCCGTGCTCGTCAACACCTCGAAAAAGCTGGAGGTCAGGTCGTCCAGATCCCGCAGGTCCGCGAATGCTTCGCCCGCGCAGACGCCCGCAACGTGCACGCGCCGGTCTTCCGCTTCGGCCAGCTTCGCGGCGGCTTCGCTTTCGTTCCCTTCGCGCCAGGCGATGGAGGCTTCGAGATGCAGTTTCATGACTTCGGTCGGTTCGCCAAGAAACTCCGGCAAGCGGCCCTTGCTGTAAAACTCCTGCCGCGCGACTTCCGCGCGCACCAATTGCCGGAGCATCGAGATACCGGGAATGGCCTGGGGATCCTGATGTCCCCAGGTATCCAGCTGTTTATCGGCGCGTTCGAACTCGCCCGCAAAGCAAAGCAACTCCGCCAGCAAACCCCGCCGATCCGTTTCCGTGGGATGCTTCTTGACTTCCGCGGTTGCCGCTGCAATGGCCTCCGCCAGTTGCCCGGCCTGAAAATGTTCGCTGGCAGTGGTCATGATGTTCTCCAATCGGTTTATGTCGCTGAGTAAAACGGGTTCGCTCGCCTCCAGACCAATTCGGCATTCCCCTGCCTTGCTGGATTCAAACCGTTCTGGGTGGCGCGAGTTCCGTGACCACCCTTACGGTAGCGTTCAGCTCGTCCAATTCATAGTGAGGTGAAAGATGCATGACACACTGGAACGACCCGGGACGGCCGGGCTGCTCGCGGACCTGCACGTTGGCTTCGCGCAATGGGAACCGCGCCTTGACGTCGGGCGTCGCTTCACCGTCCGCGGTGACGTAACGCATGATCCAATTGCGCAGAAACTGCTCCATGTTTTCCGCTTCGGCAAAGGTGCCCGTCTTGTCACGGCCCAGTACCTTGACATAGTGAGCGAAACGGGACACGCACAACATGTACTGCAGCATGGCGGAGATCTTGGCATTTGCCGTCGCGCCGGCACGGTCGTACTTGCGCGCTTTCTGAATGGAAGGATTTGAATAGAAGGCGGAATACTCGGTATCCTTGCAATCGCACAGCGGCATGAACCCCAAGTCGCTGAGTTCTTTTTCCAAGGCGTCGGTGATGACGACGTCCGTCGATTGCTGGGGAGCGATACCGAAACGATCCGTGCCAAAACAGTGCGCCGGCAACCCGGTAACCAGCCCGCCTCCTTCCGTGTCGCGCCGCACGCCGCGGATGTCCGCCAGCCAACCGGCTTCGGCGTGAGCCCGCATGACGACTCCACCGAACGCATACACGGCGTTGCCCCAGAGGTACTTGCTGCGGTCGGGTCCCGATACGTCTTCGCGAAAGCAGAATTGGTCGACACGCCGGCCGTCATCCTGAAAGGGCTTTCGCATCAGCACTCGCGGTAAGACCAACCCCAGGAAACGCGAGTCCTCCGTTTCACGCAGAGCCCGCCACTTCAGGAATTCAGTCTGCTCCAGGGTCTTGGCGTGATTCAGGCTGTGTTCCAGCGTGCCGAATTCGTCCAACCCGAACATCTCCGGACCGGCCGCGGTAATGAAGGGACAAAAGGCGGCGGCGGCCACTTGCGAGATCGACTGCAAGATGCCGATATCGTCGTGAGGGTGACCCGGACCGGGGGCAGGATGGATTTCGTAATCGCCGAGCAGCACGCCGTAGGGTTCTCCGCCGGGATTCCCGAACTCCTGCTCATAAACCTTGCGAAACAACTGACTCTGGTCGAACTCCGTCGCCCGCTCGAAATCACGCTCCAAATCCTTCCATGATGCCGGCAGCACCTTGACCTTGATGTTCTGGTCCGCTTCTTCGCCGCAACGGTCGACCAGGTATTCCAGGCCGCGCCAGGAAGCCTCCAGCTTCTGGAAACGGGGGTGATGGAGGATCGCGTTGATCTGCTCGGTCAGCAGCTGATCGATACTTGCCACATCGCGATTGAGGCGTTCGGTTAACGTGCGTTTGTCGACGCGCGGAAGTCTACCGAACCACGATTCCAGTGCCTTGCCGGGACGCGTTTCGCTCAGGAATCGCTGCAGCCGGCCGTCCTGGGCAGCCGCCTTGTCCCGCGACACGCCGACGACGGAGTCCAGCAGCGATGGCCCCTGCAACTCGAGTTGCCCCGCGGACGCTTCAAGCGTCTCCTCGCGAAAGCCGGTTGCCGGATGAGACTCGGGACTGGTCGACATTTCATTCCTGAGCGAAGTTTGATTGGATACGCCTAAAAAGAAACCCGGTTTCCGAAGAAACCGGGTTTCCTAATCGGCTGTCGCTAGCTGCCCAGCTTCGGGATGCGGGCCACCATGCGTAGCGACGTGGTCAATTCTTCCATCTGCAGCCAGGGCCGCATCCAGGCGACCGCGTTGTACGATCCCGGCGCGCCGGGAATCTCTTTCACTTCCACTTTCGCCTCGCGGAGCGGATAACGCGCCTTCGCTTCCTGGCTCGGCTTGGAATCCGCGCTCACGTAATTGTGAATCCAGCGGTCCAGCCAGTCCTGGCATTCATCCGCTTCCATGAACGAGCCGATTTTGTCTCGCGCGATGACCTTCAGGTAATGCGCGAAACGGGAAGTGGCCATCAGGTACGGAAGGCGGGCCGAGATCGCCGCGTTGGCCGTGGCTTCGGGGCGATCGTACTTCTTCGGCTTCTGAGTTGTCTGCGCGCCGAAAAACACCGAATAATCCGTGTTCTTGTAGTGGCAGAGCGGCAGGAAGCCGAGTTTGCTGAGTTCCGCTTCACGCCGATCCGTAATGGCGATCTCCGTGGGGCACTTGAGATCCGTGTCGCCGTCGTCGCTCTTGAAGATGTGCGTCGGCAGGTCCTCGACCTTGCCGCCCCCTTCCGCGCCGCGAATGGCGGTGCACCAACCGTACTTGGCGAAAGCGTCTGTTAACTTGGCACCCATCACGTAGGCCGTGTTCATCCAGCAGTACTGGTCGTGGTCGACGGCGATCGATTCACCCTTCTTGCCGAGCGCCACTTCTTCGAAAGAAAACTCTTCCACCGGCTTGGTATTGGCGCCGTAGGGCAGCCGAGCCAAAGTGCGGGGCATCGTCAGCGTGGTGAAGCGGGAGTCTTCCGCATCGCGGAACGATCGCCACTTCACGTACTCGGCCGATTCGAAAATCTTTTCCAGGTCGCGAGGCTTGGTCATTTCCGTCCAGCTGTCGAACCCGAACAAGGCCGGATCGGCCGCGGAAATGAAGGGACAGAACGCCGCGGCGGCCACGCTGGACATCTTGTTCAGCATGTCGATGTCATCGGGATGATTGGTGAACTCGAAATCGCCAATCAAACTTCCGTAAGGCTCGCCGCCCGGCGTGCCGAATTCGTTTTCATACATCTTCTTGAAGATCTGGCTCTGGTCGAATTCAACTGCTTTATCGAGATCCTTGTGCAGTTCCTTCTTGCCGCAGTTCAGCACTTTCAGCTTCAATTGCGAACTGGTTTCGCTGTTCTGAACCAGATAATGCAGGCCTCGCCACGTTCCTTCCAGCTTCTGGAATTTTGGATCGTGCATTACCGCGGCCAATTGTTTGGAGACGGCTTCATCGATGGCCGTGATCCCAGCCTTGATGGTACGCGTCACGTCGCGATTCCACGTGACGGTTCCCTTTAACGCCTCTTCCGTCAGCGTGGCGATTAATTCCTGAGCGCGATTCCGCTCGGTCTGCTTCGTCGCGCCAATGGCCGCGTCCAGTAAGCTGGCAGATGCTTCGGCTTGTGGAGCAGCTTGTTGTTCTTGTTCTCCGGAACTCATGGTTATTCTCCTCCCTCGTCACCAGACTCGAGGCCCAGTTCGGACTGTAGTTTCTTTAACTCGTCAGTGTTCTTCAAAGCCTGTTCGAGAATGGATTCGAGGTCTTCGCTGCGGTCCACTTTGGTGAGCAGGTCGCGCAGCTTATTGCGCGTTTCCAGCAGCTTCTGCAGCGCAGGCACTTGCGCGGCAACCTTCGCCGGTTCGAAATCATCCATTGATTCAAATTTAAGCTGGACGGACATTTCGTTACCTTCGCCTTCCAGCGTATTTTCGACTCGCAGGTTCAACCCCGGGGTCATGCGCTTCAT
>CALBSZ010000418.1 GCA_937967665.1 uncultured Planctomycetaceae bacterium
GAAGCACCCGAAGGGCCGTTCCGGCAATTGACTCCTGCCCCCTTTACCCTCAATCGGGACCGCAGCAGCGGTTTGGGGCTGGGGACGAACAGGCGGGCATGCTAACATAGTCAGTCCGGCGGTTCGCCCATGTACTGCGCGAACCGTTTGTTTTCACTCTAACCCTTGACTTCGTTCCCATGATCTGTGTCAGCATCGGTCGGGGCCGTCACAAGCACCTGATGGCCGAACATCGTCACCTTGTCGAACAGGGCGCCCAACTGGTCGAACTGCGGCTGGATTACATCAATCGGGACGTCAACATCCGGCGGCTGACGGTTGATCGGCCGTGTCCGGTGATCATCACGTGCCGGCGCGAATGCGATGGCGGCCGCTGGACGGGAACCGAGGAAGCTCGGCAGATGATGCTCCGCAGCGCCATCGCCGAAGGGGTTGACTACGTTGATCTCGAAGAAGACGTGGCCGGTAACATCCCGCGGTTTGGGAAGACGAAGCGCATTGTGAGCATGCACAATTTTCGCGAGACGCCTCAGAATCTGGAAGAGATCCACGCTCGCCTCGCGGCCCTCGATGCGGATATCGTGAAAGTCGCCTGCATGGCGCATCATCCGCGCGATACGCTGCGCATGCTGCGGCTGATCAAGAACAGCAAGGTCCCGACGGTCGGCGTTTGCATGGGCGATATCGGCACGCCTTCGCGAATTCTGGCCGGTAAATTCGGCGCGCCATTCTCGTTCGCTACGTTCCATCAAGAGCGCGCGCTGGCGCCGGGGCAGCTGAGTTTCCGGCAAATGACGGAAATCTATCACTACGACCGGATCAATGCCGACACGGAAATCTACGGCGTCGTTGCCGATCCAATCGGACACAGCCTTAGTCCGCTGATTCACAACGTCGCGTTTGCTCATTTGAAAATGAACAAGGCGTACGTTCCGTTCCGGGTTCCCCGCGAAGACCTGCCGACCTTCATTCAAGATTGCCGCGAACTGGGCATCAAGGGTCTGAGTGTGACGATTCCTCATAAGGAAACCGTGCTCCGGCACCTCGGGAAAATCGACGGCGCCGTGCGTGGTATCGGCGCGGCGAACACGATCGTCTTCAACGGCGACGAGTCCTTCGGATACAATACGGATTATCGCTCGTCGATGGAAAGTATCGACAAAGCGGTTGCTGAAGAAAACGACTCCAAATACCCGCTGTCTGGGAAGACAGCCCTGATACTCGGCGCGGGCGGGGTTGCCCGTGCGCTGGCGTACGGGTTGAAGCGTCGCAACGCAGATGTCGTCATCTCGTCGCGCACGCTGGAACGTGCTCGGGAACTGGCGGCCAAGAACGACGCCCGCGCGGTGGAATGGGATTCGCGGCACGCCATCAAGGCGGACGTGCTGGTGAACGGCACGCCCATCGGCATGCATCCGAACGTCGACGAAACACCCTATGAATGCCGGCACTTGCGGCCCTCGTCCATCGTCTTCGATACCGTGTATAACCCTGAACAGACTTTGCTGATCAAAGAAGCCCGGCAGCAAGGCTGCAAAGTCATCACCGGCGTCGATATGTTCGTGCTGCAAGCCGCCATGCAGTTCCAGTTGTTCACCGATCACGAGGCGCCGGTCGAACTCATGCGACAGGAGATTAAGCGGGCTATCGGGCCGGCGAAGTATTAGCGGTTAGCTGTTAGCTGTTAGCTGTTAGCGGTTAGCGGTTAGCGGTTAGAAATCTCATGAGTTTCAGTGGTCGGAACGTTCCAGATGACCGAGGAAGCCAGAAACATTTTTCTGATTGGATACCGTGGTACCGGCAAGACGACGGTGGCCAGGTTGCTGGGCGCGCGACTGGACCGCAAATGGGTCGATGCGGATGACGAACTCGAAAAGGAAGCGGGAAGAACGATTAAGCAGATCTTTGCGGAAGACGGCGAGTCTGTTTTCCGCGACTTGGAAACGCGGGTGTTGTGCCGTTTGGCGACGGCGGAAAAGCGTGTCGTGGCGTTGGGCGGCGGCGTGATCTTGAGGGACGAGAACCGGCGGATCCTCAAGACAGGAGCGGTCGTATGGCTGCAGGCAGCGGCTGAAACCATCTCGCAGCGAGTTGCCTCGGACCCGACCACCGATGAAAGGCGTCCTAATTTAACCGCTTCTGGCGGTTATGACGAGATCTGCCGGCTACTCCGCGATCGGCTGCCGCTTTACCAACAGTGTGCCGACGTGGAAGTCGATACCGAAGGAAGGACTCCCGACCAAATCGTGGATGTCATTCTTTCGGCACTCGGTATTAAATCGTGAACTGGTTTTTCGAAATCCCCCTGCCCCTCCGCGCGGTTCTTGTGTTTGTCGTCGGGGCCTGCGTGGGCGGGCAGGTCAATCGCGGCATTTATCGGCTGGCCTGGTTCCAGCGGCGGATAGGCCCGTGGTCGCTGCCCGAAGACAACGCGCCGCCGCGCCGCTGGTTTGACCGCGTGCCCATTCTGGGCTGGCTCGGGTTGCGCCGCGAGTCCGCGCTGCATGGGAAGTGCTACTGGTTGCGCCCGTTGCTGATCGAACTGGCGACGGGGCTGGGCCTGGCCGTCTTGTATTACGGCGAAATGAATTGCTGGCTGCTCCCGGTGGTCACGGCGCCGCCGAGTCTATTGCATGTTCAATTCCTCAGTCACGCCATACTCATCTCCTTGATGATGGTGGCCACGTTCATCGATTTCGACGAGAAAATGATTCCCGATTCGATTACCTTGCCGGGCACGCTGGCGGGATTGGGACTCATGGCCATGCTGCCCGCGGCACTGCCACCGACGTTGAATCGTGTCACCGGCTTGATCGATCAGGTCGTGATCACCTCGCCCAAGTTGTGGTCCGACTGGATGCATGGTTCGCAGGGACTCTACTGCGGCCTGGCTTGCTTTGCCGGCTGGGTTTTGGCGATCTTGCCCAAGACGATCACGATGCGACGAGGGCTCTTCAAGTGCCTGCAATACATGGTCGTCAGCGTGTTTCGCTACTCGACCTGGTGGCTGTACGTCGTCCTGTGGCTGGTCGGCACGGTGCTGATCATCTACGTCTGGACCGCGGATGGATTGCACTGGATGGCGTTGTTCAGTTCCCTTGTGGGAATGGCCTTTGCCGGCGGTTTGGTATGGATGGTCCGGATCATCGGCAGCCACGCTTTGGACAAGGAGGCGATGGGGTTTGGCGATGTGACCTTGATGGCCATGATTGGCAGCTACTGGGGCTGGCAGGCCTCGTTGATCATCTTTTTCCTGGCGCCGTTCGCTGCCGTTTTCATTTCGCTTTCGCAGTGGTTGTTGACGCGACGGAAAGACATCGCCTTCGGCCCTTATCTCTGTCTGGGTACGTTGATTGTGATGCTTGGCTGGCCGACCATTTGGGAAGAGAAGGCCCGCGACGTTTTCAACCTGGGCTGGCTGATCCCACAAATCCTGGCCGTCTGCCTGGGGCTCATGTATACGCTGCTGATGTTCTGGCGTTTCGTCCAAGGACTGGTCTATCGCGACTAGGATCCTCTGAGCGTTGGCGTCACGTCAGGCCGCCTCGCAGCTTGCCTGCGTGGAACGATGATCCTTTCGCCAGGCGACATGAACCGCACCGAGCGGCCGGAGCGCTCTATTCCCAGGCACGATGGCGTAACTGGCATCTTGCCCCGACCAGTGCTAGAATGGCTTGGCCCCATCGGAGGATGCCGTCATCTCCGCGTGGTGGCATATTGTGGTGATCGGACATGTTCACGCGGCGGGGCCGTTCCTGAAGTTCTCATGTCGAGAGATAGCTGTCCAGAATCGCATCAACTGCAAATGTACTTGCGAGGTGCGCTTGACGCCGCCGGCGCGAACGCCATCTCGGACCATATTGCCGCCTGCCCCGCCTGCAAGTCGAAGCTGGCCGCCTTGAAAAGTGAAGCCGGCAGCGGCGCGGAGCATGCCGCCACCCGAGCCGAGGCGACGAAGTATTTCGACGGGGCGGCATTGAGTGAATCGCCGGAGGGCGACCGGGGTGCGGGTCGCGAGTTGCCGGACGGCCAACCGGACGAGCCGTCGCGACATCAAAATTCCGTACCGTCGACGGTCGGGCGATCATTGTCGGATACTGCGGAGCACGTCCCGGCTGCCGACGGCTTGCCGGACGGAAGCGATTCATCATCAGCGGCACTGCCGCGGATCCCGGGCTACGACGTGCTGAAGTTCATTGCGCGCGGCGGAATGGGCGTGGTGGTTCAGGCACGCCACCAGGTGTTGAATCGCATGGCGGCTATCAAAGTGCCCCGAGCCGGAGAGCTTTCCGAGGAAAGCGATCGGCAGCGATTCCTTCAGGAGGCGCGCGCGGCGGCTCGGTTAACGCATGCCAATATCTGCCCGATCTACGAAGTGGGCGAGGCCCAGGGACTCCCCTTCCTGGCGATGGCTTATATCGAAGGCGTGACACTGGATCGGTGGGCCAATGAGGCCAATCCAAACGCCCGCCAGATTGCCGAAGTGATGGCACTGCTCTCTCGCGCGGTCGCTTACGCGCACGACAACGACATCCTGCACCGGGATCTCAAGCCGGGCAACGTCATGATCGACGGCGAGTTCGGACAACCGATGCTGATGGACTTCGGCCTGGCCAAGCAACTGGAGCGTGGCGACGATGAGGCATCGTTGACGATGGCGGGGCAGGTCATGGGGACGCCGTCGTACATGGCGCCGGAACAGGCCGCGGGGCAGGTGGATCGAATCGGCACGCACACCGACGTCTACGCGCTCGGCGCCATCCTGTATTATCTCATCTGCCGACAAACGCCCTTTACGGGAAGCTTGTCGGAAGTGCTCAACAACGTCCAGAATGGCGAGCCGCCTCGCCCGTCCAGGTTGGTACCGCGTGTGCACCGCGATTTAGAAACGATTTGCCTGCGTGCGATGGCCAAGGACCCGGCATCTCGCTATTCGTCTGCGCTCCGCCTGGCCGAGGACTTGGAACGCTTTTGTGCGGGCGAACCGATCGAGGCGCGCCGCGAAGGCATCCTCGGAAGGACGGTTCGCCGGGCACGGCGGCGTCCGGCCATGGCGGGTTTTGTCGTGCTGACCCTGGGATTGACCATGGCGCTGACGCTGCTTGGCTGGCGTTCGCTCCGCACGGCCGAACTGGCGCGCTTGCGCGGCCAGTTCACGGATCAGTTGGATCTCCAGGATTGGACGCCCGGACACGTGCGGGAATTGGAAAACCGGATTCGTGAAGTTGGCAAGATCGATCCGCCGACGGAGGCAGAAATGAACGCGCTCCTCCGGCGACGCCTGGCTGAACACATCGAGGAATTGACCCGTTCACCACGACTCACCGAAAGCATTCAGGCGCGGATTGAGTCTGAAATCGGAGTCATGCGAGGTCTCGATGCCTCTCGGGCGACCAGCCTGCGGCGGGCCTTTCAGCGGCGCATGCGCGACTGGGAACCGGTGTTCCGCTTGCTGGCTCCTATCGAGAGTACCGACGATGTCTTCGCCGCGAAGGCTGTCCGTCTGGTCGATGGGGTTATCCATGGGACATCGCCGCGACTTATTACTCACATTCGGTCGGCGGGAAAAGTGAGGCTGGAAGCCACGTTCGCGGACGGCTGGGAGCAAGTCAATGTATTGGCGGTGTGCCTGGGCTTGCAAGGACCCAATCCCGCGGATCAGGGCTACCGGTTTGAAATTCACGCAGGCAGTACGAATTCGAACAAGCGCGACCCCACGAGTTTCGCCGCGGAGCGTAAGGGCGATGGTACGATCAAGGCACGCATCCTGCGCAACGGTTTGCTCTTGCGCGAAGACGATATTCCCGTTCCGGCCGTCCCGCTACGATTGACCGCGGCGCGCGAGGTACAGCGTTTGACCTTTCAGATCAACGATTTGCCCCCCTTTGAGTTTTACGACCCGTTTCCGGTGGCGGATCATGACGATCGTGTCTTCGCCGTGATTGCCGCGCCCGAGGTCGGCTTGTCGGCACTCTCCGCCAGCCGCCAGCCGCTGGCCCCCGAAGCGAGTCCGTTGGAAGTCGGCGACGAATTGTTCCTGGCGGGCCAGCCGTCGGAAGCCTTGATTGAGTACGAGCGGCAGGCGGTACTCTCCGGCGATTCGGATGTCGCTCAGGAGGCTCGCTGCAAACAAGCGCAGTGCCTGGCGAGTCTGCAGCGATTTTCGGAAGCACGGCCGATTCTGGAAAGCCTGTCTCAAGAGGACGGCCGCCAGTGGCCCGCGCTGGCCCATTGTCTGCTCTGGGAAATGTACTTGAAGGAAAGCGGGCCTGATGCTGCCTATGGGGTGTTCGAGAATATTGTTGTCAACTACCCG
Organism: uncultured Planctomycetaceae bacterium; assembly: GCA_937967665.1. Classification (GTDB taxonomy): domain Bacteria; phylum Planctomycetota; class Planctomycetia; order Pirellulales; family Pirellulaceae; genus CALBSZ01. The sequence continues at coordinate 6,317 of CALBSZ010000418.1, forward strand.
CCCGCGGAACTGCGCAGTTTCGTTCCCGCGCACGTGATTCAGGGAAATGTCTTCGCTTACCGCGAAGATGCCGCCGGGCTGAACCTGCTGGAATACAATCCGCAGCGCGTCAGCAACGTGCGGCGAGCGATTCGGATTCACGATTTTTTCGGCATCCGCAATATGGCTTACTACGAAAGTCAGCTCTATCTTGGACGTGCCTTGTGCATGGAGGGCGAGTACGATGAGGCGTCGGTGGTGATGGCGCGGCTGGTCAAAACATTGCCGGAAGTAACGCCTGCGAATCGTCAGCGCTGGTTTCAGATGTGGGAGACTTATGGTTGGGTGATGCGCATGCAGGATCGCGCCGCGGTTGCCCTGGCCGCGTTCGATCGGCGACTCTTTCGTCCGGATCGGACCCTCCGCGAAGAGTACGATGTCTTGTTGATCGAACGCGCTCGGTTGCAAATGCACTTGGGACGGGTCGAGGCAGCCGCCAGCGATCTGGAAACGTTTCTCGCGGGGGCGGGTCCGAACATGCTGGAATACGAATACTGGTCCGGCGCGCACCTGGTTCACGGCTTCGTGCTCGAACAGTTGGGGAGAAACGACGCCGCGCTGGCTGCCTGGCGAGCGGGATTGCCCGCGCCTCCCTATGACTGGCTGCGGATTCGTAGAATCGAGGGACTCTTGAACGGACTTGTTCTGGCCTCGCTAACCGGTGGAATGACGGAACAGGAAATGGGAGCGCTGACGGATCGCGTGATCGACAAGCTCAGCAGGATGTTTAACCGCGTCCTCATTGAAGCCACTTTGGGAATGCTGCTGGAGGACTTTAGTCCCGAGGTCATGTCGCGTATCAGCCACCGCGTCTTTCTCGGTCCTGAACGTCGCGAATTGGCCAGGCAAATCGCGCTGCGCGAGCTCCCGGTCCTCGAGATGATGCAGAAGACATTCGGATGCCTGGCGGCAGCTAGCGCCGACGAACTGCTGATCGACGGGGAAATGAGCTCCGCGCAGCACCAGTTGATGCTGGAACTCGGCGAAGCCTTGTTCGACCATTACTACACGGGCGAATTGACGCGCACGCAAGTGCTGCAATTCGGACTCGCCTGGAAAGGTTTTCCTGGGTTGGGGGGATGGCAATCCCTGGCCCCCGCGCTGCAACCCGCCGTGCGCGGGCCGCTGGCCTACGGTTTGGGCTTGCGTTACTTGAAACGCCAGAAAACGGCGGCCGCAAAAAACTTCTTCGAGACCGCGCTGGCCGACGCGCCAGACGATTCGCCGCTCGCTGGGCTCGCCACGGCCGAACTGCAGCAGCTTTCAAAAGCAGTTGACGACTGACTCGTTTGTTTTGCGTTGTTCCTTCTAGGCGGCCAGTTTGTTGGGTGGGTCCGGATTGTTCGATTCGGGACCCGTGGTCGGATCGCAACTGGGCGATGGCGGGGTCGGAACCTCTGGCGTGATGCCAACGAACTGACCGGGCTCGAAATCAATGGATACGGGGCGATTTGACGGTTCGATGTTGCCGAATCGCCAGTTGAGTTTTTGCCAGAACGAAAGGCTTGATTCCCAACGCTTCATCGCGGCACGCAGTTGCTTCACGACGTCGAGTGACTCGTCATTCAGTTCCGCCAGGATTTCCAAACATCCGCTCGGGTGGCCCGACAGCAGCAAGGAAGTGGCGTAGTTCGTCTTGTAGGTGATCGGCAGATGAGGGCGCATCCACGTGCAGCCGGGACTCAGTACCAGTTCGCGGTAAATGCGCATGGCCTCGGCGGGTTTCTGCAGCCGCAGCAGGCAGACTCCCTTGGCATTCAGAATCTGGCCGTCCCGGCCGGCCGCATTCAACACGGCCAAAGCCTGATCGTAATGTCCCGTCGCGGCCATGCGACCGACGCGCTGCAGCACTTCGTCGACGCGTCCGTTGCGACCATCATTAACGTCGATACGCGTTTCCGACTTCCCCTTCTTAGTCACGGATGCTTCCTTCTGATAATGGATGTTTCACTTCAAGCGGGGCGCAGATCTGGCTACGTTCGATCTTGGCCTGGTCCTCGCCGCCGCCGGCCTCGTTCCGGCAACCTTGCCGGGATGCAGTCACGAAAAAACCAGCGTCAGCTCGCGGCGGACGCTGGTGTTGGTCCTTACGGACGGCGAAGCGGCAAATAAACTCTCGCGAACTCGCTTCGCACATCCGTTGGAAAGCTTCTGCAGTTGTCTCCCGAAAGGCAATCTGCTTGAGCCGGCAAACTGTAATCACTGATTCGTTCGGGCAGCTTGCCACTTGCTTCTACGCAAACGTCATGCCGGTTGGCTGAACACGGCCACGAACGGGGTGTAGATCGCATGACCTGCGAGTCTTCCGGTCCAGCTGCCGTCTGCGCGTGACGGCCCGCTGGCCAAATGCCGCTGGCCGGGTTGACCAGAGATCGTACAGCGTGCTCAAGACTTGCCCAGCACACACCTCGCGCCGGAACGGAGAGGTCCTGGTTTGCAGGGAACTTGAGATTGCAGGTCGACCCGGCACGCTCTTTGCTTTCCGTTGAAAGTCTTGCCATTGATCCAGGGACTCGGTGCGCCCCGGGCGCTGCCGCAGAACCTCACACCGCCAGGGAAGGAAGCTATTGCATCCCAGTAAACGTACGTTCTTTTCACGTTACGCCCTACCCATTCTGATCGTGTCGGCGTTGACCGTACCGCGCTGTTGCCAGCAATACCAACAAGGTGGTCGATTGGCTGCCGGCAACGTTCTCGGAAACCGAAGACTTGGAGTGGTTTCGCGAGCATTTTGTCGGTGATCAATTCGTGATCATCAGCTGGGACGACTGTCGCGGCGGTGCGGACGACCGTTCAGCCGGAGACGCCGGGCTACCGGCATTATTTCAAGTCGGTCACGACAGGCCGGCGCTTGCTCGATCAATTGACAGCTCCTCCGATGAACGTACCTTATTCCGTAGCCTTGCGCCGCCTGCAAGGCGTCCTGATCGGACCGGATGGTCGACAGACGTGCGTGGTGGTTACGCTGGCGGATGAAGCCATCGGTGAGTTCCGCGACGTTCTGGGACGCGGTGGCGACGGTTGGTTGCAGATTCAACGTCGCCCCGGTGTCCTCTTTCAAGCGTTGCAGGCGTGTGGTATCGAGTTGGATAAGGTGCACCTTGGTGGACCGCCTGTCGACAATGTCGCGATCGACGAGGAAGGCGAACGCACCTTGCTGCGGCTGGCCGGGGTGGTCGCCGAACGGGTTCTGCTCCCGGCGTTGCTGGCGGGGCCGCTGGGTCGAGTTTTTCGCCCGCGATCCAAACGGAAAGCCCTGCCGCCGTCTGCGGGCGAGGCGGTCATGGCAGAGGCGCGCTGATGAAGGCAAGGTGGTGACTCTTGGCTGGACATCGCTATATTCGGCCGTCGTAAACGCACGAAGTGCAAGCGAGTGTGTCACTTGAGTCTGAACACACTTGCTCGCGCTGCGTGCTTGTATTCTCGCGGACTTCCGCAAACCGGGTGCTGTCGAATTAGATCGCGTCCAGCGCGTCCAGCCAGCGACGCAGCACGGGTGTTGTCACTAAGGTGGTGGTCAGGGCCATGATCACGAGCATGCAGAAGACGCTGTCGGGAATGACGCCCAGGTCGCGGCCGACGTTGATGGCGATCAAGCCCATCAACGCTCGCGTATTCATCATCACCGCGATGCAGCCGCTTTCACGCCAGTTCAAACCGCCCATCCGCGCGGCCAATCCGCAACCCATGACTTTTCCGACGCTTGCCGCGGCAATGACGAGACCGCAGAGCCCCCAGTGCTGCCACGATTCCAGCAGCCCGACGTTGGTACGCAAGCCGGTGTAGGTAAAGAAGATTGGCAGGAACAGGGAGTACACGATTTCGCGCAAACGCCGATTCACGGCAACCCCAAAGGCGGTCTGATCTGAAAGCACGGCGCCGAGGACAAACGGCCCGAAAATGGCAAAGATACCAATCAAGCTCGTCGCGATCGCGGAAAGGAAAACGAGGATCAACACGATCGATAACCCCAGCACGGACAGTTCCCCGTTGCCGCGGAGCAGCAGGTAGTCGGTGACCCATGTCAGCCAGGGCCGCAGCAGCCACGCCCCTGTCCTGGCCGCCGCGACAATCACCACCAGCTGGACGAGTACATGCAACAGCAGCTCTTGAAGTTCGCTCACTGGCGGCCATCCTGGATCTCTTCCAACGCCTTGTCCGTGCTGTACGGATCGACTACGCGGCAGCACTCGGCCAGGCGGCGGGAAATGTCACCAAGATCCTCGAGCCATTCGTCGTCGGTCGTTTCCGGCGGCGTCAGTTGTTGGAATTCAGCAATCAGCAGGATGAGCCGCAGCAAGTGGCGAAAAATGACTCCTTCCTGTTTCTGCAGATTACGGCTGGTGACGTACTTGTTGAAATCGCCGCCGAATTCCAGCAACTCGCCCGCCACCCAGACGTCACGCGTCCAGACATCGTGCACACCGGGGAAGTCGTAGTCGAACAGCAGTCGCAGCTTCTCGGCCAGGTTCAAGACGCGCGGCTTTTCTTCCTCAAACATCTTGCGCGGTTCCGGTTCTTCGTCCGCCGGGCTGGCGGTCAATTCGGCGGCCGAAACCAGTCCCAGCTGCAAGAGCCGCGTGTCCAGACGTTCGGTGGCCAGCGGTCCCGGTGGGAGGTCTTGCTGGGAAGGTACACGGACATGCCGTGCAACCGACCCGGGCATTTCCAAGACACTCTCCATGGCCTGCAAACGTTCGGCGCGATCCGCAATGCCAAGTTGATTGAGCAGGAAGACGCCGTACAGGGGATGAACGCCTCGAAAGATCAGCAGTCGATCCAGGGCCGGCGTGGCCTGCGCGACGAGCGGGCGATAAGGTTCCGCGTCGTCCGCTTCGACCGGCGCCGGTTCATCCTGTTCGCCGTGCAGCGGCGGGTGGGGTTCGAGCGTGACGTAGCCCGCACGCCACAGGGTCAGCAGCATGCGGTCCAGCGCCTTTTGGCCTCGCGCGATCTCGCCGCTGTCCAGCAGGCGTTGCCCGATCAGCTGCCGGATCCGCTGCACATCCGGAGACGCTTCCAGCAGGTGGACCAGGAACCGCCACGGCAGCCCGCCGCGGCTGGCCAGCTTCCGGGGCGCTGCGGCGACGAGTTTGTCAAATTGCTGCTCGGTCCAGTACTGCTGCGTCGAGCGCCTTGTGGGCATCTTCTTTTTCAACGCCTTCTTGGCTTTCCGCAGACCTGGATCTTTCGTGTCATCCGGAATCGCGTCGTACTTGACACGCCAACGCGAAATCTTGACGTCGTCTTCATGCGCCAGCGCGAACACATATCCTTGCGAGTCGTATTGAGGCCGACCCGCTCGGCCGAACATCTGGTTTGCGGCGCTCGGGTCAATCAACTTTTTCTTGTCGCGAGGCCCCTTCAGTAGCGAGGGCAGTACGACGCTTCGCGCGGGCAAGTTGATGCCGGCGGCCAGCGTCTCGGTGCACACCGCGATAGAAAGCAGTTTTTCCTGGAACAGCTGTTCGACAATCCGCCGGTACTTCGGCAGCACTCCCGCGTGATGCACGCCGATGCCGCGGGTGAGGATTTGCTTGAGCTTCGGGCCGGCGCCCGCTGACCAGTCGTAGTCGTCAAGTCGCTCCATCAACTGGCGCCGCTGCTCCTCGCCCACAAGCTTCTTGCCTTTCAATTGCTCCGCAACGTTCCAGCATTCATCGCGATTGAAGCAGAAAATCAAGGCCGGCGTCTTGCGCTCTGCTTCGCTACCCACGAACATCGATTCGACATGCTCATTCAAGAGAGAATCCGGCTGCCATTGAAACGTGAGCGGCACTTTGCGATCGTCGCTCTGGACCAATTCCAGTCGCCGCTCGTGGCAGCGCTGCAGCCACATGATGAATTCGACCGAGTTACCGACGGTTGCCGACAGCAGCAGCAGCCGAATGTGTGCCGGCAGCAGGCTCAAACTGAATTCCCAGACGATGCCCCGTTCGGGGTCGTTAAAACTGTGGAATTCGTCCATCACGACGGCCGAGACGTCGTCAAACGCGAAAGCCGTTCCCGGTTCCGCGTCGTCACTGCCGCGATGCAACAGACGGTTGAACAGGATTTCGGCAACCACCACCAGCACGTTCGCGTCCGGGTTCACGCGTCGATTCCCCGTCACCAGGCCGACGTCCTCGGCGCGAAAGCCCCAACGGACGGCCGCCTCCTGCAAATCGTGAAACTTCTGATCCGTCAAGGCGATCAGCGGTGTCGTGTAATACGCTCGCTTGCCCGTCTGTAACGCTTCAAACATCGCCGCCTCGGCGATCAGTGTCTTGCCCGTGCCCGTCGGCGCGCAGACCAGCACGCCCTGTTCCGACGTGAACCAGGCCAGCATCGCTTCCTCCTGGACGGGATACGGTTCGTAGGGAAGCGTCTCGAAATAAGCCGCCGCCAATTCGTCTCGCGATGGCAAGTTGGTTTCCATGTGAAGCTGTAACGGTTAGGTAGAGGGTGCGCCCGCTAGCACTTTGAACGCGGAAACTCACATTAAGACGAGCGTGTCAAAAGTGCAACAAAGGTGTAACGTGTCGGTTGTAGGCAAGATCAGGTCTGGAATTGTATCTTGTTGCGAAGGCGTTAGTTAGCCGTCTTGTTCGGAACGACCCATACAAAACGGCGCGCTAGTTGCGTAGGATAGGAGTAACAGATGAGAGTAACAAACGGATTGTGAACTGAAAGTGGATCGTAAGGACGCAGCAAACGAGCCTCATCATGACGTCGAAACTGGTTAGTGCTTTCATGCGAGCTGTACTGATTGAGATCATCGCCGTTGCCGGCATCGGCTGGCTCTGCATTCATGGCAAGTCGGAAGTTGAGCCCGCCGCGCATGCGTCGGCGGTAAGCCCGACCTTTGCCCAGTCAGGCTACCAGGCCAACCACGAAGCACAGCAACGCCGCGCGTTCGTCGAACAAACGCTCTTGCAGAGCAGCCACGCGATTTCGGCGGACGCCGAAACGTTTGTGAGCGAACAGTGGAATCGCTTCCGTGCGGACCTGAGTGCCGTGCAAGGGCACGCCCGTTAAGCACAATACCGTTCAATTTTCACGTGGGACGGGCACTCCTGCCCGTCGCTCATACC
>CALBSZ010000419.1 GCA_937967665.1 uncultured Planctomycetaceae bacterium
CGCACGGCAAGTGGCACATCCATTCCACCTACGGCGACAACCAGCGGATGACGACGCTCTCGCGCGGCGTCTATCCGCTCTGGATGAACGACCAGGACGCCGCGGCGCTCGATATCAAGGACAACGATTGGATCGAAGTGTTCAACGACAACGGCGTGATCGTGACGCGTTCCATCGTCAGCGCGCGCGTCCCGCCCGGCATTTGCATGCAGTATCACGCTCCGGAACGGACACACGGGATTCCCAAATCGCCGCTCCGCAAAGGACGCCGCGCCGGTGGACACAACAGTCTCACTCGGACGCGTTTGAAACCGAATTTCATGATCGGTGGCTATGGGCAGTTCACCTATCACTTTAACTACTGGGGGCCGGTTGGCTGCAATCGCGACACGCACCTGCTGGTCCGCAAACTGCCGGGGGAACCGGTTTACTGAATCGCTGCGAACGGCGCGTTCGTCGCCGCCGTTGTGAAAGGCGGCGCCGAGCGGGCTTGCGGTGTTGGAGACATGTATGAATATCCGTTCCCAAGTTTCGATGGTCTTTCACCTGGACAAGTGCATTGGCTGCCACACCTGCAGCGTGGCCTGCAAGAACGTCTGGACGGACCGCAAAGGCGCCGAATACATGTGGTGGAACAATGTCGAAACCAAACCGGGAACGGGCTATCCGACCAAGTGGGAAGATCAGGAGAAATACAAGGGCGGTTGGGAATCAAACGGCAATGGCAAGCTGAAGATCAAGTCGACGGGCAAGATGAAGATCATTCCCAACATCTTCCACAACCCGCACATGCCGAGTATCGACGATTACTACGAACCCTGGACGTACGACTACCAGAACCTGTTCAACGCTCCCGAGGGAACCGATCAACCCACGGCCGTACCGGTTTCCATGATCGACGGAGAAAAGATCGACGTCCAGGCCGGACCGAACTGGGACGATGACCTGGGCGGTTCGCCCATCTACGCCGAACACGACCCGAACCTGCAAGGGCTCAGCGAACAACAGCGCCTGCAACTCAGTTCCGTCGAACGCCTGGTCTTTTTTTACCTGCCGCGCATCTGCAATCACTGCCTGAACGCCTGCTGCGTGGCCTCGTGTCCCTCCGGCGCGCTGTACAAGCGCGGCGAAGACGGCATCGTGCTGATCGACCAGAAGAAGTGCCGGGCCTGGCGTTCGTGCGTCTCGGCCTGCCCGTACAAAAAGACTTATTTCAACTGGTTCACGGGCAAGTCGGAAAAGTGCATCCTCTGCTTCCCGCGTCTGGAAACCGGACAGGCACCGGCCTGCTTTCATTCGTGCGTCGGGCGGATTCGCTACCTGGGCGTCCTGCTCTACGACGCCGATCGCATCGAAGAAGTCGCCAAGCTGCCGGATGACGAACTGGTGGAAGGACAGCGCTCGCTGGTCCTGGACCCCCACGATCCGGCCGTGATCGCGCAGGCGAAAAGGAACGGGATCGCCGACGGCGTGATCGAAGCAGCACAGCGCTCGCCGGTATACAAGTTCGTCATGAAATGGAAGATCGCCCTGCCGCCGCACATCGAATTCCGCACCTTGCCGATGCTGTTCTACGTGCCGCCCATGTCGCCGGTCCAGGCCAGCAAACCGGAAGACACCATCCAGCATGTTTCTGACAACCTGTTTCACGACATCGACGATTCCCGCGTGCCCATGAAGTTCCTGGCCAACCTGTTTGGCGCCGGGCATGAAGGAGGCGTGCGGTACGCGTTGCGGAAACAAAAGGCCGTGCGCTGGCATCGCCGCGCGGAAACCGTGGGCGATGTGGATCGCGAAACGGCCGATCGGATGTTGCGCGAGGCGGACACGACGCGCGAAGAAGCCGACGCCATTTATGAATTGACGTCGCTTTGCACGTTCGAAGACCGTTTCGTAATCCCTCCCATGCATCGCGAACAGGCGATCGAAATGATGAAGGAACCGCACGAACATCGCGAAGAAACCGGCTTCGGGTTTGTGGGAGGGCCGCAACGCGGTTTGTAAACGCAACAACCAACCAGTACAGTCCAGACGAAACGGATATGCTCTCGAAAGAACAGACCATGTCGCACTTGCCGAAGGTACTCAACGCACTCAGCCGATTGCTCTGCTACCCGGACGATCAGACGGTGCAGACCGCCGAGTTGCTTTATGTTGTGCTGCACGGCGAACTGGCGGAAGCCGCGCGGGAAGTTGCGGCGTTCGGCGCGTTCGCGGACCAGCACGACTTGTACGAGTTGGAAGAGACGTTCACGCGCACGTTTGACGTCAACCCCTGCTGCGCGCTGGAAGTGGGCTGGCATCTGTTTGGCGAAGAATACGCGCGAGGCATGTTTCTGGTGCGGATGCGCGAAGAGCTGCGCAAGTACAACCTGCCTGAATCGGTCGAACTGCCCGATCACCTGTGCCACGTCCTGGCGGTGGTGGCCGCCATGCCCGACGACGAAGCAACGCGGTTCGTCCAGGCCTGCGTGCAGCCCGCCGCGGCCAGGATGGACCAGGCACTGCGTACGAAGGACACTCCCTACCGGCACGTCGTCCGCTGCCTGCACCTGGTGCTGGAGTACATCTGGGGACCGGTGTCGAAAGCCGTCGGGACCGAACAAGACGCGCGGCGCGGGGAGCGGTTCAAGAGCGATCCGCTGCAGTCGTACCGGCCCGCGGACGTCGGCTGCGAAAGCGGTTGTAGCGATGCGTGCGGCGCGCCGCTGCAACTTGTCTCCCTGCAAACCGTCCCCCACGATGATGAGGCCCGCGAATGACCCCGTCCCCTAACCGATTTTTAGCGCCGTCGAGACGATCATGAGCCAGAACTTTCTTGACCAGTTCCTGTTTGTCGCGCTTCCCTACGTCTGCCTGTTTACGTTCTTCCTGATGACGATCTACAGGTACCGCATGCAGTCGTTTTCCTATTCGAGTTTGTCGAGTCAGTTCTTGGAGAACAAGCATCACTTCTGGGCGGTGGTCCCGTTTCACTACGGCATCCTGGTGGTGACCGCCGGACATCTGGTTGCCTTTGCGATCCCGCGTTCGATTCTGGCCTGGAACAGTCACCCGCTGCGTCTGTATGTACTGGAAGTTTCGGCGCTGATCTTCGGCTTGATGACCTTGATCGGTCTGGTCGGCGTGATTGTGCGGCGTCTGACTCACAGCAAGATCCGGACAGTCACCTCGCCCACCGACTGGGTCTTGTTCGCGATGCTGCTGGTACAAGCGGCGAGCGGGATTGCGATCGCCCTGTTCTATCCGTGGGGTTCGTCGTGGTTCGCGTCGAATCTTTCGCCCTACCTGTGGTCCATTTTCAAACTCAGTCCCGACGTCACGTACGTCGCCGCGATGCCGCACCTGGTCAAACTGCACATTGTGCTGGCGTTCGTGACGATTGGATTCTTCCCGTTCACTCGCCTGGTACACCTGCTGGTGATTCCCAATCCGTACCTCTGGCGCAAACCGCAAGTGGTCCGCTGGTACGGCACCAGGTCGAAAATCTGAAGCGTACAGACCAACTTCACACGAGACACATACGAGCGACATTGCCAACCGATGGAAATCAAGAACAAAGCCACCAGGATCGAACTCTTCTCATTGAGAACACCGCAGATGCGGGCGTTTCACATGAGCTGGTTTGCCTTTTTCCTCTGCTTCTTCGCCTGGTTTGGCATCGCCCCGCTGATGGCGGTGGTGCGCGAGGAGCTGGCGCTGACCAAGACGCAAATCGGGAACACGATCATCGCGTCGGTAGCGATTACCATCATCGCGCGGCTGTTTATCGGATGGTTGTGTGACCGCATCGGACCGCGGCTCAGCTATACCATACTGCTCATTGTCGGTTCGATACCCGTGATGTCGATCGGCCTGGCCGATTCGTACACGACGTTCCTGCTGTTCCGACTGGGCATCGGGGTGATTGGAGCGTCGTTTGTCATCACGCAGTATCACACGTCCGTCATGTTCGCGCCCAACTGTGTCGGCACCGCCAATGCGACTTCCGCCGGCTGGGGCAACCTGGGAGGCGGCGTGACGCAAATGGTCATGCCGTTGGTGTTCGCGGCGTTCGTCGCGCTGGGATACGTCGACGCGATTGCCTGGCGATTGTCGATGGTCACTGCCGGAGCGGTGTGCATGATCACCGGCGTGGCGTACTTCTTTTTCACCACCGACCTGCCCGACGGCAACTTCAAGGAGCTGCGTGAAAAAGGCGAGCACGTTTCCGCCGACAAATCCACGGGCTCGTTCATGCTGGCCGTGAAGGACTACCGCGTGTGGGCATTGTTCTTCATCTACGCGGCCTGTTTCGGAATCGAATTGACGATCAACAACATCGCCGCCATCTACTACATCGACTATTTCGGCCTCGGTTTAAAGACCGCGGGTCTGGTTGCCGGACTGTTCGGGTTGATGAACATTTTCGCCCGCACGACCGGCGGCTTCATCAGCGACAAGTTCGTCGAGCGGAGCGGATTGCGAGGACGCGTTCGCTGGCTGTTCATCGCGTTGTTCGTCGAGGGTATCGCGCTGCTGTTCTTCTCGCAAATGCGAGTGTTGGCGTTGGCGATTCCCACGATGATCGTGTTCAGCTTGTTCGTACAGATGTCCGAAGGCGCAACATATTCCGTGGTGCCGTTCATCAACAAGAAGGCGCTCGGAGCCGTGGCGGGCATTGTCGGCGCCGGCGGCAATATGGGAGCGGTCGCGGCCGGGTTCCTGTTCCGCTACGAAGGGCTGAGCTACCCGCAAGCGCTGTTGATCCTGGGCGCTCTGGTCACCGCATTCTCGTTCTTTACTTTCCTGGTTCGCTTCGAGTCCGCAGCCGAACAGGAGGCGGAGGACGAACTGAAAGCGGCTCAGGCAAGACGGCGCGTCGAACACAAGGAACGTCGTCCCTTCCCGGAACTCATCCCTGGCTTGCAGAGGCTGCGGCCGATGGATGCGTTGCGGATGTACTTGGGTGTGGCGTTGGTGGTCAAAGGCATTTACTTCATCACGAACATGGCCGACTTGGAAGGCCGGTTGGGAAACGAGTTCGGGCAAGTCCAGAACCTGATCTCGTGGGGCGTCGTGTTCGCGCACGTGGTGGGCGGCGCGACCCTGGCGATGGGCTTTGTCACGCGCACCGCGGCGGCGGCCAACGCGGCCGTTTTGTGCGGAGCGATGGTCCTGGCCATCACCGGCTCCGACGGCGCCGGAGGACTGTTCGGAAACGTGGACTTCCAGTTCACGGCGTTCGTGTTCTTCGCGCTGGTCCTGCAAGTCTGGCGGGGCGCGGGGCCGTTCTCGCTGGACTTCCTGATGACGGGAGACAACGAAAGGAAACTCACAGCAACTTGACCGGACCGATCCGTTATCAGCGATCAGCCATGGTTGAACGGGTAACAACAAGCGGACCGCGAAGAGTGAAAAGCCGAGAGCGATAAGCATGGCACGCACACCTGAAATCTGGAATGTCGAAGACGACGCGTTCTGGGAATCGACAGGCAAATCGATTGCCACACGAAACCTGTGGGTGTCGATTCCCAACCTGCTCTGCGGCTTCGCCATCTGGCTGTACTGGGGCATGATTGCCAAGATCATGCAGCGCGTCCATTTCGCCAATCCGGACCTGTACAACTTCACGTTCCTGAACGACGGCCAGCCCTTTGACGAGAACGGCTATAAGACGTTGATGTACACTCTGCCCGCGGTGGCCGGACTGGCTGGCGCGACGTTGCGCATCCCAAACTCGTTCATGATCGCCATCTGCGGCGGGCGAAACGTCAAGTTCATGACGACGGTCTTGCTGATCCTGCCCGCCATCGGGACCGGAATGGCGTTGAGCCGGCCCGATACGATGTTCTGCATCTACATCACGTTTGCCGCGCTGTCGGGCGTGGGCGGCGGCGCGTTTGCGTCGTCCATGTCGAACATCTCATTCTTCTACCCGAAAAAGGTGCAGGGCCTGGCACTGGGCTTGAACGCCGGACTGGGAAACCTGGGGGTCAGCGTGATGCAGTTCCTGATCCCCTGGGTAGTGACCTTCGGGATGTTCGGCGCGCTGGGCGGTCCCCCGCAGCAACTCGGCCCGGACAGCCAACTCTGGATCCAGAATGCGGCGTTCGTCTGGGTACCGATCCTGACGTTCCTGGCCATCCTGGCGTGGCTGTTCATGAACAACCTGCCGCAACACGATTGCGGTCCGGCGCCGGTCGCCATCGGCAAGTACCTCTGGCTGCAGACACTCGGGTTTGTCGGAGCCGGAGTCGGCGTCGTGCTGCTGGTCTTTGCCCGTGTGCCGATCCCGGAGTTGATCCGGATTTTCCTGGTCGTGGCTGCCTCGGTTGCGGCGACGCTGCTGTTGATGAAATTCGCCACGCCCAAAACGATACAGGAACCCTTGAATAAACAGTTCGCCATCTTTCGGAACAAGCACAACTGGGTGATGACGTGGCTGTACACCATGACATTCGGATCGTTCATCGGTTACGCCGCGGCCTTTCCCAAACTACTGGACGATATTTTTGTCACCAAAGACAATGGTCTGATTACCGCCCATTACATCTGGATCGGCGTCGCCGTGGGGGCACTGATTCGCCCCGTCGGAGGATGGTTGTCGGACAAGTTCGGCGGCGCGCGGGTGACGCAATGGGACACCTGGGTCATGGTCGCCTCGACGATCGCCGCCGGCTATATCGTCTCGCTGGCCGGTCAAACGGACAAACCGGAACGCTACTTCATCCCGTTCCTGCTCACGTTCATCGTGCTGTTTGCCACCACGGGGATCGGTAACGGCTCCACCTTCCGGATGATCCCATTCATCTTCTCGAAGGAACAAGCCGGACCCGTACTCGCCTGGACCTCCGCCATCGCGGCCTACGGCGCCTTCATCATTCCGAAGGTTTTTGCCACGCAGATCAATGCCGGTACGCCGGAATACGCCCTCTACGGGTTCGCGGTCTACTACGCCAGCTGCCTGCTGGTCAACTGGTGGTTCTACGCCCGCAAGAACGCAGAAACTCCGTGTTAAGAACATTCAACATTCAACATTCAACATTCAACATTCAACACTCAACATTCAACACTCAACATTCAACATTCAACATTCAACATTCAACACTCAACATTCAACATTCAACATTCAACATTCAACATTCAACACTCAACACTCAACACTGCCCATGTCCCAACGCGTGATTACCGTCGTCCTGCTCATCGGATTGTTCTTCGGAGCGATCACGCTGGTGTCCGGCATGTCGACATGGCGACTGCCTGACAACCAGCAGGGATACGCACCCCAGCAGCCCCTGGACTATTCGCACCGTTTGCACGCGGGCGAGTTACAAATGGACTGCCGCTTTTGCCATACGGCGGCGGAGCAGAGTCGGTATGCCGGCATCCCGTCCAACGACGTCTGCATGAAGTGCCACACCGTGGTGACCGATTCCTTCGACAAACTACAGGACGAGCGGAAACGGGCGGATGAAGAAAAGCGTCAGCCGGCGCTTTCGATTTCGCCAGAACTCCGCAAGCTCTACGACGCCATGCAATTGGACGACCAGTTGCAGCCCATTGCCGGCGCCACACCGAAGTCGATTTCGTGGGTCAAGGTACACAACCTGCCCGACTATGTCTATTTCGATCACCGTGCCCACGTAGCCGCCGGCGTTTCGTGCCAGCATTGTCACGGTCCAGTCGAGTCGATGGAACGGATGCGTCAGCACGAAACACTTTCCATGGGCTGGTGCGTCAACTGCCATCGGGAGGCCACCGCTGACGGAGTCAACGGCCGCGCGGTCAACGCCAAGACCGACTGCGCCGTGTGCCACTATTGAATGGGATGAGATGAACCGCAACGTCACACCAACGCACTGGAGGAGCCTCGCCGAGCGGGACGGAGCCGCGGATTCGCAGCACGCGGAACCGCACGGTCGTAACGTGGCAGGTGTCAGTCGCCGGCAATTCCTGGAAGCGGCCGGGTTCACCCTTTCGCTGGTGGCGGTGAGCGGCTGCGGTCGTGCACCGACGATCACGGCGTTGCCGTTTGCCGTGCAACCGGAAGGGGTCGTTCCGGGCCGAATGCAGCAGTACGCGTCGATTTGTTCCGGCTGTACGGCTTCCTGTGGACTGCTCGTCGGAGTCCGAGACGGCCGGCCGCTGAAGATGGAAGGAATGCCGGAGCATCCCCTCTCGCGCGGCGGGCTGTGCGCCGTTGGACAGGCGCTGCCGCTGGGACTTTACGACAGCCAGCGATTCACCCAGCCCCTGGCCGACGGCCAGGCCGCGGCCTGGGACGACGTCGATCGGCAGATCCAAAAGCGGGTCGGTGAACTGGCGGATAATGGCGGCGCTGTCCGATTCGTAACACCGACTGTGAGCAGCCCGACACTGCGGGCCATGATCGGCAAGTTTCTCGAACCATTTGAAAACGGCCGGCACGTCACCTTCGACCCCGTCAGCAGCTCAGCCATCCTGGACGCGCACGAGCAGACGCATGGCAGACGCGTTCTTCCTCACTACCGATTGGAAAATGCCCACGTCATTGTCTCCTGCGGCGCGGATTTTCTGGGCACGTGGATCGCACCCGTGGAATTCACCGCGGCCTGGCGTACCCGCCGCGTTCCTTCGGAAGAAAACCCGCGCATGTCTTATCACGTGCAGTTGGAGGGCCGCCTGTCGTTGACCGGTAGCAATGCGGATCGACGTTATCGTGTGTCGCCCGCGGAGTACGGAAACGTGCTCGGCCACCTGGCGACAAGCATCGCGTCGCGGGCCGGCCAGTCACCGCCGCCGGGCACTCCGGGAAGCTTGCCGATCCCGGAAAGCGACCTGGCAGACCTGGCCGATCGGCTGTGGAAGGCACGCGGCGAAAGTGTCGTTTTGTGCGACAGCCAGGACGTCGCGGTACAGCTGCTGGTCAATTACATCAACCACACGCTGGGGAATTACGGCACGACGCTGGATTTGCAACGTCCGAGTCTCCAGCGGCAGGGAAGCGACGCAGAAGTGCTCGCGCTGCTGGACGAGCTGCGGGCCGGCGAGGTATCCGCGTTGTTCGTGGCCGGTACGGATCTGACTCACAACCTCTTCGATCGCGCCGCGCTGGCCGAGGCCATCGGGCAGGTCCCGCTGGTCGTCAGCTTTGCGGAACGGCAAGATGACTTCGCACCACTCGCCCATTTCGTTTGTCCTGATCATCATCCGCTCGAATCCTGGACGGACGCCGAACCGGTCCGCGGGCTCTTCAGCCTGTCGCAGCCGACGCTGCGGCCGTTGGGCGATACGCGTTCCATCCTGGAAAGCCTGGGCCGCTGGTCGGGACACCCCGACACGGCATACGGTCTGCTGCAGTCCACCTGGAAAGGGACAATCCAACCGCAAGTCGCCCCGGAGTCGTCCTTCGTCGATTTCTGGGACAGGGCGGTCCACGACGGATTTGTCGAAGCGGCAGCGGAGGAGATTGCGACTCCGGAGTTCAAGACGGATGACGTGAAGCTGGTGGACTTTGAGCCCGCAGACGATTTCACGCTGGTGCTCTATTCCAAAGTCGGCATGACCGATAGCCGGCACGCGCACAATCCGTGGCTGCAGGAGTTGCCCGACCCGGTCACCAAGGTCACGTGGGACAACTACGTCTGCGTTTCGCCGACCACGGCAACGGAGCTCGGAGTATCCGATGGTGATGTTGTACGAGTGGAAGCGGAAACGGGATTTCAAGTCGAACTGCCGGTGCTGGTGCAACCGGGGCAGCACGATCGCGTGCTGGCGATGGCGTTGGGCTACGGTGTACCGGGAACGGACCGTTTCGCCAACATCGGACCGCAGTGGTTCGAAGCACGGCCGACCGTGGCGCCCGGGCAGCCCGTGGGCCGGAACGTCGCGGGATTCATCACGGCAGCGAACAATCAGCTGCAATATGTCCGCAAAGGCATTCGCGTTGCCAGCACAGGTCGCCATCACCCACTGGCTTCGACGCAGGAACACCATTCCCTGCGCGTCCCCGCCAGCGTCGCTCCGCAGGGCGCCGAAGTTCGCGACGTGGTGCAGGACACAACCCTCGCCGCCTTCGAACGCGACCCGCGTGCCGGGGCACCCGCGGTCCACCATCACAGTGAAACGCAATTGTGGCCGGAAGATCATCCCCCGACCACGCATGCGTGGGGCATGGTGATCGATCTGAACAAGTGCACGGGCTGTTCGGCGTGCCTGATCGCCTGCCAGGCCGAAAACAACGTGCCGGTGGTCGGCAAGGACGAAGTCCGACGCCAGCGAGAAATGCACTGGATCCGACTGGACCGCTACTATTCCGGCGACGACGACGACTTGAGCGTGGCGCATCAACCGATGATGTGCCAGCATTGCGGCAATGCGCCGTGCGAGACGGTCTGTCCGGTTTTGGCAACCGTTCACAGCGACGAGGGTCTTAACGAGCAGGCGTACAATCGCTGCGTCGGGACGCGGTACTGTGCCAACAACTGCCCCTACAAGGTGCGGCGTTTCAACTGGTTCAAGTACGAACGTCACGATGTGCTGCAGAATCTCATTTTGAATCCGGATGTGACAGTGCGCACGCGGGGAGTCATGGAAAAGTGTTCGATGTGCGTGCAGCGGATTGAAGAGGGCAAGATTGCCGCCGCGCAGCGCGGCGAACCGGTTGTCGATGGCGACATAAAAACCGCCTGCCAGCAATCGTGTCCCGCGCAGGCAATCGTGTTCGGGGACCTGAACGACGCCAGCAGCGCGGTGCACGTGGCACGTGGTGGTCCGCGTACCTATCGCGTGTTGGACGAAATGAACTTCCGCACGTCGGTTTCTTACCAGCGCGTTGTCAGGAACCGCGACGGCGTCGAGCAGGGAGGCGACAAACATGTCTGATGCCACGCTCCGCCCGCCGCTGGTAACCGGCGACAAGTCGATCGCCGATGTCACTCGCGACATCTGCGCGCCGATGGAGCGCCGGCCAACCGCCATGTGGTGGAGCGCGTTTGCCTTGGCATTCACCGCACTGGTCGTGGGAATCGCCGCGGTGTGGTATCAAATCGCCACCGGGATTGGTACTTGGGGGCTGAACAAGACCGTCGGCTGGGCATTCGACATCACGAACTTCGTGTTCTGGGTCGGCATCGGCCACGCGGGCACACTGATTTCCGCGGTGCTATTTCTGTTCCGCCAGAAGTGGCGCACGGCCGTCAATCGATCCGCCGAGGCGATGACGTTGTTTGCCGTCATGTGCGCGGGGATCTTCCCGTTGATTCATATGGGGCGGCCCTGGCTGGCATACTGGATGATGCCCTATCCCAACACCCGCGGTCCGTTGTGGGTGAACTTCAAGTCGCCGCTGCTGTGGGACGTCTTTGCGATCTCGACGTACCTGCTGATCTCGGCCGTATTCTGGTACGTAGGTTTGATACCGGACCTGGCCACTATTCGTGATCGCGCCGCATCGGGTTGGAAGAAACGTATTACGTCCTTTCTCGCGCTGGGTTGGAACGGTTCAGCGCGAACGTGGCTGCGCTACGAAACGGTCTACTTGCTGCTGGCAGGCCTGGCCACGCCGCTGGTCTTTTCGGTTCACACGATCGTCAGTATGGACTTCGCGACTTCCGTGATACCGGGCTGGCACACGACGATCTTTCCGCCTTACTTCGTGGCCGGTGCCATCTTCAGCGGACTGGCCATGGTTTTGACCCTGATGATCATCGCCCGCAAGGTGATGAACCTGGAAAACTACATCACCCTGACGCACATCGAACGCATGTGCAAACTCATGCTGTCGATGGGTTGTATCGTGGGACTGGCCTACGGTACGGAGTTCTTTACGGCGGCCTACAGCGGCAACGGTTACGAACAGTTCGTCTTCAAGAACCGCGCGCTGGGACCCTTTGCCTGGGCCTATTGGACGATGGTCTCGTGCAATGTACTGATCCCGCAACTGCTGTGGTTTCGCAAGCTACGCACGACGTTGCCCGTCGTGTTTGTGATTGTAGTGTTCGTCAATGTGGGGATGTGGTTCGAGCGGTTTGTGATCATCGTTACCAGTTTGCACCGCGACTTCCTGCCGTCCAGCTGGGCGGACTACGCGCCGACCACGATCGAAGTGGCCACGTTCATCGGCAGTTTCGGCCTGTTTTTCACGTGCTTCCTGATCTTTTGCCGGCTGGCTCCGGTGATCGCCATCGCCGAGGTCAAAGGGGCAGCTCATCTAAAGAAGCAAAGTGCCCACGACACCAACACCAAGGAGGCCGCGGCATGAACGACCGCTTGCTGCTGGCAACGTTCGAACACGAAGACGACCTGCTGGCCGCCACCACGGCTGTCCGCCGCGCGGGCTTTCGGATCGTCGACGCGTTCACACCGTACGCCGTACACGGATTGGAACGCGCGATGGGACTGCGGTCGTCACGCTTGACCTGGGTCTGCTTCGCCTGCGGGATGTTCGGCGCGCTGGGGATGCTGTGGTTCGAAAACTGGTCGGCGTCGGTCGATTGGGCTTTGAACGTGGGAGGCAAACCATGGAACTCCTTGCCCTCGGACGTGCCGGTCGCCTTTGAAGCAGCCGTACTGCTCGCCGGTTTCGGATCGGTGTTTGCCCTGCTGCTGGTCAGCCGCCTCTATCCGGGTAAGAAAGCCGGCCTGATCGCTCCACGCGTTACGGACGACCACTTCGTATTGGTCATTGACGAAATCAATGCCACGTTTGATATGCCGGCGATCTGCCAGTTGCTTGAAGAACACAACGTCGTTGCCATCCGGGAAGACGTTGATGCGGGAGGCAACTCGTAATGTTCAATCGCACCAATACCATCCTGTCCGTGCTGCTGGTTCTGGTCGCCGTGCTGTCCGCTTTGACGGGCACAGATTACTCGCGACCGAACCTGGAAGTGCTTCC
The DNA here is from genome assembly GCA_937967665.1 of uncultured Planctomycetaceae bacterium. Classification (GTDB taxonomy): domain Bacteria; phylum Planctomycetota; class Planctomycetia; order Pirellulales; family Pirellulaceae; genus CALBSZ01. The sequence continues at coordinate 12,860 of CALBSZ010000419.1, forward strand.
TGATATGAAGTACACACCGGCTTGGAAAGCGTACGAACCGAATCCGAACTTTCCCAACGGCCGGACACTGCAGGAGCCCGTTGCGGGGACCATTGCGCGAGGCGCATTGCCGCTGCATTATTCGCCGTCGAAGGAGGACGCGTTGCGGGCCGGAGACGAAATCCAGAACCCTTACCATCTCCACGATGCCGAGGCCCTTGAGCCGACGATCGACCAGGCAGCAGCGCAGCAACAAGCGATCGCACAACAACGACTCGCAGCCAGCGTCACCAGGGGCCGCGAGGTCTACAACGTGTTCTGTATCACGTGCCACGGACCACGGGGAGCCGGTGACGGACCCGTGCCGCAACGCGGTTTTCCCCCACCCCCGTCACTGCTAACGGGCAAGTCGTTGCAGATGAAGGACGGGCAACTGTTTCACTTGCTCACCTACGGTCAGGGCAGTATGGCACCGTTCGCCGGACAGTTGTCCGCGAGTCGCCGCTGGGACGTCATTAATTTCATTCGAGACATGCAGGGTAGCGCGGTTAGCACGCCCGCTGCCGACGCGCAGACCACCGCTG
>CALBSZ010000420.1 GCA_937967665.1 uncultured Planctomycetaceae bacterium
AGCCACCCTTGGTCTTGAGCGACCTTTTTCAGCAGTCTCCTGCGGCTGGGGGTTAAACGATGTACTCACATCTACTTGACCGTTCGGCCACACATCAAACCTGCAGTTGGGTTCGAGACCTACGCCCGCAATCACGCAAATCTACTTAAAGCTTCCCGGCCGAAGCGGACGCGGGCCGGGACGCGGCTCCTAGCAACCGCTCTTGAAGACGCGGTGCCCACTAGTACCAGCCGTTGAGCTTGGCGTCGAGGCTCGCCGCTGTATCCCATTCATAAACATTGAATCGTCCCCAGTGATAAGGATCGCTATCAAGAGCATTGGCATGGCATTCGGTAGTGAGAGAACAGGTAACGCCGACTTCGCGCGCCACCTCTGCCAAGGCCCCTCCGGCGTATCCCAGCTGCACGCGACCGTACGGAAATGCGAACGGGATGTGTTCCAGCTCGAAATGCTGCTTCAAGACGTCGAGGCAAGTTCGCAAGTCGACGCGCAGTTTGTCCGGTGTGCCTCGGAAGTCACCGTGAGTGTGAGTGTGTGCGCCAATTTCCACGGCTCCGTCCATCATCATGGTGCGGCATTGTTCCACGGTAAGCGGTCGATAGGCTTCCGCGGGAGCGTGACTGTAGTACGTCGTTCCCCATGGGTCGAAGGGAAACGGCTCGACGCCGTCAAGGTACGCGGTGCTGACAAAGATGGTCGCGGGAACTTCAAGTTCCCGGAGGATTGGCCACGCGTATTCGTAATTACAGTAATAGCCGTCGTCGAACGTGACGACGACCGTGCGCGGCGGCAAGGCCTTGTTCCGCTCGCGATGCTCCAGAACGTCGCGCAAGGAAAGAAAGCCGCAGCCGCGACGCTGCAGCCCGATCAACTGCTCGCGAAATTGAGCCGGGGTTACATTGATACCGGGGTGCGGGGCTCCGTCGTACACCGGCGACGTGCGATGATACAGCAGGATGTGAAAGCCATCGGATCGTCGTGGTAGCACGGTATTCAGGCAGCTACTGACGATCCCGGCTGCTCTCTTGATGGCGCTCATAAGGACGGCTCCAGAATGGGTTGACTGGCTGGGGAAGCGTGTCGCGCCGCGGCAAAGCGTCGGGCGTGATCGTAGATGTTCATCAAGCAGTCGTAGTTTGCGTCGGCCGTATATTTCGCTTCGTATTCTTTGCGAGCGGCTGCTGCCAGCGCTTCCCGTAGCGGAGCATCGGCGGCGAGCCGGTCGATGTGGATTGCCAGTTGTTCCGCGTTACCGGGTTCAAACAGCAGGCCGGTTTGTTCGTGGCTGACAATATCGGCCATGGCCCCGTGCCGCGAGGCAATCACGGGTACCCGTTTAGCGAACGCTTCAACGATGGTTTTGGGAAAATTCTCGTAGCACGTGGACGGCAGGACCAAAAACCGGGCGCGACCGATTTGGTCGAGTACTTCTTCGTTCGACTTGCGCCCCAACCACTGTATGGCAGGAAACTCACTGGCGGCTCGTGCCACGATCGGAGCAAACGGCCCGTCCCCGATAATCTTCAGTGCGAGGGAATTCCGGACGTGACGCCAGGAATCGAGCAGGCACTCGATCCCCTTTTCCTCGGACAGCCTGCCTACAAACACAGCGCAGTTATCGGCTTCTTCGCCTGGCAAAGGATCTCGCTCGACGAAATTCGGCTTGACCAGCAGTCGTTCCGCCGGCAAACCGCCTTGAATAAATTTCCGCCGCGAGAACTCGGTCAACGCGTAGTAGACATCGACGGCCTGCTGCCAGGTTTGCATCGCCCGGTGGGTCGCGGACATCGCGGCGACGACGGCGGAACCTGCCAGGCTGCCGCGATAGCAACGATGCTTGATCGCCTTCCAGGCAAAACGCTGTCCGACACATTCTTCGCAGCCGCGCCCGTCGCGCAGCAACAGGCCGCCGGGACACAAAATGCGGTAGTTGTGCAGCGCCTGGACAACCGCGCAATGCTCCACCCGGACCGCATGGTAAACGGCGGGCGAGATCAGTGGGAAGGTATTCGTGCAATGGACGACATCCGGACGCTGGCGTTGCAGTAGGCGGCGAATCTCGTTGAACGAATCGTTATTCCACAACGTCTGGCGGGCGACCTTCGACCGTGACATGGTCTTGATTTCGTCGTTGTGCCGCGTGTACTGGATCACATCATGACCGCGGGATTGCAACAGCCGGGTTTCGTCTTGAAACACCTGGTCTTCGCCGCCGGCTTGTTGGTAATGATTGTGACACAGGAGAATCTTCATAAGGCATTCTCCTGGTATTGCTCCACGTCGTTGCCGGCCGGTGGGGTCGGGCGGAGACCGAGGTCCGGTTGCAGCGATGCGTCGATACCGAAACCGCAGCTTGCATCGGCCGGCTCGAACGAACGCGTAACGTAAGCGGCCAAACTCATCCCCAGCAGCAGATTGAAGGGAATCGCCCCGTAAGGGGCCTCCAGCAGGTTGTCGAACGTCGCCCAGATCAATTGAATGGTCCAAAGGCAGATGCCGAACGGCTGTCGCGTCGCTACGTACGACTTCCACAGCAGTCGCAGCAGGGCGAGTTGAAAGAGCGCATAGACGGCCATGCCCAGCCAGCCGGTATAGCCCAGCACATAGACCCAGATGCTGTGAGGCGTTCGCAAGCCCTCCATCACCCCTTCGGGATGATAGTCCCAGATCGGATGTCCGTAGCCGAGTCCGATCAGGGTGGTTGCCGTGGAGGCATGCGTCGCGGCCAGGATCTCCCGCCACCACTCGGTGCGCCAGGAAATCGTGCTGGCATAGCGTTCGGGATCGTCGACGAACGATGCTGCCAGCGACGGGTCGATCGACGACAGCGCGCGTCCGACAATGAACCGCACCGAAACGTCGCCACCTCGACTGCTCGGCGCCGGGATCTTGAAGTCGGTGATCAAGCCGGCTGCGATCAGGACGGCGGCCAATGCGGCGACTTGGAAGAGCTGCTTGGCGCGATGTGACAGCACGGCCCACAGCAGCAGCGCGGCCCCCAACGACAGCCATTCAGCGCGCACTTGAACTCCCAGCAGCGTAAAGATGTTCAGCAGCAAGGCCAGTGTGTGCCAACCCAATTTGCGGTGAAAGCACAGCAAGCCCAGAATCGACAGTGCGGCGCCGTACGGTTGCGCAAACAGACGATGGACCTCGCCATCGACCCAGCCGAGTGGCGACAGCACGCTGACATAAAGCACGCCGTAAATGCCATGTGCCCAGGCCAGCCAGGTCAGCAACTTTCCCAGGTAGTCGGGCGACGTCGCTGCGGCATTCATACCAAGAAACAGGCACGTCGCGTACACATGAAAGGCGAAGCACACGATCGCGATCTTGCTGTCCTGCGGGCCGAGCAGGGATCGCAGCGTCTGCCAACAGCCAAAGGCGATGAAGACGAAGGCCGCCAGAGATACGAGTGTCGCGGCCGATGGTTTAAACAGCGGCCCCACCATGCGTTCGAGCAACTGGCGCGGCCAAAGCAGGATCAACGCGACCAGCAGCACGTCTCCTACGAAGATCATGCCTACACCCAGGTGGGCAAACCCGCGGCTGAAAATCACGTTTCCCGCGACCAGCACTGTAACGAGTGCTACCATCCAGCGAACGGGCAGTCCGCGATCCAAGGTTGTCGTCACGGCACTCACAGCGTCACTCCTTCCAACGCAGGAGTCTTGGTTACGGCCACAAACGCCGTACAGAGGAACAGGTTCGTAATCAGCTTCGCGCCCGTGTGACCAATCGCCGCCCCGACAATGCCCATGGTTGGCGCCAGCATGACGGTCAGTACGACCGCGGCGATCATCCCCAGCAGATTGCCAATGAAACACAAGCGCGTGCGCTCGATCGCCCAGAGTCCATTCGAGGCCGGCGTCCCCACGGCCTCGACAAACACACCCCAAACCAGTATGGCAATGCAGGCACTGGCGCCAGAGAACCCCGTACCGTAAACCAGGGTGATCAAGTATTCGC
>CALBSZ010000421.1 GCA_937967665.1 uncultured Planctomycetaceae bacterium
GCCGGAACGGCCCTTCGGGTGCTTCGCACAATTGACTCCTGACCCCTTTACCGACTAGCGAATGGAGACGGAATACTTCCAGCGCACGGTCGCGGGTGCGGCAGTGTCGAGCGTGCTTGGGGCAAGAATGAGCTGGTTGTCGTCGATGGTGAGTCGCGCGGCGAGCTGCTCGTCAGCGCGAATTGTGCATTCACGCCCGTGAATCAGCAGATGTCCCGACGGCGAGGGTACGATGTTCGCGCGGTAGACGCTGCCAAGTCGTTCCGGGGTCCTGGCACAGCGACAGGCGACGTCGAAAACGAGTGTGGCCGTCTCGCGAATCGCCTCCACGCTGAGTGACCAGTGGCTCTTTCCCGCAATGCCGATCAGCAGAGCGACATCGCCTGCCGCGCGCGCTTCGATGTTCAACTGCTGCAGCGGTGGACTGGGCGGCCAGTCCTGCTGGTCCGTCCCCTCGCTGCTCGCCAACAGGGGTGTTTGCAACTGGCCGTCCACGGCGGCGATGGTATGGGCGTAGCGATCGTGGTGCCGCACAAAGCTGACACTCAACCCAAAGCCGTCGGCGCCGACGGCGCGTATCGACATCTGCTTCAACGCGTTCATTCCCCCTCGCTCATCCCGCAACGCTTTTCCATCATTCGTTGGTACGAGCCGTAACAACCGTTGAACAGTTGGCGCAAATGTTTTCCTGAGCGTTTCGAAACCATTGCCAACCCTTGTTTGCTTTGCAAAGTAGTTTGCCCCTGCACATTGGCCGCAGGTGCTTGGTCATCCAGGAAATGTCATTTATACTTGCGGCAACGTTCCACTGTAACCCACGACAAGGATTCCTCCCATGAGTGCCGATGCGAACTTGAATTCCCTCAACGTTGAACTTCCGCCTGCGCCGAAACCGATGGGCGTCTATAAACCGATTGTCATCGCTGGAAACATGGCCTATCTGTCCGGGCATGGCCCGCTGTTGCCCGACGGAACGCTGCTCACGGGACGCGTCGGTTCGGAAGTCGACCAGCAACAGGGCTACGATGCCGCCCGGCAAACCGGACTCGCCATGCTCGCAACCCTCCGCAGCGCGCTGGGAAGCCTGGATAAGGTGAAACGCGTCGTCAAGACACTCGGCATGGTCAACAGCACGGCGGAATTCCAGAAACATCCGGCGGTGATCAATGGCTGCAGTGAACTTTTTGCCGAGGTGTTCGGGGCGGAGCAGGGCGTGGGGGCACGCAGCGCGGTCGGTATGGGCTCGCTGCCTGGAAACATCAGCGTGGAAATCGAGGCCATCTTCGAAGTTGACGTTTGACGCCGCTGGCCGGCGGGTACGAGTGCGTTTCCACGCGCGGCTCTGCTACGCTTCCGCAGGTTCAGCGTCGTCGGCTGCAACTGGAGGATCGATGCGTGTCAGGGTGTCGCGACACACCTTGCGGATCTTGTCGTTGAACGAACACAATTTCGAGGCTTCTTCTTCTGCCTTTTCGGCAGCGAATTCCAGTTTCGTCAGGTTGCGCACGACGGCGTTCATACCGAACGAAAACGCCACGATGGCGCCTTTGGCTTTGTTCTGGCGTTCGACAAGATCCGTCGCGGCGCATTGTTTTAAGCGTTCGCCTTCGCCGTTTAGTTTCGAGATATAGCTTCCCGCCGCCGCGGCAAGCTGCTCTGCCGCGTCCAACAAGGCTTCGGTGTCGAGCGACGCCACGGCCGCCTGGACGGCTGCGTCGATCGGCTCCAACTCGCTATCAAAGCCGGTCAGGTGCGACTTGATATCATCCAGGACCTCCATCGCGCTGGGACCAACGGGTTCTGGATCCTCCGGCACCTGGCTTTCGCTGGCTGGTGACATCTCCGCGGCTGCCGCGACGTCACCGGCGGCGTCGGAATCGTGTACCGGCGCGTCATGGTTCGTGGCTGGAGGACTGGGATTGGGGCGTTCATTGACCGGAATGCCGCTACGACTTACCAACGGCCCGCGACCCAGGCAGGTCGCCACGGCGAAACCCAGGCTGATATTCACCAGCGCGATGACGTGAACCAGGAAGATGATTTCCACGTTGGACATGCGAAAACATACGTCGCGGACCGACCGCGCGGTCTGGTTCCTTCCCCTTATAGCGATCGTAACGGTCCGCTCACCGGTTTTTGCCCAAAAATCTCAATACGGAAATCCTCAATATGGAATTCGATTTCTTGGGCAAAGCAGGTATGTCGTGGAACGCCGAGTCCACTTTGCAGGACAGGTCATGGCCTGCGTACTTGGGCGAGCGGCAGATGAAAGCGTACGTGCTGGCTGTAGTTCCGCGACTCCGTTCGCGGGATCCCGCGAACGGAGTCGCAGGGCTACGGAAAAATTCTCATCTGCGCTCGCCTTATACCTGTGCGCCGAGCCGTTCGCCTAGTCGAAGCAGGGTGGGACTGGCGTCGTTTTCTTTCAAACGCACGTGAATCAGACTCATCGCCTGACGATCCTCCCATGCTGTTTGCAGCGCCTGTTCGAATTCGCCTTCGGTCCGCACCTCGTAGCCCGTGCCGCCGCCCAGAACTTCGGGCAATTTGCTGTAATTCCAAGGGTGGATTTCGTTGTAATGCCAGTTGCCGGCGTGCAGGAATCGCTCCGTGCCGTAACCGTGATTGTCCAGGACGATGACGATGGGAGCGAAAGCGTTTCGCACGATCGAGGAGAGTTCCATGCCCGTCATTTGAAAAGCGCCGTCACCGCAAATCACCAGCACGCGCTGCGCGGGTCGCGCCACATGAGCGCCCAGAGCGGCGGGCACGGAAAAGCCCATCGACGTGTAGTACGCCGGACTGATGAACTCCGTGCGGTCTCGCGTGATCAACTCCGTCGCCGCGAATAGGGAGTCGCCGATATCAGCGATCACGATTGTGTCTTCGTCCAGGTAAGCGTTCAGGCATTCGGTCATGCGGACCGTCGTCAGCGCTTCGGTGGGGCGTGGTTCGAAAGGCCGGATCTGCCGGTCGGCCCAGGCTGGAATCTCGCGGCGGACGACGGCTGGGCTGCAGGCGGAAAGCTGTTCGATGAAATCGTCCAGCTTCACGTTGTGGTAGTGATGGTGATGGATGCGCAACTGTTCACTGGTAGCGTAAACACATTTTTGGGGATCGAGATTGGCCGTGTAGATCCCCAGGTTCAGATCCGTCATGAAGGTGCCAAGCAGCAACAGGCAGTCGCTCTCTTCCACGTAAGCCGTGACTTCCTGTTGCCCTAAGGCTCCCTCGTAAATGCCCACGCAAAGCGGATGCGTTTCCCGAATGACGCTTTTGCCGAGCAGCGTGGAAGCGATCGGAATCTGTGTCGACTCGGCAAAGCCGAGCAGCTTGTCCTGCAAACCGAAGCGATGAATTTCGACTCCCGCCAGAATCAACGGTTTCTCGCACCTGGCCAGCAGGCCGGCGGCCTCCTTGACCGCTTCTTGCGTTGCCTGGGGGTCTCCCTGAGTCGAAGCGGGGACGTAGGTATAATTGCTGGTCGGCTCGACCTGAACCATGTCGCGGGGCAGTTCGATATAGACGGGACGCTTGTACCTGGCGCAGGCGTCGAGCACCCGGTCGATTTCACGGAAAGCGGAAACCGGATCCGATAACTCCGCGCCGGCGATACACAGTTTTTCAAAAACTTCCATCTGCGTGCGGAAATCGCGCACCTTATGGTGCAAGAGCGGATTGTTTACGCGCTCGCTCAAGCCGGGCGAACCGGTCACCAGCACGACCGGCGACTTTTCGGCGAAAGCACCGGCAATGGAATTGCAGACGCTGAGCCCGCCGACGCAGTAGGTCACACACAATGCCCCCATGCCGTGAATCCGCGCGTAGGCGTCGGCGGCGAAACCCGCGCAGTCCTCCCGAGTGCACCCGTAGACACGAATCGGACTCTGCTCCAGCAGGCTGTAAAACGAGAGGACGTAGTCGCCGGGAATGCCGAACATGTCCGAGATGCCGTAATCCTGCAGCCGCCGAATCAGATACTGGCCAATCGAGATCCCCGCCGCGGCTACTTCTTGCCGCCGGGTGGTTGAATCGCTGCTGTGGGGAGTCGAATTCCAATGAGACATGGTTTCCTCCGGCACCATCACTTCCCTGGCGGCGCTGCCTGGCGGCGTGTTTTCAGTAGCAGGGCCCAGCCGCCCAGAAACACTGAAACGCACAACGCGACAATCAAGCCGCGCCAGGGGTTGGGAGCAAAGCGAACGGTCCCGGCTTCCGGATCGTATCCGTAAAGGTACGCGCCCAACGCCAAGCCAAAGCCCCAGATCGCGACGGCCAGAATGATCCATTTGAGCTGCCCGATCCGCGCGGCAGGTGTACCAGGTGTTGAACGGTTCAGCCGTTTACTCCATGAAATTCCTCCACATCCAATGCTGTTTGGGTTTTCACTAATTCGACCAATGCGTCAACCTCCCGGTCACTCAGAGGCGTGACATACGATTCCGCCGGCTGGCGTGCAATTGTATAGATCTGTACCAGTTTTATCTTGCCGCCTGCCGCGACGATTTCATTCAACCGGTCGCAAAAAGCTCTTTGTTCCAGGTCGTCCGGGGGCTGGCCATTGACATTCATGAATAGCGATTGGATCACCAGCGGCCGGACCTGCGCGGCGGCCGTGATGTTCCTGAGGACCTGCTGGAAGGGAATCGGAGTGCGATCAACGAGCTGAAAGTAGTCCTCGGTTCCCGCATCCAGCTTGGCCCAGATTTCGCCGTTGTTTTCGTCCAGTATCCGCAGGCCTTGACGAACGTGACTGCGACCGAACATGCTGGCGTTGGTAATCAACACCATTTTCACGTCGCTGAGTCCGTAGTGGTGTTTGAGCTCCGCGCACGACGCGATGATGTCGGGAAAATTGCGATACGTTGTCGGTTCGCCATCGCCTGAAAATGCGATGTCATTCAAGCGACGCAACTCGGACGGGGTTTCGCGGAATCTTGGAACATCGTAGATCTGGCCGGACGCGGTCAGTGCCAGCATGCCGTCCAATTCGCGCAGCAGCGCGTCCATTTCGACGAACCGCGTTGAACTTTGAGAAGTGCGGTCGACCTGACAATAGATGCAGTCGAAGTTGCAGATCTTGTCCGGATTCAAATTAACCCCGATCGAAAGCCCTCGCGAACGGCGGCTGATCACCGGGTAGACAAATCGATTCGATTCGAAACTGCGTTGATGCAACGTGTGAAGCTTCATCGCGACGGTCCACCAATTGCGAGTTTCCTGAACCCACCCTCCAGGACATTGAAACAGGCCGCACGATACACTCGCCTACAGCTTCCGCAACTCGGAAAACTCGTCGAGCGTCACGGTTGTCAGTTCACCATCTTCGCGTCGCAGGACAATCAGATCACTGTAAACCTTATCGTCCTGATTGCGTTGGAAGTGAAGGCTATGGCGGCGGCGGTCCGTGCGTACAACCTCGCCCACCGTGGTGGTCGTCCAGGAACGAAATCCCACCTTCACCTCGTGCTTCAATTCTACGCGGTCGCCCGCTTGCAGTTGTGCGAAAACTTCCAAGGTTTTTGACGGAGCCATGAATTCTTCCGTGACGAAAGCGAGCCGCACGTGGATGTCGCGGTTCCAGCACTGTCAACGCATTGGTGCGTTGACCAAAACGCTGCTTTGTCGACACGTGGTGCGTTCTGGAAAACAGTCCCGATAAAACGGTGGGGCGCCGGGCCTGACAGCCCGACATTTCCCACTCTGAAAAAACCTTAAACTTCCTTGGCGTCGATCCACGTCATCAGGCTGCGGAGTCGGCGGCCGACTTCTTCGATTTTCAAGTTGCGATCCAAACGGCGCCGGGCCTTGAACGAGGCCGCACCGGCGCGATTCTCGAGGATCCAGTTCCGCGCGAATACACCGGTCTGAATTTCCGTCAGGATCTTCTTCATTTCCTGGCGAGTCTCTTCCGTGATGATGCGTGGTCCGCTGCTGTAGTCGCCGTATTCCGCCGTGTTCGAGACGCTGTAGCGCATGTAGCTCAACCCGCCTTCATAGAACAGATCGACGATCAGTTTCAGTTCGTGCATGCATTCGAAGTACGCCATTTCCGGCTGGTACCCTGCTTCGACCAGCGTATCAAAGCCCGCCTTGACGAGCTCGCTGACGCCGCCGCAGAGGACGACCTGTTCCCCGAACAGGTCCGTTTCCGTTTCCTCGGCAAACGTGGTCTCGATGACGCCGCCGCGCGTGCCGCCGATCCCCTTGGCGTAGGCCAGGCCGATCTTGCGAGTGTCTTCCGACGAGGTCTCGCCCAGGGCGATCAGCGCGGGGACACCGCCTCCCTTGACGAATTCGCTGCGGACCAGGTGTCCGGGGCCCTTGGGGGCGACCAGCAGCGTGTCGACACCGGCGGGCGGGGTGACCTGTTCAAAGTGAATATTGAAACCGTGCGAGCACATCAAAACGTTGCCCGTGCTCAGATGATCGCGAATCTCGGCTTTGTACAGATCGGCTTGAACTTCGTCAGGAAGCAGAATATTGACGATGTCCGCCTTCTTTGTGGCTTCCGCCAGCGGAAGCGGCTCGAAGCCGTGCTTCACGGCCAGGTCGTAATTGGCGCTGCCGGGACGCTGGCCCACGATGACATTGCAGCCGCTGTCCCTCAAGTTCTGCGCTTGGGCGTGGCCTTGGGAACCGTAGCCCAGAATCGCGATCGTCTTGTTCTTTAGCACCGACAGGTCGGCGTCGTTATCGTAGTAAATCTTGGCAGCCATTTTCGTACTAACTCCTGGTTCTTGTGAATGTGTGGTCTGTCCGATTCCTGGCACATTATCCTTTGCCAGTTATCAAATTGCCGCCAGGCGGGATTGCCGGGCAAATGGGCCGCTCGTTCCAGTTGGCGGCCGGGAGCTATTCGTTCGATTCGGCACTGCGGACCATGGCGATCCGCCCGGTGCGAACGAGTTCGGTGATTCCATACGGACGCATCCGGTCGATGAACGCGACGATCTTGTTCTCGCGTCCGGAAATCTCGACCATGAGTTCATCGGCGCCGACATCGACAATCCGGCCCCGAAAGATGTCTGCCAGTTCGCGAATTTCGCTGCGCTTTTCCCCCGTTTCCGCCTTGACTTTCATGAGCATCAGATCGCGTTCGACGTGGTCTTTCGAGCTGACATCGATGACCCGGACCACCGTGACGATTTTCTCCAGCTGCTTCCTCACCTGTTCGAGGATCTTGTCGTCACCCACGACGACGAACGTCATACGCGACAAATTGGGCTCTTCCGTTTCGCCTACCGCCAGCGAGTCGATATTATAGCCCCGCGAAGCCAGCATGCCGGAAATGTGGGCCAGGACGCCTGGAACGTTCTGGACCAAGGCCGAAAGGACGTGACGCATCGTGCACGTAACTCCAATAGTAAAAGTAACTAAGCGACTTCGATTCGAGGCGGACCGGGCAGAGGGTAAAGGGGTCAGGAGTCAATTGCCGGAACGGCCCTTCGGGTGCTTCGCACAATTGACTCCTGACCCCTTTACCGAACCCCCGCTTGTTTCCACTGACTCCGTTGCAGGACCGCAGGTTCGTTTTTTCAGGGTAGCCTAGTATCATAACTGCCACCTCCCGGGCTGCAATGGCCGTCTTGGAAAGCTGGGCATGAAAGGGTGTTGTTTTCGGTATTTTCCCCCTGCCCGACGCCCGCGTGTTCGGTACGATAAGGGAGCGTGAACCGCGCGAGCCGCCTTTGGTCGGATCTCACCCATTCCAACGCCGAGTCGACCTTGTCTCAGAAACGAGAATCATGAGTTTCCGCATCGACCTGAATACCTATCGAGGCCCCCTGGACCTGCTGTTGTACCTGGTGCGCAAGCACGAAGTGGAAATCGCGGACATCCCGATCGCGGCGATTACCGAGCAGTACTTGGAATACCTGGAAGTCTTGCAGCAGTTGGACGTCAACGCGGTGGGGGATTTCCTGGACATGGCAAGTACCTTGATCGAGCTGAAGTCGAAGCAGGTGCTGCCGCGGATGGACGAAGAAACCGAGGAGATCGAGGATCCTCGCGACGAACTGGTGCAGCGGCTGCTGGAATACAAGAAGTACAAGGACGCCGCCAGCATTCTGGAAGAGCAGAGCATGGACTGGCAGCAGCGATTCTGCCGGCAGTCGAACGATTTGCCGCCGCGGTCGATCGATCCCGCCGATCAGCCCATCCAGGAAGTCGAATTATGGGACTTGGTCAGTGCGTTGGGCCGCATGGTCCGCGACAGCCAGCAGACGCAGCCCAAGAGCATTATCTATGACGAAACGCCCATTCAAGTCTACATGCAGCGGATCCACGAACGCATTGTTGAATGCGGCGAAGCTCGCTTCTCGGAAATGTTCGAGCCCGGTATGCACAAGTCGGCCATGGTGGGCGTTTTCCTGGCCATCCTGGAATTGGTCCGTCACCACGGTGTTGTTACCGAGCAGGATGACACGTACGGAGAAATTCGCATCGTTCCGGGAGCATCCTTCAAGGAAGTGATCGACTTGTCGAACGTCAGCAGCTACGAACAACGAAAGCTGGACAGCGACGAAATGCCCGTGAATCTGAAGTAAGCGGCGACCGCAGCGCATTGTCACCGTTCGCGCGCGGCAAACCAAAGGCCTTGTCCCACGTCTCTGGCGAGGGCACGTTCCTTGCCATTTATCCTTTCAGGAGGGTCGTAATGTGTCGGGCAGCTTACGCGCGTTCTTCCTGGAGCTTCGCATGGACGCGCTCCAGCAGCGCTTTCGTCTTGCGAACGCCTTCCATCTGATTGCCTCCGCCTTCGGATTCGATGCCCACCCAGCCATGATAACCGGCGTCGACCACAATCCGCATCATTTTCAAGAAGTCGGTTTCCTGCCCTGATCCTTCCTGGATCGTCACCCACGGTCTCTTGTCGTCAAAGGCAAACGACTTGGCGCTGACCGCCTTGGCGTACGGCATGAGTTCTTGGACGCCTTGATAGCGATCGTACCACTCGTTATTGCTGACTCGAAAATTCCCGAAATCCGGCAGCGTGCCGCACTTCTCGTGATCGACCATCTTGATGGTCGCCGCCAGCCACTTGCCGTTGGAAGACAGGCCGCCGTGGTTTTCGACGATCGTATTTAATCCCATCTCGGCCGTATGTTCCGTCAACTGCCGCAGGCCATCGGCGGCCAGCTTCATTTGTTCGTCATAACTCAGCTTGTTATCGCTGCGCGCGTTGACGCGAATCGAATGGCAACCAAAGAACTTCGCCGCCGCGGCCCACTTGAAGTGGTTCTCCACCGCCTGTCGGCGCTTCTTCTTGTCGGGTTCGCCGAGGTTCCCTTCACGATCGACCATGATCAAGACACTCTCGACACCATGATCCGCGGCGCGCTGCTTCATTTCTGCCAGATACTTCTGATCGTTGCCCTTGTCGTAAAACATCTGGTTGACGTACTCGATGGCTTCGATACCGAATTCCTCGCGCGCCGTCTTGGCGAAATCGAGATTGTCGAGCGCCGGTTCGCCACGGCCGAAGAACCGCCGGTTGAGCGACCATTGGGCGAGTGAAATGCGGAATAGTGGTGCTTGAGGTTTCGCTGCAGCACTGATACCGAGACTAGCCACGGCACCCGCAGCTACGGAAGAGGTCAGGAAGTCGCGACGTTTCATGGTGATCTCCTTCGAGAGCAATTGTTGATGCTGGTGTTCTGGGATGTTCATCGCATGCGAGACCGTCGTTTAACCCTCCAGCCGCAGGCGCCGGTGCACCGACCGAGCTGGCGACTGCGGTTGAGGTTTAGACAAACCTGCTGCATCGAACTCAACATGCTTGAGCAAAACGCAGTAGCACTGTCCAACCAATTATACTTGCCCGCGCGTCCCCCGCGACATGCGCCCTAATGCCGGAACAGGAATTCCTTGGAATTCAGCAACGCCCAGGCCAGGTCTTGCAGGCCGGCGAGCCGGTCGGCGGCAAGGAACTTTGCGGCGGCCTGCAATTCCACTGCGGTGGGATCCCGCGACAGCGCAATCCAATAGAGCTCCGTAATGACTTCGTCACTCGGACGGTCTGTCCCGGCCAGTTGAAACAGGCGGTTGCGGCTGTCGTTCAGTCGTTCGTTGATGGCCTTGCCGCTGGTCAGCAGGAACGCATGCGCCAGCGTTGTTTCGTTCGAGCGTTCGCATTCACAGGCCAGCAGCCGCTCTGGTTTGCCGAAGGCCATCAGGAAGCGGTCTCCGTCGCTGGGCTTCTTGTCCCGCAACGAAACTTTCTGGACGCCGGGGATCTGGCCGGCACGCAACCCCAATTCGTAACCATTGAACTCCACCGGAAGGTCCAGTACCTGACTCTGCGCATCCAGGATCTGTTCGGCCCGATAGCGTTCCACCAGGGCACGCGAGAAATTCAAGTCACCCGCGTTCGTGCTGTTCGATTCGGCGGACAGCTGATACGTGGCCGACGTCATGATGCGGCGCACGAGGTGCCGCAAGTCGAAATCGTGCGCGGTCAGGTCCGCAGCCAATTCGTCCAGCAACGCGGGATGACTGGCCGGATTCGTGACGCGAAAATCGTCGATCGGTTCCACCAAACCCCGCCCCATCACGTGAAACCAGATCATGTTGGCCAGCACCTTGGCAAACTGCTCGTTGCCGCTGCTGGTCAGCCACTGAGCCATCTCGTGGATGCGGTCGCCGTCGGTCGAAAGCTGGTCGCCGCCGAGCAGTTTCGGAGACGCCTGCCCGCCGGTGCGTGCGTTTTCAATCTCGCCCGCGGATTGGAAGAGGACGATTTGCTCGCCCTGGAATTCGTGCTTATCAAGCTTGTCGCGCCGCTTGTTGTCGATAATCTTGTAATCAATCCGGGCGAAGACCGCGGACCATGAATAGTAGTCATCCTGCGTCCAGCGGTCGAACGGATGATTGTGACACTTGGCACATTGCAGGCGGTAGCCGAGGAACAACCGGGCAGTCGTTTCGCCGCGCGTCAGCGGATCCCGGTTGGCTCGATAGTAGTTGGCCGGCGGGTTCTTGTATGTACTGCCGCGCGCGGACACCAGTTGCGCCACGAACTCGTTCAGCGGCAGCCCCTCAGCCATGCTTTGCTGGATCCAATCGTGAAACGCGGCGACGCCAGTGGGGTCCAGTACTTTTTCCTCGTTCCGCAGGATGTCCGACCATTTGAGAGCCCAATGGTCGGCGAACTCCTCGCGCATCAAGAGTTGCTCGACCAGGCGTTCCCGTTTGTCGCCGTGCGAGTCCGCGACGAAGCTGCGTGACTCTTCCGCCGTTGGCAGGATGCCCAAGGCGTCCATGTAGGCGCGGCGGACGAAAACATTGTCTTCGGCGATGGCGGAAGGGTTTACGTGCAGCCGCTGCAACTTGGCGAAGACATGGTCGTCGATGTAGTTCCGCGCTGGTGGCGCGAACCATTTAAATCCAGCGTTCTCCGGCAGGAACGCTACGGAAACCGGCACCTGCTGGTTCAGGAAACGCACGACGACGGTCGCTTCGCCATCGTCCTGCCGTTGGACGACGCCGTCGGGAGTCACCTGGACGGAGAGAGTTGACGGCTCGTAAACGGCCAGGCGGGTAACGTCGCGCTCGCTGCCATCGTCAAAGAATGCCGTGACCGACAAGGGCACCTCGGCCTTTTCTCCGAAGACGACGGCCTCGCTGGGAACCACTTGCAATCGTTCCACTCGCGGTGCGTCGTCGCGCGGCGGCAACGCGCCCGCGTTGATCCAGTCGAACAGGATTCGATACTCTTGAGATTCCTTCGCGAAACGCTGCCCGCCTTGATGGGCAATTTGCATCGTCGGCTTCAGTAACATTAAACTGCTGGCCGGCTGCAACCGGTTAATTCGGCGACCGCTTTGCAGCCGAGTCAACGAATTGAAGTCGAAGCGCGGATCCTGACCGCGCAGCGAGAGCTTGAACCCACCTTTTCCATTCTGATTGCCGTGGCACGTACCCAGGTTGCATCCCGCCTTGGAAAGCACGGGCATCACGTCGTTCCGGAACGAAACGACCTCGGCGCGACTCGTGGAATTCACGAGCCATACGATCACCGCCACCGTCAGCAGTCGGAATAGAGTCGGCATGAATCTATCGCGGGAAGGAAGGTAGGAATCCCCTTCAGTATCCGCGAAAGTACCCATGTTTTCAATGTGATTGGCGGCAGCAGGGCCATTCACCCAATCCCACTCAGGCCAATCCCACTCAGGACAGCGTCCAGCCATCGGCCAGGACGGCGTCCTTCAAAACGACGGGAATGCCTTCCCGGATCATGCAGTCGTTGGCTTCTTCGCTGTTTTCGATCGCCGCCTCGTTAAAGATCCGCACATTGCGTCCGATGCGACAATTCTTATCCAGGATGGCGCCCTGGATGTGACTACCCGCACCGATTCCGATGGGCGGGCGACCGAACGCCGCATCCTGCTCCATTTGCGATTCAAGTTCGTATTCGTCGGCTCCCATCAAGATGGAATTGCGAATCGTCACGTCTTCGCCGATGATGCAGCGGACGCCAACGATACTGTTTTCGATCACGGCCCGCTTGCCAATGCGGCAACCTTCCGCGATCAGACTGCCCTTGATCGTGGCACCTTCGAACAGCGACGGCGGCAAGAAGCGAGTCCGAGAATAAATCGGCGCCTCGGGCAAGGCCAACTGGAACGGCGGCTTGGCGCTGCAGAGTTCCAGATTGGATTCGTAAAAGGCTTTGATCGTTCCGATATCTTCCCAGTACCCGTCGAACAGATGCGTGTGAACGTGATGGCTGCCGATCGCCTGAGGGAACAGCTGTTTGCCGAAATCTTCGTGCGTTGACTCTTCCAAGAGCTTGACCAGGACGTCGCGATCGAACAGATAGATGCCCATGCTGGCCAGGCAGTCGCGACCGCGACTCTCAATCCCACGTGCGTCAATCCAGGCGGGATCCATGCGAACGGTGTTAATGGCTTCTTCGGTTTGAGGCTTTTCGACGAAGCCCTGGATGCGACCGTCGTCGTCAACCTGCATGATGCCTAGCGCCCCGGCGGCGTCGCGCGTCACGGGCATCGCGGCAATCGTCACTTCGGCCTTGGCTTGCTGGTGAGACCGCAGCATGTCGCGGAAGTCCATGCGGTAGAGTTGGTCGCCCGAGAGAATGGCAACATAATCAATTCCCGGCTGCTGCAAATAGCGCAGATTCTTCCGCACCGCGTCGGCCGTGCCCTGATACCAGTCCGTCCCGCCGTCCATCGTTTGCTGGGCCGCCAGCAGTTCCACGTAGCCGCCGTTGAACTGGTCGAAGCGGTATGTCCGACGGATGTGGCGGTGCAAGCTGACCGAGAGGAACTGCGTCAGCACGTAAATTCGGTTAATGCCGCTGTTGATGCAATTGGAAATGGGAATATCGATGAGCCGGTATTTCGCCGCCAAGGGAACGGCCGGCTTGGATCGATACTTGGTGAGCGGATACAGTCGGGAGCCACGGCCGCCGCCGAGGACCAGCGCGAGTATGTTTTGCATGAGTCAGTTCAGGGTAGGTTAGAGGAAGTTTAGACCTTTTCCTGTTCTGAGTCTTGTTGGGGTTCTGACTCGCTTGATCTTGTGTCGCTTTTGAAGACCAGCGCGAAAATCAGCATGATCACCGCGGCGCCCACCGCAGGAATCATCCAAATCGATTTCCAATCCATGGCTTTCAACGCGTCCAGGCCTCGGGCGCTGCTGTATCCCGCCAAACGCACCGCCGTCTGTTTTGACACGAGCTCGTCCGTGAATTGATTTCCTTGGCTGGAGGCGAATTTTTCGATCGCGTCTTGATCCAGTTGTTCTGCCACCGTGCTGATGGTGGCTACCTGCTCAGCGCGAAGTGTGGCGATCTCCGCGGTCAGTTGCTCTTTCGTCGCGGTATCCTGGGCCGCGGCGAGTTTCGCAAGCAACCCATCGATTTCGCTGCGCAGTTCGGAGGTCGCCTGTCGGGCCGCTTCGTCAAACGCCTGCTGACGCGGGTCCACATCGCTACGCAGCTTGAAGATCTGATTCACCGCGCCCAACTGCTTGACGTCCGCGTATTCGTTCCACAGTGACTCAAATTCACGCTGCGATTCCTCGGTCTGCAAGGACTCCGCAATCGACTTTTCCAAGTTCTCCGCGGCCTTGCCGACATCGGCCGCTTCCGCCTGCAGGAACGCTGTTTCTTCGGGCGTGTAGTGCTGTTCCACTTGCCCGGCAATCTGGGCGCCGATCAGCATGCCGATGCCAAGCGTGAACAGCACCAGCATGCCCTGAGCCTGAGAACGAATCGCCGCGGGGGCGACCTTGTCCGTATAAATCTGTCCCGTGACGAAAAAGAAGTCGTAACAGATACCGTGCAAAATGACCCCCAGCAGAATCATCCAGGCAATACCGTCAGGAGCACCCACGGCGAACAGTCCGTACCGGACGACCCAGGCCAGCATGCCGACAAACAACATCCACTTTACACCAAGTCGCGCGAAGAATACCGGCATGACCAGCATGAAGATGATTTCGGACATCTGACCGAACGTCATCTTGAATGGTGGGAACGCCAGTCCCGCTTGAGCCACCGTGCGTTCCGCCAACTGATAATAGAATGCCAGGGGAATGCAGATAAGCATCGATGACATCATGAACACAAGGAACGCGGGACGTTTGAACAGTACAAAGGCGTCGCTGCCGATGAGCTCCGCAGTGGTGATGGCTTTGCCGGCCGACGGTGGCGGCGTGTGGGGCAGCGTGATGCTGTAAACTCCCAACAGAACCGCAGCGCCGCCCGTCAAGTAAAACATATCGATCGAGCTGCCCCATTCGAACACCGCCAGAACAATCCCGGCCACGATCCAGCCGATCGTCCCGAAGACGCGAATCAACGGAAATTGCCTTTCCGCGTCCGTCATCGTGTGCAGGGCCAGCGAGTTGGTGAGCGACAGCGTCGGGTAATAGGTCAGCATATAGCCGAAGAACAGCAAGTTGATTAACGACGGCGAATACGAGCCGTTCATTAAGGTTGTCGCGCCCAGCATCAGCCCTCCACCGACCAGATGCATGGCTGCCAACACCCTTTCGGTGGAGAAGAAGCGATCCGCGATCATGCCGACAAAGAACGGCGAAATAATGCCGGCAATGGGACCCACGGAATAAGTCCAGCCAAAGTCGCTTCCCTGAAACCCGATCCCACTCAGGAATCGCGGAGCCGTGACATACCAGGCTCCCCAAATGAAAAACTGCAAGAACATCATCACGCTCAGGCGTAACGCAATCATGGCGGACTTTCCGTGGAGGATTTCTTAATGTGCGTCAAACGAAGCCGATCATTCTAGAGGAGAAATCCAGGACGCAAAAGCGCTGAAGCCCACCGTTCGCGGTAAATTCGCCGTTGAATTCCGTTAAACGGAGCCAGAAAAACGGATTCTTCCGGCCACGCGATGGGCGCAAGGTTTAGCGGCCAGGAGAAAACTCGATTGCACAAAGAAAAATGAACGGGCACCCCGCTCGGCGGTTAACTTCGTTTTCAGAAAAGTCTTCCATAAACGTGTATCGATGGTTTCAAAGTGCGCCAGGGCAATTATACTTGCGGCAAATCCAGGGACCCTCAGGAGTAATCGGATGCAACGTAGTTTTCTTCTGTGGATGGTGTGCGGTTCGGTGTGGTTCGGAGTTTCCTCGCTGTACGCAAACGACTTAGGCGTGCACGTGGGTTGGGGCTCGGACAACGGCCGGATCCTGTTTGAGCAATTAAATTGCACCGCCTGCCATGCCGACTCTGACGCCGCGCCGGCCAGGCAGGGTCCGCGTCTGGGTGCGGTTGGCCAGCGCGTTACTCCTCAATTCCTGCGCGCGTTTCTCGAAAACCCGCAACAACTCAAGCCCGGCACGGCCATGCCGGATCTCTTGCACGGACTGGCGGATAACAAGCGCCGCGAGACTGTAGATCGGCTTGTCCACTTCCTGGTGTCGCTCGGTGGACCCATGGATCAGCGCGAGTCCGGTTCCAGCCTGACTCAATTGGAACGAGGCAAGTCGCTTTATCACTCCGCCGGCTGTGTGGCTTGCCATCCAGCCTATGAGCCGCCACCGAAGCACGAAGCCGATCCCGCGACAGCCGGCCCTGAGGAAGCGGAAGGGCAAGAGGTCGAGGAGTCCGAGTCGAAGCGGGCCGTCGTCCGGCATGGCGAACTGGCCATGAAGACGACCGTCGACGCCCTCGCCGATTTTCTTGCCGATCCACTCCGTATCCGACCGGTGGGCCGCATGCCCAGCATGAACCTGGAAGCGGGCGAAGCGCGTTTGATCGCCGCCTACCTGCTGCGCGATCAATACACGGAAAAGGAATCCGCGCCGGGCGTTGGTCTGGATGCAGCGCTGTATTCAGGAGTTACCAATTCGAGTGTACCGGATTTCGAAAAAGCGACGCCGGTTTGGGAAGGGACAACGACTGATTTCGATCTCAAGAAGATCACGTTTCCCGACGGCAAGCCCTTGAAAGGGAATTTTGCCCTGCGTTTCCAAGGGCTCATTGACGTTCCCGAGGACGGGCTCTATCGCTTTTGGACCAAATCAGACGATGGCTCGATGCTCTACATCGACGGCCAGACGGTGGTCAGCAACGACGGTCCTCACGGCCCGACCGAAAAGGAAGGATCGATTCAACTCGCCAAAGGCCGCCACGTACTGGAACTGGGATTTGCTCAGGGGAGCGGTGGTTTCGAGTTGTCCGTATTCTGGCAGCCGCCGAGTGCCAAGAAACGCTCGGCGATCCCACCAGGAGTGTTACTGCACAGCGCCGCAGCCATGCTTCCTCACGGCATCGTCGAATTTTCCGTCGACCCGGACAAGGCCGAACAGGGTCGCAAACTGTTTGCCTCGCTGGGCTGCGCCGCCTGTCACGATACGACTCAAGATACGACTCCGGCGGTGGCCAACAAGTTGACCGCCCGTCCCCTGGCCAAGTTGTCTGCCGACGCGGCGGACGGGTGTTTGGGCGAGCGTGTTGCCGCCGGCCGGCCCAAGTTTGGCTTCAATGCGGCGCAGCGTGCGGGCCTGCGTGCCGCCTTAAACCGCTCCGCCACGGCGCCGTTGACTCCATCGCAAATGGTGGAACACACCATGCAGTCGTATCATTGCTATGGCTGTCATGTCCGCGATGGCAAGGGAGGACCGGATGACCAGACGGCCAATTACTTCGCGTATGAAGTCGTGGTCGATCTGGGCGACGAAGGCCGACTGCCGCCGCCGCTCAACGAAGTAGGCGCCAAGCTGACCGAAACGGGGTTTGCCGGCATGCTGTTCCAAGGTCAGAGGTATCGCACCTATATGGCAACCCGGATGCCGCAATACGGCAAACAGAACATTGGGCACTTGCCGGCCGCTTTTGCGCGGGCCGATGTGGGCAAGATTCCGCCGTACAAGCCGGAGTTCTCGAATCGCTTGATCGACGACGGTCGCCAACTGGTCGGCACGAAGATGCTGGCCTGCATCAACTGCCACGCGTGGGGCGACCTGCGTTTGCCAGGCGCCGAAGGCATGGACTTCGTGCAGGCCGCGCAGCGATTACAACCGGCCTGGTTCCACGCCTTCCTGAGTGATCCCCAGAAATTGAAACCCCGCACACGGATGCCGACCGCCTGGCCCGATGGCAAATCCTTTTTCCCGGACCTGCTGGACGGAGATGCGGACCTTCAAATGGACGCGATCTGGGCCTACCTGTCCGTGGGCAGGAAGGGCGGCACGCCGCCGGGACTGTCGCCCGAGGATAAATCGATTCTCGTGCCAACCGACGACCCGATTGTGTTTCGCACGTTCCTGAACGGTGTCAGCGCCCACGCCATCCTGGTCGGCTACCGCCAGCGCACGCATGTCGCCTTCGACGCCAATCGCATCAAGATGGCCGCCGCCTGGACCGGCGACTTCGTTTCCACGAAACCTGTGTGGAACGGCCGAGCGGGACAGTATGCGCAAATGCTCGGCAGCGACATTGTGCGTTTTCCCGAAGGGCCCGCCTTTGCCGTTCTGGAAAGCGATGCGACTCCCTGGCCCGAGGATTTGCCGAAAGCAAAGATCGGTTCGTCGAGGACGCGCGAAGGCTGGCGGTTCCTCGGATACCGCTACGACAAAGATCGCAACCCGACGTTTCTCTACAACCTGGACGGTGTCGAGGTCGCTGAAACACCGGGCACCGATTTTCGGCGAGAAGAGGCGGTCGTATTTCGCAGGCTACGTCTGCAGGCGAATCGCAGCAAGCCCAACTTGATGATGCTGGTGGCGCGTGGAAACGAGATCACACGCGCCGGAGACCACTTTGTGGTTGACCAGAAGCTCAACTACAAGATCTCGACAGACAATCAACAGGAACCGTTTGTTCGCGAGTCCGCTGGCGCGCACGAACTGCTGCTGCCGATCCGCTTCAACGGCCAGAACGTCTCAAACGTGGAGATTGAATTGACATGGTAAATCTTCGACGATCCGTAACTGCACTACTGCTGTTTTGTGCATCGGCCGCTGTCGCCCAGCAGCCGCCTACCGAAGACGACTACTATCGACTCGTGACCATTCCACTGCCCGACGGCGTTGTCCTGGAAGTGGGCGGCATGGATTGGCTCGACCAGCAGAAGACCCGACTGGCAATTTGCACGCGACGCGGGGAAGTGTGGGTGCTGGACAATGTCTACTCGGATCAGCCGGCCCTGGCCGGACAGAAGTTGAAGGTGAAGAACGAACAGGGCAAAACGGTCGAAGTCGATCCCGATCCCCAGGATATCGTGCGATTCAAGCAGATGCTGTTCGGACTCCACGAACCGCTGGGCATGATGGTGAATCCCGGCCACGGTTACCCGGACGGCATCTACATGGCGCAGCGTACCGAATTGACGCGCGTGGTCGACGAAGACGGCGACGACCTGATCGACATTGTCGAAACGTTTGGCGACCGCTGGGAAGTGAGCGGCAGTTATCACGAATACGCCTTTGGCCCGAAAATCGGCAAGGATGGCCGGATGTGGATTACCCTGAATCGTCCCTTCGGCGGAGGACAGGAAGCGCAGGCTTACTGGCGCGGCTGGGCGATCACGATCGACAACCAAGGCAAAATGACGCCGATTTGCCCCGGCTTGCGATCCCCCGCCGGACTCGGCAGCAATCAGGCCGGGGACATGTTCTACACGGACAACCAAGGCGATCACGTGGCCGCCGGAAAACTGGCCCACATGAAACTCAACACGTTCCAGGGAAATCCTGTGGGCCTCGCATCGGTCGATCATCCGTTGTCGACATTCGAAAATCCAGGCAAGGATTACCCCAAGCTCGGCCTAAAGTGGGGCGAAGCGATGAAAGTCAATCCACGCCTGCAGGCGCCAACATTGTGGTTCCCTTACCCGCGAATGGGACGCTCGCAGACCGATATCCTGTACGATTCCACGAAGGGGAAGTTCGGTCCCTTCCAAGACCAGTTGTTTGTCGGCGACTTGACGACCGCCCAGGTGATGCGGGTTTTTCTGGAAGTGGTGGATGGTGAATACCAGGGCGTCTGCTTCCCGTTCCGCCGCGGGTTCCAACCGCCGGCTTTGCGGATGGCCTGGGGCAACGGCGGTTCCATGTTTGTCGGGGGCAGTAGCCGAGGCTGGGGGGGCGGCGCGCGGCCCTATGGCTTGCAGCGGATGGTCTGGACCGGGGAAACACCCTTCGAAATCCACGAAATGCGTGCGCAGCCGGATGGCTTTGAGCTTACTTTCACCAAGCCGGTGGACCCCGCCACGGCCGGCGATCTGAGTTCCTACGCCATGAAATGCTGGACGTACAACTATTACAGCAACTACGGCGACAAGCCCCAGGACGAACATCCGCTGAAGATTACTCAGGCGGTGGTGAGCGGCGACAAGCGGGCGGTAAAGCTTGTCGTGGAGGGCCTTTCGCCGTACTACATTCACGAACTTCGCGCGAGCGGCGTTCGTTCCGCCGACGGACTGCCCATCCTGCATCCCGAAGCCTACTACACGCTGAACGCCATTCCCCAGAAGTAGGCCTGATCGTCGTGCGCGGACGACAAAGGACCCGTTTCCGTGAGCCAAGGCACTTTGTTTTTCCTGTTTACGACAACGTATCCACCGGACTCGTCACCGCCAAATCCGGCTTGTTCATCACGTGCAGGTAGATCATGGTGGTCCGCACATCTTTATGCCCCATCAGCTCCTGTACGGTTCGTATGTCGGCGCCGTCTTGCAGCAGATGCGTCGCGAAGCTGTGGCGCCAGGAATGGGGCACGGCGTGCTTGACGCTCCCTACCCGGTCGACCGCTTTTTTGAAGGCCTTGCCGAAGAAATCTTCGCTGACGTGATGGCGGCGACGTTCACCACTGCGCGGGTCGCGCGCCATTTGCCGCGCGGGAAATACCCACTGCCAGCCGAATTCACGGTGCTCCCGCCGGTACTTTCTCTCCAGGGCATACGGCAGATAGACTGCTCCGAACCCCGCATCCAGATCCTCCCGATGCAGCCGCCGTACGCGTTCGACCTGCTCGATCAGCGCCTGCCGGGCGCGGTCCGGCAATACGGTAATCCGATCCTTGTCTCCTTTGCCACTGCGCACCATGATGTGCCCTTCATCAAAGCAGACGTCCTTCACGCGCAGCCGACGGCATTCGCGATGTCGCAATCCAGCACCATACATGATCAAGAACATCAGCCGTTTGAGTCCGCGGAATTCCGGCAGCACCCGCGCAATCTCTTCGCGGCTCAACACCACCGGTAATCGCTCCGGTTGATCTGCCGGGACAGCGTCCAGGAAGCCGAGTTCCCGTTGAAACACCTGCCGGTACAGGAACAGCAACGCGCTCTTGGCCTGGTTCTGCGTGTTGGGAGCCACGTTTGCGTCGACGGCCA
>CALBSZ010000422.1 GCA_937967665.1 uncultured Planctomycetaceae bacterium
ACTTTTGGGGAGCGAAAGCAACACGTGCCCAAAACGGGGCGACGGGCTGCTGGCCGGACGTTGCTCTTTCCACGTGCGAGTTCGCGTATCGTAAAGCCACGTGTCGGACAGCAGGGTGTCGAGTTGATCGCCGCCGAAAAGGAGAATCTGCTTCGACGCCTGATCAAACGCCATCGGGGCCAGCGCCCTTGGCGGCGGCTCGACGTCCAGGTCCAACTTCCGCCACGTGTTCTTTTCCGTGGAGTAGACCCAGGTGCCCGGTCCGCCGGATTCCGTCGCCACGCCGCAACCGCCGAACAGCATCAGTTCGCGATTCACCGGATCGGCACAGAGAGCGCCCCAATTGAGCGACTGTTTGTAGGATCGGGCCGCCGGCGCGGGCGACACTTCCGGTCCCAATTCTTCCCACGTGCGAGCCTTCAGATCGTATCGCAGCAGATGTCCCGCCGAGAGCGCGTAGACCGAACTGTTCCACGGCGCGAGCGCGTACTGGTAGTGAAGCACCATGTGCCGCGGGTTGGGCCTCACAACGCCTGCCTTGTCCTTCATCGCGAAGTAGGGCGTTGAAAAACCGGGCGCGTTGACCACACCCGTGCGCGGACCCCACGACTCGCCAGCCGCCGGCAGCTCGTTTTCCCACGCGCGCGGATTCTTTCTGTCCAGCGAAGCGGCATCAAACCAGGCTGGATCGAACGATTGCACGTCGTATCCCCGCTCGCCGGTGAATGAGTGTGACACCGTACCGCCCAGCAACACAAAACGTTTCAGTTCGGCCGAGTATACGAGCGCCGGGCTGAACCGCGGGTCAACCTCATTCTGCAACAGCGCTCGCCAACGATTTACCACCGGTTCACGCTCGACCGCCTCAACGAACGACGAAACACCCAAGATGACCACCACCGCCCATGCGACCGGCCGCCAATTGGAATTACGATATTGAACAGAACGAATCACGACGCGCTCCTGTTTACGAAACTACTCGCGTTTCATCGGGCCGATGTACTTGCGGGCGATCCCGACGTTGTCGATGTACAAGTGCTGGTCGTACGGCGATGGTGTCGTGCCGCCGTGGTAGACGTTCATCCAGATCTGCTCGATCTTGAGTTTATCGACGTGGCGAAAGCGGATGTCGGTTTTCTCAAAAGCCAACCGGCCATCGACCCAGGCGCGGAGAATGCCGTCCTGCTTGCCTGGCGTGTTGAGCTTCAGGTACTGCTCGATCGAGTACCAGAGGTTGTTTTCCAGGAAGCCGCGGTAGCCTTGATTCCAGACCCACCCGTCACCGTAGAAGCCTTCCATGTCGGCGTGATAGCAATACGTTCCGATCGGATGCAGCCCTCGTAGCGGATTGTCGTCGGGCATGGAAAGCAGGAACGAGCCGCGAGCGGACCAGCCGTCCGTTCCGTCCGATTTGCGTCCGCCCCAACCGGCAACGCCATACGTGCCGCTGATCCCCGGCATCTTGCCGCCCTGTACGGTTTGTTTCCAATCGTTGCCCAGCCGCAGATAATAGCGGAAGTAGATTTCTTCCGGCTCGCTGCCGATTTCTTTCGTGAACTTGTAAAGCGTATTCAGCGCACCGGTGTTGCCTTTGGCGATCCGCACACGCAGCGCCCTTTCTTGCAGCGATTCAAACTTGCGCGGGGCATCGTCGGACACCGCACGAATGACTTCCATCTTGCCGGCATACGTCCATTCTTCGTGCCACTTTTCCGACTCGAAGCTGGTCGCGAAAATGACGTCGGCGTCTGCGGAAATGCCTTTGTCACCAGGATACTTCGCGGCAAGTCCCAGCACGGGCTCCGAAGGCGGCAGGTCGTGACCTTGCCGGCAGCGGAACACGCCAATATCGGCGTGGCCGTATTGCCTGGTCGTGTAGAGCCGCAAGGTGGCTTTCGAGATCTTGCCCAACTTGCTTGCGGCGGGAAGATAGAAACGCAGCAGCGCTGGATTGTTTCCCGAGACCGTCAACGTGTCTTGATTTCCCAAACTGCGATACGTTGATTTGTTCAGACAAGTATCGGCTTTCGGAGCCAATTCTGCGGAGCCGCTCTCACCCACGAGAATCAGTCGCGGTTGTTGTTGCTCTTGATCAGATTCACGGCTGGCGAACTTGATCGTTCCGCGATCACCGACCGAGCGTAAGAAGCACCCTTGATTCTGATATTTTCCGCTGATCCACTCCGCAACCAAACTGGTAACATCCCATTCGACGTGCCGTGCGCTATCGTTGTCGATTACGCGCGTGGTCAGGTAGGCGTCGTTGCCCTGAGCAACGTTCTTCGCATCACGCCAATCGCCCAACGGATTCTTCCACGGCAAACGACCGGCCGCATTGTAGTACTTCCACGTGGCGCCCTTTCCCTTGCCGGGCGTCCCCTCCGCCCAATCGTTCTTTGCGGCCGACGCGGTCGCAGTGGTAAGCGCCAGCATGAACATTCCCGTCATGCAAATGTGTACTGTGGATTTCAGAACCATGCTTGACCTCTATTCTCCGTCTAAGAGCCTTGAGCGGAACGATCGCAATCCACAAGCAAGTGTAGCGACAAATGAGGCGTTTATCAGCTATATCGCAAATTGACACGACGATTGTGTTTTTGTCATTGGATTGGACGGTTTTCAAGAATCGCTTTAGGTTGGACAATCACCGTGTTGTGGATTGAGATTTCTACCTAGCTCGCTTCGCCAATGAACGACCCTGTTTTCATCCTGTTTGTGCTCGGAATCAATGTCGTCGCGGCTGAACTGCTGGCGAGGCACACGGCCGCGAAGCATCTTGGCGCCACGCTGCTGGTCATGATCATCACCGCGGTTGTCGCAAACCTTGGTGTCATCCCAACGTCCACAAGCGAAGCGCCGATCTACGACGGGATTCTGCACTACGTGACACCGCTGGCCATTTTCTGGCTTTTGTTGAGAGTCAATCTGCGCGATGTGCTGAAAGCCGGATTGCCGATGATCGGCTTGTTTCTCATCGGCTCAGTCGGGACGGCCGTGGGCGTGTTGGCAGCCATGTGGCTTGTGGACGGCAGCGAGTCAATTGGCCAGTCGTATCGAGCCATCGGTGGGGTGTTTGTCGGCACGTACACGGGCGGCGGCGTCAACTTCAACGCCTTGGCACTCCACTACGGTGTCAATAAACAAGTCGGCATCTTTGGTGGCATCACGGCCGTGGACAACATTTTGACGACCGTCTGGATGGCCGCCACCATCGCGCTGCCCAAGTTGATCATGCGCAGCAGGCGATCGACGCATCGACAGACGATTCCGAGACGGTGCATCCGATGAACCTTGGCTTCTTACTGGCAATCGGCGCTGGCAGTTTGTGGATTTCGGAACTTGCGGCCGCCTGGTTGAAGTCGTCGCTGGACATCTCGATCCCGTCCATCGTGATCCTGACAACGATCGCTTTGGTATTCGCGCAGATTCCATTCATTCAGCGTCAGAACGGATCGCAAGTGCTGGGCCTGTTCGCGATGTACATCTTTCTGGCGGCCATCGCAGCGCTGTGTGACGTAGCGGCGCTCCGCGAGATGGGCCGCTTGGGCGTCACCTTGTTTGTGTTCGCATCGCTCGTCATCGCAATCCACGCGGCGATTACTTTCGCGGCGGCAGCGATCTTTCGCATCGACGTCAGCGTTGCCGCGATCGCCTCGCAGGCAAACATCGGCGGCGCAACCACCGCGCTCGGCGTAGCGAAGAGCCTCAACCGTCGCGATCTGGTCCTGCCCGCCGTACTCGTCGGTTCCCTCGGTTATGCGGTGGGAACGTATCTCGGATTCTTCGTTGCCGAGTTTCTTCTGTAGTACAGCCTGTGCTACGGCGGAAACGCTGTGATCGCGTTGGCGAATCGCTGGAGCTGTTCCGGTGTGTGACAGCTTCTCGCGATACTGCGCAGCAGGTTGTCGTTGGGATTCGACGGATAGTCGAAGTACGGAATTCGTAAGTCGTACGTCAAGAAATGATCCGACAATCGCCGCGCCTCGGCAGCGTCGTTCATCAACATCGCGACGATCGGAGTTTCGCACGAGACCACGCCGATGCCCCGTTCGGAAAGAATCTTTCGCATGTGTGTTGCGTTGCGATTGAGTTGCTCGCGCCGCTGCGGTTCTTTGCCGACAATTTGCAGTGCTTCCAAACTCGCGGCGGCAATGGAACTGGGAATTGGTGTGGCCGAAGTCGAAGGCTCACTGCGCCGAAAGCGTTCGGCGAGTTCCGATCGGCCGGCCAGGAACCCGCCGCTGCTGCCCAATGCTTTGCTCATCGAACCCAGGATCGTCGCATCGCCCGGCGATAGGCCGCACATTTCACTCGCGCCGCGACCGTGTTGCCCCAGCACGAACAGTCCGTGAGCGTCGTCGATCAATAGTTCCGCATCGTGTTCACGGGCCAGGTCGCGCAGTCTTGCCAAAGGCGCGAGCTCGCCGCTGATGCCGAAAACTGCATCGCTCGCGATGATTGGCCCCTTTCCGTTCCACTCATCCAACTGACGAGCCAAATCATCGGCGTCGAGATGCCGATATGTGCGGATGTCGAAACCTGCCGCCTTCATCCCCAGCGTCAGATTCGTGTGACTAAGTTCGTCGCAGAAAACCGTATCGTGCGCGCCTGCCAATTCGCTGAAGTAAACCAGTCCGCCAAGATACGCCGAACTCAACAGGCAACTCGCTTCAACATGCAGAAACTCGGCGACGCCCAACTCCAGACGCTCATGAAGCTCTGTCCAGCCGAGTCCCCATCGCGAACTGGATGCGCTGATGCCAAGCTGTTGCGCGGCAGCATTTGCGGCCTCGGCCAACCTCGAGTCGCGCGCCAGGCCAAGATAATCGTTGCCGGCAAAGTTGACAAAGTCGGTGTGTTTCTCCACGGCGCGGAGTTTCCTTTATCACGGAGTGGAAAGCGGCTCGTCGATCCGGGAATACGACGCAAGGCAACCCAAATGTGATCAATCGTCGTTCCTCGTCATTTGTATCACGGCGTCCGTCCAGGAAATACGTGCCCCGTAGCGTTCATCTTGGCTCGAAACAATGCGTCGCGCGCTGTGATAAAAAGCGTACGTCGCTGACCGCCGCCGAAGGTCACGTTTGCTGGGTGCTTTGGATAGTCGAAGCCGGAGAAACGGATGACCTTGAGCGGCTTGCCGTGCGCGTCAAAAACCTGGACGCCGGCGCGCGTGGCGATGTAGAGGTTGCCGTCTGTATCGACTGTCGCGCCGTCTCCCCCCGTGTTCTTCTGACCCTTCAATTCCTCGATGGTGCAAAAGATGCGCGGCCCTTTAAGTTTGCCTGGGGCAGTCACCGAGTAGGCCATCATCTGAGGTTGACCGCTCGGGATCACAAACAGGGTCTTCTCGTCGGGCGACAGGATGACGCCATTGGGTCGCTTTATGCCATCGCTAAACTGAGTCACAACGCCATTGTTATTGCGGTAGTAGACCGCGCCACGCCCTGGATCGGAGAAATAGACTCCACCGTGCCGGTCGAGCACGAGATCGTTTGGTTTTCCTAATGGTTGATCGCCGACTTTGTCGGCCAGCACCGTCATCTCCTTTGTCTTGGTGTCGATGGACAGAACGCGGCCCTTGCCGCCCTGGCATGCGTAAAGCGTTCCTTCGGTATCGAACATCATCCCGTTGATGCCGCCGGAGTCTTCCAGGAATATGGACAACTTGCCATGTCGATCGACTTTGAAAACTCGATTGGCCGGAATGTCGCTGAAGTAAAGATTGCCTTGACCATCATCTGCAGGGCCTTCGGTGAAGCGGAACCCGTCATGAATCCGTTCGATGTCGCCAATGGGCCCAATGTCCGGATTCGAATTTGTCCCAAGCGCGTTGTTTGCCAGCAACCATGCGGCAATCGAAAGCTCGTTATCCCCGATGGAAAAATGATGCTCGGCACCCGCCCGGCGGTAGCTGTTGGCCGCGGTTGCGTACTCCTTTAGCATGCCATCGACGGGCTGGCGTCGGTTGAGTCCGTCCACAAGACCGTTCAATCGCAATGGACGCGGCGCGATTGCAGCAGCCACGTCGCAGAGGTCGCCGGATGCGAGGACACCAGGGACGACCGAGTCATGTGGCAGATAACAAAATGGACTGGCGAGCACGTCTTGGAAACTTGAGAGCCCGCCGTTGATGTAAACGGCTTCGACTTCCTCGTCGAACAACGCCGTCAGCAGCGCAAGCAAGCTGCCGAGAGGTTCGGACTGATGCGGGCGATCGGTGATTCCGCGCGGGACAACGAAATTGCAATCGGCGGAATTCGTTGGCGCGAAACTGTCGCCCCACAGTGCAATGCGTTTCGAATTCAAATCGTCTCGATCCCGCAGGTAGCGAATCACTTGTCGGACGTCTCGAAGTCGAGCACCGACTAAAGTTTGCCCCAGCATCAGTTCGCTTGATGCAATGGTTGTTGATGCACTGCGACGGCCACGGTCATCGCCTGGCGCTGTTTCACCCGTTCCACGCACGTCGAGCAGACAGACTGCCGTTTCCGCTTCGAGCAATTCGGCAACTTGTTCGCTGCGGTGACGCAGGAAAGCCTGCTTTCCTGATTGAGCGACGGCCACAACAACTCGTTGCGGACGTTCCGTTTTGGGAACCAGCAGCAACACGGGTACGATGATTCCAGGTTCTGTGCCGAGTTGAATTCGTTCGACACGGACATCGGCGATCTGGTCTTGCTCGCGCTTGCGAACGATGGGAGCACGATTGACGGTGACGTCACCCATCAGTGTTGACCAATGGGCTCGAAGATGCGACCGGCAGTCAGTAGCCAGCATCTTGTTAAGCGTCGCGCGAGCGGCGTCGGCTCGTTCTTTTCCGATCTGCGAACAGAGGCGATGGAGTGGAACAGGTTGAATCTGTTTGCCCTCAGCGGTCGTCAGACAGAGCAGTTGCTCGTCGTGGATCAGCCTACCGTATTCCATCTTTGGGTTTTTAATGTCGAACCAATTCTCCAGAGTGGGATAAAGCACCTCGCGGCTGTACGGAGTCCAGTGCGTGTTTTCCGGCGATGAGCCGACAACGAAACCATGGCCCGCAAGTCCGGTCAATGAATCAGCGGCGTCGTAGAAACCATAGATCTTTTGAAACCGTTTCCAGACCGGATCCTGCTGGCGGTCCCAATAAAACTCGTGGTAGTAGATGAGTCGGCGTGGGGCGACAGATGCCACGATCGTCCAAGGCAGAAATCCGTCGCGCGCGGAGAGTCGCAGGTTGCGCGTCGATTCCCAACTTCCCGATGACGTGTACGAAAACCACGACTCGTCATCGGGCGGCAGCGGGTAGCCGTTCTCCGGTTCCGGGCCGCCGAAGTTGTTGACCATCACTCCTGTGATCCGGTCGTCCAGCGACGCCGCAACCGCGCCCACGGCGCAGCCACCGGCCGGTTCGGAGCTCATCATGATTCGCTGCGGATCAACGCCTGGCTGTTCGAGCAACACATCGACGCCGCGCTGCAGATCCCAGACAAACCAGCCCATCAAACTGTCGTCGATCAAGTAGGTCTGAATAGCCGCGTCGTACCGAAAGTAATAATCCTGGCTCGACACGCGAAATGGTTTGTCGTAATCCGACTCGGATCGAAACGGATGCTGCCGCCGTTCGCCGTGACCGAGGTGATCGGGGACCAGAACCACGCAACCGGCCCGCGCCCACGTTGCCCCCATCAACTGCCTTGCGGTCGTTTCCTTCGGTCGATGGTGGCTATGGCACACCATGATTCCCGGCATCGACGATGTGGCCTTTGCAGGGCGGTAAAGATTCGCAGTGACGACGACTCCCGGCCGACTTTCAAAGATGAGGTTGTCCACCTCAAAGCCGTCGCCTTTGGTGGTCCGCACAACCTGGACTTTTAAGTCTTCGGGAACGGCTGGAAACGTGCCGAGCGAATCCCGCAACGCTTTGATCCGCCGATCGCGCATCGTCTCCCAGTCGGACTTCGTCTTGATCGCCTGCCACGTGGCTCGGTCTTTTTGGTTCGCGCGGCGCAATTCGGCCGCGACGTACCGCGATAACATTGCCGTCATCGGATTGCGCCGGAGCGTTCCGCGCAGAATCACGCGACCATCGAATTCGCGAATCTGTTCGGCAAGCTCTCGCTTCGACGCATCGTCGCTCACGGCGACGTTCACGCACGAAAGAAAGCAAATGAACGCGAAGAGTGCCCACCGAATCATGGTTGCTCCTTTCGAGACTGATTGGAATGCATTTCAAACACAGTAGCACAGGCTGCCAGCCTGTTGCCCAGATTTTCGACAGCCAAGCTGGCTGTGCTACGTGGTTTTGGAATGCGCTCTAGTTCGGACAAAGCCACGCGATATCAGGCCGACTCTGTGGTGACAGGTTCATTCCAAACTCGACGGCATCCATTGTAAAAGACTCGCCAGGTCACGGCCGCGCGCTACTCAAAGCCAATCGGATTGTCTTTGTGGCAAACGAATTGCGGAGTTACTCATTGGCGGCAAGATTCAATACGGCCGCGGTCATGGTCAGCACGCCGGTTTTGATGGTGGGTTCGGGAACAGGGTAGTATTTGTCGGTGTGTGTTTTGGCGAGCGGGCGACCACCTTTGCGCGCCTCATCGACTCGGTCGGGCGGAGCAGAACCCACGAAGTAATAGAAGCCAGGCACGCCGGCGCGGATGTAGCGGCTGAAATCTTCACCGCCGAGACTCATGGGTCTTTCGTGGACATACTCGCTCCCCAAGATTTCGCGGAACAGCGAGACGGTTTTCATCGTCAGCTTTTCGTCGTTGACCAGTGCCGGTGTAAAATGATCGTGCAATTCGATCATAGGTTCTGGAGCGAGGGCCGAGGATGCGGCTGCTTTGGCGATTCGCTCGATCGCTTGGAGCACTTGCTTGCGGACTTCGTCCGTGGTTGTGCGAACGGTTAGCTGCAACTTAACTTCGCTGGGAATGATGTTGTGTTTCGTGCCGCCGTGGATTGAACCGACGGTGACGACGGCCGGGTTGAGCGGATTCACTTCGCGGCTGACGATCGTTTGCAGATCGAGCACGATGCGGGCTGCCAGCACAACAGGATCGACCGTGGTGTGCGGCGCGGCTCCGTGACCGCCTTTACCCCGCACCGTGATGTCCACCGAATCGACGTTGGCCTGCATTTGGCCCGCGCGATAATTGACGTGACCGTGCGGATAGCGGGCGTCGCAGTGTGTCGCCAGGCAGAAATCCGGACGCGGGAAGCGACGAAACAGACCGTCGGCGAGCATCATCCGCGAACCGGCTCCGATTTCTTCGGCCGGCTGCCCGACGAAGACGAGCGTGCCGCTCCACTTTTCTTTCATCGCGCTGAGGATCCGTGCCGTGCCGACCAGACAAGTCATGTTCACGTCGTGCCCGCAAGCGTGCATCACGCCAACCTGGCGACCGTACTTGTCGCGAGGGCGAACTTTGCTCGCGTACGGCAATCCCGTCATTTCGACGATCGGCAGCGCGTCCATGTCCGCTCGCACCATGATGGTCGGCCCTTCACCATTTTTCAGAACTGCCACGACGCCATGCCCGCCGACTTTCTCCGTGACGTCGAAACCGGCATCGCGCAGTTCCTTTGCCAACCGCGCCGCGGTTTCCTTTTCTTCGAGCGACAACTCCGGGTGCGAATGGAAGTGCTTGTACAAGGCATCCAGCGATTCGTACTCGTCGGCTAAGCGCTGCTTGATCTCCTTGAGTTGTTCAGGAGTAGCGCCCACGGCTTGCGACCAGAGTGCGGCGAGCGACGTAGCATACGCGATCAGGACGACGGCCAAACGGACAAGGGACATTTGATTCCACATGTTCAACTCTCGGGGTTGAAATGGACAAGGTTCAGATCGTGTTTTGGACCAACAGCGTAGCATACTTCGAGCCCATGCCGCTTTCCGATTGACACAATGACAAACGCATTGTGTTTGTGCCGGTGAGTTCGTCGGCACTTAAAATCAATTTCACGTTGGTCGGCATGTTTCAAAAAAAACCTGTAACATTTTGCATAGGGCGCACACTTGTGTTTGTCTTCTTGCCGGAAATGTCGCGGAGAATCAGCTTTTGGCCCCAAATGATGAATTCCTAACTCGCGCGTTGTTGGAACAGCGGGGGATGCTGTACGGATTCATCTATGCGCTGGTGCGGGACGTGGGGGTGGCGGACGAGGTCTTTCAAGAAGTGGCGGTCGTCGCGATCCGCAAGGATCGGGACGGCGGTGAGCCGATTCGTGAACCGGGCAAGTGGTTGCGCGAGGTCGCCCGCAGGCTGGTCAAGGCCGGTTTTCGCACTCGCAGTGGACGGGCCATCGAGGTGGACAACGATTATCTGGAACAGGTGGCGATCGTGTTCGATGCGACCGGCGACGGCGAATACGATCGGCTATCAGCGCTGGGCGATTGCCTGGAGCAGGTCTCGGCCGCGAACCGGGACGTGCTGCGGCAACGCTATGTACTGGGGCGATCGTACGACGAAATCGCGGACAGGCTGAAACGGACGGCCGGCGCACTTCGAGTGCTGGTGCATCGTGTGCAAAATCAACTGGCCGATTGCGTGCAGGCTCGGCTGGCCGAACAGGAGACATGAACGCCATGCAGCCGCTTGACGAACGCGATCAACTGATTCTCCGACACCTCGACGGCGAAACGTCGCCCGACGAGCGGGCCGCGGTCATAGAGCGGCTGGCAACCGATGCCGATTTTGGCAGCCGCTTTCGCGGTTACGCATTTCAGGTGGCGCGGCTGCACGAATTATTGGAAGCGGATCGAGGCGGCGGGTTCGATCCGGTCGGAGACGGAACCGATGTGCGGGCGGACCTTCTTGCGCTCGCAAGCGAAGAACGGAAAGCTGCAACGGCGAAACTCGAGCGGCGGCGTCATCGGTCTCGCCGCTTGACGAGGCTGGCGTGTGCGTCGGCCGTGCTGGTGTTGATTGCCGTCGCTGCGAGGTGGTTGGCGACGCGGCCCAACCGGGCGACCGCGCCGGAAATCGCCGATCTGCACGGCACGCTGCGTATGCAGGACAACTCGGCGGCGACCAAAGGCGACGTCCTCTGGCCGGGGCATCGAATCACGACCGGCTCCCAGGCGTACGCGCGTTTGCAGTTTCTCGACGGCAGCACGGTGGATCTATCTGCGGATACCCAAGTCGCCTGCTTGGACTGCGGGTCGTCAAAAGCGATCGAGTTGGTTCGGGGGAGGATTTTTTTGAGCGTCGCACCCCAGGCCGCCGAGTCACCCTTTCTGGTCAATCCGGGTCGCGCGGATCAAGTCCGCGTGATCGGCACGAAACTGCAGATTCGCCGAACTGCGGCTGACGAGACTCGCGTGGCGGTCGTCAGCGGCGAGGTCGAAGTGGGCGTGAACGATCGCGCGGTGGTGCTCGCCGAGCAAACGGAAACAAGCGTCGCGCGGAATGCTGCCCCCGCGCCGCCGCAGCCGCTCGATGAAAGCGAATTGTGGTACGGACTGCATCGCGGTCTGCGCGCCACCTACTTTGAGAACGACGATTTCACGGGAAAGTCGGTCACGCGAATCGACGCGAACATTGATTTCGAGTGGAATCTCGCGGCGCCGGACGATTCGCTGGACGGCACGGTTTTCAGCGCTCGCTGGACCGGATGGCTCGTGCCGCAAGTCACTGACGACTACCTGTTCAGCGCTTTCGTCGATGACGGCGTGCGGCTGTGGATCGACGACCGGCTAGTACTGGATGCGTGGCAGATACGGCAAGTGCAGGCCGCTGAGGAGACGATCCATCTGGTCGGCAAGCGGCGTTACAAAATCAAGGTCGAATACCGAGACATCGCCAACTACGCCGGCGTGCGGTTGCGTTGGCAACGTGCATCGACTGCTTCGCAGATCGTGCCGCAATCGTGCCTTTACCCGTCCGATGAAGCATATTGAACATCGAGAAAAGCTCTTTTCTGGAGAACCGAGCCATGAGAAAAACTTATTTGTTGTCACTCGGTCTACTGGCGACGCTGAGTGCCGCCCTGGCGCAAGCGGAGCAGTCAATAGCGCCCGAACAATTCACATCGTTCTTTCAGAAGGTCAAGCCGCAGAATGGCGAATCGCGATTCTGGGAGATCGAATGGATGCTCGACTTGACCGCCGCGCGAGAGAAAGCGGCAGCCGAAGGCAAACCGCTTTTAATCTGGAGCGGATCTGGCGGCGCGCCTGTCGGCGCTTGCTGAGCGGCAGCTTCTGCAGGCCGTGCGCCTGATCTGTGGGCTGAAGATTTTGTTAGCTTTGTCAAAGAGAACTGCATTCCCGTGGCCGTCGATGCGCGTAAGGAACTCCGACGTGAAGATCCGACCGGCGAATTCGTGCGCAACAGCAGTTGCGTGGCGCGGACGGCCACCGGCCAAATGACGCTGGTCTCCGCCGATGGCATGTCGTTGGGCGGAATGTGGTACGGCAATATCCCCGGCCGCAACGAACAACTGCGGATGGGATTCATGCGCAACGCGTGGAAGAAGTGGGAAGCGTTGCCGGAAGAAGTCCGGCGGCCGGGTGGTGTGAAGTTGGGCGCCGCGTCGAACAAAATCGACACCACGCGCACGCCCCACAAGGTCCCGCCCGGTGCTTTGGTTGTGCGGGTGTACAACCGACAGTTGGAACCGGACGGCAAAGGCGGATTGCGGTACACCGAGCCGGACGACTATCCCGAAGGCCACCGCCGCAATACACCGCGCTACCGCGAATCGGCACAGGATTTCATGTGGGTCCCGGAACGCGAATGGCGGGCGATGATCCCCGCACAAGCGAAACAGAATGAATCGTTCGACGCGCCAGAATCATTTCGGGCGCGCGTGTTTCGATTCCACCTGGATCCCTGCCGCGGTTTGGGCGAAGGCGTGA
Source organism: uncultured Planctomycetaceae bacterium (assembly GCA_937967665.1). Classification (GTDB taxonomy): domain Bacteria; phylum Planctomycetota; class Planctomycetia; order Pirellulales; family Pirellulaceae; genus CALBSZ01. The sequence continues at coordinate 12,845 of CALBSZ010000422.1, forward strand.
CGTTCGGTCACTGCGACGCCGACGCGGGCCGGATCACGCTGACGGTCGAAGGGGTAACGCGGGATTCGATTCGCCTGCGCATCGACGGCGCGGCCAAACTGGATAATCGCAAGACGTCGTACGCCCCGACGCTGTTGGGCTACTTGACGTATGATCGCAGTACGAAGCAGGTTTCGGAATTTCGCATGGTGGCCCTCGGCACGGTGGACAACACACCTCGCGGCGTCCGGCCAGGTAAACACCCGTTGGGAATCGCGTTCGAATACGTTGCCAAGCCTAGACCCAGTGAACTGGTTCACCCCCGCGGCGCCCGCGACGGTTTGGAGGAATACCTTGCCGGCAAGCGCTGACTCACTAGTTGAACTGCACGCCGAGAGTGGGTCGGTGTTGGAGCGTCGAACGCCGCATGGTTGCGTCGGCTACACATGCCAGAAGTAAGCAACGATTGAGATGTTGGGAGTCTCCATCAAAGGATGTCGAACCATTTGATACTAGTACGAAGGCCAGCCAATCCACGCATTGCTCTGATTCCTCCGCAAGCGCAAATGTTGAGCCGCTGTTTTTTCGCCTTTCTGTTCGCAGATTTAGACTTACAGCAGTATGCCTTGCAGAAATCGAGTCACAGTTGCGCCGTTGCGGGAATATGAAATAAGAAAGGTCGGAGGTTTCACGAGATCTTTCTCGATAAGGAGTTCGGCTATGTTGACATTTTGGGGAAACCATTCCAACTGCTGCAATGGACTTTCGCGGCGAAACTTTTTGCGAGTCGGCGGCTTGGGCCTCACAGGCTTGACGCTTGCCGATGTGTTCCGCTTGGAGGCGCAGGCCGAAATCGCGCCAGAGTCGAACGCGGTGATCATGATCGGCTTGCCCGGAGGTCCGAGCCAATTCGAGATGTACGATCTCAAGCCGGACGCGCCTCGCGAAATCGCGGGGGAGTTGCGTCCCATCTCGACGAACGTACCAGGGTTTCAAATCAGTGAATTGTTTCCCCTGCAGGCGCAGATTGCTGACAAATTCGCGGTTGTTCGAGGCGTGAACTATTATTTCGACGACGCTCATTCACAGCAACTGATTTACACGGGCTTCGGACGTCCGTTCAACGTCGGTACGCGTATTCCCGGCCGCATTCCTCGCCCGGCATTCGGATGCGTCTACAGCCGACTGCGCGGCACGACAGCCCGTAGCGGCATGCCGTCGTACGTAAGCATGATCCGTGCAACGGCCAAGAGAGGCGGTGACGGAGAAAACCCAGCCTACGTCGGCCCGGCGCATCGGGCGTTTACGAATGGGGGAAACCTGCTGGAAGATCTGCAACTGGAAAAGGGAGTGCCGTTGGAGCGCCTTGCCAGCCGTAGAAATCTCCTCAAGGCTCTCGACTCGATGCAGCGTAGCGTTGACTACGATGGTCGAATTGCAGATGCCGACTCCGCGACTCGGCGCGCATGGGAGGCGGTAACCACTCCCAAGGTCCGTGACGCATTCGATCTTGGCCAGGAGCCGCAGAGCGTTCGGGACATGTACGGAAAAATTGGCAACAAAGGGGAGTCCGGTTCCATCGATCCCGACCAATTCTTGCTGGCCCGCCGGCTCGTGGAAGCGGGGGTAAAGGTGGTTACATTGCAGGTGGGAAGTTGGGATACGCACAGCAAGAATTTCGAATACATGCACCGTTGGTTGCCGGTGCTCGATCGGGCGATTCACGCGCTGGTCACGGACTTGCATCAGCGCGGGTTGGACAAGCACGTCGCCGTGTTGATGTGGGGCGAAATGGGCCGCACGCCCATCATCAACAAGAACCCAGGACGCGACCACTGGGCTGATTCGGGGTTTGCATTTTTTTCCGGCGGAGCCGGCTTGAAAATGGGCCAGGCCATCGGCCAGACCGATGCTCGCGGAGAACGCGCCGTGGGCAGAAGATATTCCGTTCAAAATGTGTTGGCGACCGTTTATCACGTGCTCGGAATTGACCCGGCAACCACCATACGTGATTACTCAGGACGTCCACAGTATTTGCTTGATGAACGGGAGAAAGTCGAGGAATTGCTGTAACCGTGCGACGCATGCCCACCCATCTTGTCGATCGTCGAGCGCCGCATGGCCGCGTCGGCTACTCGTCCCGGGCTAAGGCGGGGATTGATATGCGGCGAGTTGTCATCAATTGTTGTCGAATTATCTGTTCGGCTCTGGCCGTGCTGACCGCCTTGTCGACAGCGATCGTGCAAGCTGCCGTTGAGCGCCCAAACATCATCCTGGTGATGGCCGACGATCTGGGCTGGGGAGACGTCGCGTATCACGGCGTCGACAAGACGATCCAAACGCCCTGCTTGGATGAGATGTCGAAGGCGGGTATTCGGTTTGATCGCTTCTATTCACAGGCGGCGATTTGCTCACCCACGCGGGCTAGTTGCTTGACGGGCCGGCATCCGGCGCGATACCGCATGTTGTTAGGAACGCCGCTGCGGACTCAGGAAGTGACGCTTGCCGAAGTTCTCCATGCGGTTGGCTATGCCACCGGCCACTTTGGCAAGTGGCACATGGGAAGGGTTAACGAAAGACGCGGACCGCACGAACACGGCTTCGACGAATGGTTCTCGACGCCAAACAACACCATCAAAATTGATCCCGACACCTACTTTCACAACGGCAAGGCGATGGGTGTCATTGAGGGCGAGGACAACCAGATCATCATGGACCGGGCGCTCAGCTTTATTCGCCAACAGACCGAGGCGAAGAAACCGCTGCTGGCGGTTATCTGGTTCCATACTCCGCACGACCCGATCGGCACGACACAGGAGTTTTTGGATCTGTACGACGAAAAGCTCGGTTTTCGTCGTAAGCGCTATGGCGAGATCTCGGCCATGGATCGCCAGATCGGCCGGCTGCGAATAGAACTGCGAACCATGAAGATTGCCGACAATACACTTCTCTGGTTTTGCAGCGACAACGGCTGGCGAACCGAGGGACTACGTAAGGGTAAGACTTCTCTCTACGAGGGAGGCGTCAAAGTGGCGGGGATCTTGGAGTGGCCGGCCCGCATTCGCAAGCCCTTCCAGACCGACATCCCTTGTTGCACGATCGATTTCTATCCAACCATTCTCGACCTCTTGGGGCTAAAGGTTGAGAATCAGCCGCTACTCGACGGCGTGAGCCTCGTTGAACTAATCGACGGCAAGATGATCAAGCGTCCCCGCTTTCTGGCTTTCGGCGCCACTTTCAGCCCTCATCAGTGCCTGGTCGATGGCCGCTTCAAATTGCACATCCTCAAAGACGAAACCGTGGAGCTTTACAATATTTCGGCCGACCTCGGCGAATCCCAGAACGTCGCCGACCAGCATCCGGAAGTTGTCAAACAAATGCACGATCATCTCAAGAAGTGGTCAGCATCGGTCGAGGCCAGTGTCGAGAAACGGGACTACGTCGAAGGACCGTTGAAGGTGACTGCTATGGATGACTTGCGAATCGAGCGTTCCTCAACCGCCGAACCAAGATGATGCAACTGACTAACTTTCGAGACAACTTTGAGGCCGTTAAGGCGGAATTGGCCAACGTGATCGTCGGGCACGACGAGGCCGTCGAGCAGTTGCTGGTCGCTGCGTGTTGTGGTGGGCATGTGATGCTGACGGGAGTTCCGGGTCTAGGCCGCACGCTGATGGTCAAGTCGCTGGCAAACGTGCTTGGATTGTCGTTCAGCCGTGTTCAGTTTACTCCTGACCTGCTTCCCACCGACATTACCGGCACAGAAGTGTTGCAAGAGAGCGCCGATCGGCGCACGCGTTCGTTTCGGTTTTTCAAAGGGCCTGTTTTTGTCAATCTTGTGCTGGCAGACGAGATCAATCGCAGCCCGCCACGCACTCAGGCAGCTCTGCTTGAAGTCATGCAAGAGCGCCAAGTAACCGTGGGTGGCACGAAGCATCCTGTCCCCGCGCCATTCTTGCTCGTCGCTACTGAAAACTCGCTGGAAACCGAGGGCATCTTTCCATTACCTGAAGCACAAATGGATCGCTTCATGATGGCGATCCATCTGGACTATCCCCATCCGGCCGAGGAATCGGCGATCATTGACGCGGCGACTGGAACCAGTTCGCCAAGCGTCTCACAAGTGCTGCAACCAGAGACGCTGATAGAAATGCAGCGAACGGCAAGGGCTGTGCCGGTTGTGCCGTCAGTCAAGCAATACGCGTTGGCGCTTGTGCGAAACAGTCGTCCGGGAACGGCGGGCGGGTTGGACGAAGTCGGTCATCTGCTCCGCTGGGGAGCATCGCCTCGCGGCGGCCAGGCGCTGATTGCTGGTGCCAAGGTACTGGCCTGCGTTCGGGGACGGAGCTACGTCACTCGACAGGACGTTCGAGACGTTGCGTTGCCCACGTTCGCTCACCGGCTGATTCCGAGCTTCCGAGCGGGAGCGGAAGGTGTGAGCGTGGGTGAACTGGTCAGCCGACTCGTGGAAGCAACGGATCAGCAGACAGCCCCACCTGTGAAGAGCCGCCGGTGGAGAGACATTTTGATTTGGCCGAAGCAGAAACTCAACGGCGAACGCGTGTCCGCAGCCGACGGCTAGCGGGCATGGCCAGCATAGGAGCAACAATCGTGACCACAACTGAAATCGTACAAGACAAATGGTCGGACGCCGACCTCGAAAAGGTCGCACATCTGAAAGAAGCTCATGACAAGATTCTGGAGCAGATCCGCAAAGCGGTCGTTGGCCAGGAACAGGTCGTCAACGAATTGATGATCGTGCTGTTCGCGCAGGGTCATGCCCTATTGATGGGCGTGCCGGGACTGGCCAAGACACTGCTTGTACGGACATTGGCTTCGAGCCTTTCGTTGCAGTTCAGCCGCGTGCAGTTCACGCCAGACCTGATGCCGTCGGACATCACCGGCACCGAAGTCATCCAAGAGGACAAAGCCTCGGGAGAGCGGCAATTCAAATTCGTCAAAGGGCCGATCTTCACCAACATTCTGCTGGCCGACGAGATCAACCGCACACCGCCGAAAACACAAGCCGCTCTGCTGGAAGCGATGCAGGAGATTCAAGTAACCGTCGGTGGTGAACGGCATGATTTACCGCAGCCATTTCTCGTACTTGCCACACAGAATCCCATCGAGCAGGAAGGGACGTACCCGCTGCCCGAAGCCCAACTCGACCGTTTCATGTTTCAGATCAACGTGGACTACCCCAGCGAATCGGAAGAGCTGGAAGTGCTGGATCTGACCACGACGAACTACCGGCCCGAAATTGAAGCTGCGCTGGGCGGCGACGAGATTCTGAAGTTGCAGTCGCTTGTTCGCAAAGTGCTCGTGACGCGGGAGTTGAAGGAGTATGTCATTCGCATGGTGCGGGCGACTCGACCAGGGCGAGACGGCGCGGCCGAGTTCGTGAACAAGTGGGTCAGTTGGGGCGCGGGACCTCGGGCGAGCCAGAACTTGATCCTCGGCGCGAAGGCCTGGGCCATTTTGAACGGCCGGCACGAAGCGAATCCCGATGACGTGCGCTTTGTAGCTCAGCCTGTGCTCGGCCATCGCATCGTCACCAACTTCGCCGCTGAAGCCGAAGGGATCAACTCGCTCAAGATTGTTGAAATGATTTTGGAAGAGGTTCAGTAGATGGCGAAGCAGAATGAGTCGAACAACCTCGGTCATTACTTCGATCCGCAAGTGATCGCGGGTCTCAAGGGACTGACGGTCCGCGCTCGCCGCGTCGTTGAAGGTGTGATGCTGGGGATGCATCGCAGTCCGTTTCGTGGGATCAGCGTCGAGTTCTCGCAGCATCGCAATTACATGCCCGGCGATGATCTGCGGCATCTCGATTGGAAGGTTTACGCCAAAAGCGATCGGCTGTACATCAAACAGTACGAGCAGGAAACGAGTCTGAGTTGCCACTTTGTGCTCGATACAAGCGAGTCGATGAGCTACGCCGGTGGCTCGCCGCTCAGCAAGTTCGACTACGCGGCCACGCTCGTCGCCAGCTTTGCTCACCTGGTGATCGCCCAGCAAGACAGCGTCGGACTGACGCTGTTTTCCGAAAACGTACGAACGACACTCCCCGCGCGTTCGACGTTCGGGCACTTGAGCAACATGATGGCCACGATGGAAGAGGTTAGCATCGACGGAATGACTCGTATCGGCGGGTCTCTCGGACCCGTTGCCGGACACCTGAAGCGACGGAGCTTGGTCGTGCTGGTGAGTGACTTTCTCGATGACGCAGATCCATTGTCGTACGGATTAAACCGGCTGCGTTTCGACGGCCATGATGTGATGGTGTTGCACATCGCCGATCCGTGGGAACGCGAATTCCCGTTCGCTGGACCAAGTGTATTGTTAGGTCACGAGAAAAGCGGCCGGTTGGTTTGCAACCCGTTGGATCTGAAAGAGATATATCTGGAAGAACGCAAAGCCCACCTCGACGATATTCGCGGCGCTTGCCGGTCGTTGCACTACGACTATCAAGACATATCAACAGACGAACCACTCGACGTGGCGCTGGCAACCTTGCTCCGCGCCAGAGACGCGTCGATGGGAAACCAACGAAGAACGGCATTCAAATGATTTCACGCAAAGGCGCGAAGACGCAAAGAAAAGAACAACTGAAAGAATCTTTGCGCCTTCGCGCCTTTGCGTGAGACCTATTTTTCATGAACAACTGGCTCATCAACCCGTACATGCTCGTCGGCTTGGCGGCGGCGGCAATTCCGATCATCATCGAATTGTTGTTTCGCCTGCGGCGCAGGCGGATCGAGTTTCCGGCGATGCGGTATCTGATGAATCCGCGTAAGCGAAAACGCGTGCGCTTGCAGGACCGCATTTTGCTGCTGGTGCGAACGGCGCTGTTGGCATTGCTGGCGGTCGCGTTGGCGCGGCCGCTGCTTCGCCCTGACTCGACTGGTTCGGCAGATCAGCCGACGCGCAACGTAATCATTGTGCTTGATGGCACGTACTCGATGGGCCAGTCGGTTGGGCAGACGACGGCGTTTGAGGTGGCTCAGACGATGAGCCAGGACATTGTCCGCGGCTTGCCGAAAGATGCATTGATCTCGCTGGTTGTCCTGGACCACCGCGCCAACGTGATTCGTGACAAAGTGACCGATCACGACAGCGTGCATGACGCCATTGGCCGCGCGCGCGTCAGCGACATGTCAGGGCGGATGCCGGACGCCATCGAAGCGGTTGAGAAGCTGTTGCAAGAGACGACCGGATTGCCGCCGGAGTTGTATATCGTCGGCGACATGCAGCGCAGCACCTGGTCGCCCACTCCAGAAGACAACCGCGACGCCGCGGCGATGCTGGCCGAGCTATCAAATCGGTGCGACACGTTCGTGCTCGACACGGGCGGGCGTAGCGGCTTCAACGCCTTCGTGACTCGGTTCGAGCCGGAAGAAAAAGTGATGGCCGTTGGGATGGAAAGCCGCTTCGAAGTGGACATCCAAGCAACGAACATGCCGTCGGAGAGCACGCTGTTGGTGACGATGCTCGCGGACGAGAACACTAACCCGACGCGCGAGCGAGGGAACGGCCCGTCCGAAGATACCTCGCTGGCGCGTCGGGTTAGTGAGCGCAAGATCGCCGCGAAAGAGCTGGCAAGTTCGGATCTGGAGGACGGTCGCGCCACGCTGGAGTTCCGTCATACGTTTGTCGAACCGGGCGAACATCTCTTGCGGGTCGAATTAAGTGGCGATCGACTGGCCACCGACAGCCGGCGTTACTACCTAGCGACCGTGCCGGAAGACGTCGAGGTACTGGTAGTTGATTCGCAAGCCGATTCGGACAGTTCGGCCGGCGAAGTTACATCGGCTACCCACCTAACAGGAGCAATCGCGCCCACGACGCCGCCAGGATTCGATCGACTGGCGCGTTATGCCGTCCCAGTGCGCAATCCGGCCGGCGCGGCGGAACGGCCTCTGGCGGCGCCCGGCGGGGCCGGGTTAGCAACCGTCGGCGCCCCGGACGACGCGCCCACTAAGCCCCGGGCGCAACCCGACGCTGACGGCGGG
>CALBSZ010000423.1 GCA_937967665.1 uncultured Planctomycetaceae bacterium
GCATTGGCGACAATTGGTCTTTGCCACCATTCGTGGCGCGAGCACTGTCCAGCTATAACGCGACGCAAGGATTTCGCGGGCGGCGCGACGCTAACCGGCCAGTTTCGAAATGCGATTCACCGGTTCGGCGTGCTCAAACGGACTGGGCTGATACCGGTATTGCATCACGTACGCGTCTTCGGTCGTATCGTCATAGTAGTCTCGCAAGACAGAAACGGCGCGGAAACCGCAGCCGCGGAAGAACAACTGTGCCACCAGATTCGTCTCCCGGACCTCCAACAAGATGCGATTGCGACGCTGATGCGACAACTTGCCGATCAACTTGCCAAGCATCGCCTGGCCAACGTGACGGCGACGGAAGTCGGCATGCACAGCGAAATTAAGGACGTGCAGGCGATTCTTATGCAGTTCGTAGATCATGAAGCCGACCACGCGCTCTTCGTGCTCGGCAACCATGCCAATACAGTTTCGCTGACGCAGGCAACGAATGAAGTCTTCTTCCGTCCAGGGAAACTCGAAGGAACTGTTCTCAATCTCCAAGACTTCCGGCATGTCTCGGCGAATCATCCAGCGAATGTGGACGCAGACCTCTTGCTGTTGTTGGCTGGGTCTCATAGCGAATCCCTCCGTGCAGACTCCGTTTGCTGGCCGGCATCAGCCAAATCCGTGGCCCGATGCGAATCGACCTCCTCCCCTGTTATCGGCAGAAGGCGGCTAAAGTAACAAATGAATGTCGACCCGCCAAGATGAACATAAGTTTAGGCACAATAGCAAAAGTCTGCGGCCTGGATCGCTAGCAAATCGCAGATCTCGCGTGCTGCACCCCGCCGCACCCCATATCTTGTGTTTCGATACAATCTTGTGTTTCGATACACAACGCGGCGTAGCCGGTTGTATATTCCGGCTATTGAATGCGTTAATATAAGCCACGCAGTCGCGTCTGGCTGCCTCCGCCGCTGACCGTACCACGTTGAACTTCACCAGGAACAAGCCAATGACCGATCAACCCAATCCCTTCTCGGAAAGCAACCCGTACGATGCGAATTCGATGCCGGCAAACCAATTGCCGGCCACGACAAGCGGAGCAGCCACGGCTTCCATGATCCTGGGCATCCTGTCGTTTTGTTTTTCGATCCTCACGGGAATTCCAGCGATCATCTGCGGGATCATCGCTTTGATGAATATCAGCAAGTCGCGGGGGCGATTGCGCGGTCAGGGACAGGCGATCGCCGGGATCGTCTGCGCCTGCCTGGGCTGTTTCGCGATCCTGCCCGCATTGCTCCTGCCGGCGATTCAAGCCGCCCGCGAATCAGCTCGCCGCGTGCAGTCGATGAACAATCTGAAGATGGTTGGACTCGCGCTACACAATCACTCCGATACCTATCGAGTCCTGCCGGCGGCGAACTCACTGGGGCACAGCATGTCGGCGGATGGCGTACTACCGGAGGGTGCGGAAGGACTCAGCTGGCGAGTCCATCTATTGCCGTTCATGGAAGGCGCGTACCTGTATGAACAGTTCCATCTCGACGAACCCTGGGATAGCCCTCACAACAAGAATCTGATTCCGCAGATGCCCGCCATCTACCAAAGCAGCAGCTTCAATCTCGAACCTGGCATGACACCCTACGTAGCGTTACTCAATCCACCAGGCGACGATGAGCGGCGCAACACCATCTTCGGCGATGGACGGTCGCGGACAGGGTTCGCGCAGATCCCCGACGGGCTATCGAATACAATCGTGGTCGTTGAGGCACATCCGGACCAAGCTGTCGTTTGGACGAAGCCGGAAGATCTTGTGTACGACCCGAATAACCCACTGGCCGGCTTGGAAGGCGCGCGCCCCGGAGGCTTCAACGTGTTATTCATGGACGCCAGCGTGCAATTTATCTCGAACGACATCGACCCGCAGACGTTCCATGCCATGGTTTTCCGAGACGACGCACTGCTGCCAAATCTATACGAACCCAACTGATTCGGCTGGTGGCGCGGAGAATCTGGTGCGGCGGAGAATGATGGAGCCGAACGAACGCCTGAACAAGCGACGACTGTGGCTTTGGAATAGAAATTCGAAGTACGAATATCGAAAACCGAAACAAATTCCAATGTCACAATACCAAAACCCGAAACCCCAGCGGCGGTTGCATTTCGCATGTCCGTTGAATTCAGGTGAAACTGTTTTGAATTTCGCGTTTTGAATTTGTTTCGTATTTTGTATTTCGGATTTCGAGATTCTTCAATTCTCGGATGCAAACTTCGCTTGTTTCGGGACCAGGCACGTCGCGACCTCACGCGTTCCTGGTTACCGCCGCGGGACGCCAGAAATTCGGCGTTGACCGGGTGGTCGAGCTGGCGTGTTCTACCAGTCCCAGCTTGGTGTTCACCAGATGGGGCATCCAGAGTGCCTTATCGACGAGTGACACCAGGACATCGTGATCGAACGGCTTGCGAAGGTAGTAAAAACCTCCCGCCGCGTGCAGCTGCTTGATGGCATCGGCCCCTTTGGCTTCGGTCGATACAAAGATCACCGGGACGTCTTCCGCGCCGGGCTCCGAGCGCATTTCCTGGCATAGTTCCAGCCCGCTGTCGCCATCGACGTTCATATCGCAGATGATCAGGTCGAGCGTCAGGCCGCGGACGGCTTTGAGCGCCGCTTCGCTGTCCCGCGCACAATGGCACTCGTATCCCGACATGTTCAACACGGCCGCAACGCCTGTCAGCATGAGTGGATCGTCATCAACTATCAGTATAATGGGTGTGTCGTTCATCGTTATTCTCAGGAGGATCCTGCGCGTCGCACCACCGCGATGTGCTTCGGGAAAACCTGCCCAAATATAGGTTCCCAATCAAGCTTTCGACTGCCTTCGCCTGGATGCGTGACAAGCAGTTGCCTGCGCGACGAAATCGATTCATCGCGCAGAAACGAATCGAATGGCACAATCGTCACGCATTATTGCAATTCAATGATCGACCGGCTGACAATGACCGGCGCCGTGATCAATTTCAACGGGTTGTCGCCGTAATGAACCTTGCGACCGTCATGGTTGATGCCAACGACAAGTAGATGCGCGTTTGGCGCGGGGGTAAACAGCTGGCCGTCCAAGGGGACGAACACGCTGCGATCGAGCCCGGAAAGCTGCAGCAGCATACCGCGCGAACCGCCGTCCCCTTCCACCACGCGCACGACGGTTGCAAAGAAGATCACGCCTTCCAGCGGCTGGTCGATACAGGCCGCTGCGAATTCGTTGATAAACAGCACTTGGCCGGGTCCCGACCAGGTTTCCCGCTTCAGCTGCTGCGTTACCTGGTCCGCGGCCCGCACTAGCGACTCCAGCCGTTCTCCTTCCAGTCCTCCAGGCCCCGCCAGCGTCCCGGGCATATTGGCCACGGTCACCGCCCAGGCCAGTTGCTGCAGCAATTCATAGTCGGCTTGCGACGCAGGCAGCCAGCGCATCGCCCGCGCCCGAGCAAACAGGTCATTGAGTTGTTTGGCGTCCAGCTTATCGAGCAGTGCGACAACGCGGGCGTCCTTCTTGGCATATCGCGCCAGCGGCGTCACGTCGCTACCCACACTCTGCTGTAGCTGATGCAAGTGCCGGGCATGCAAGGCATAGCTCAGCCTCGCTTGCTCATCCACCCAGGTATTGATTCCAATCACTTCGCCGCGCTGGTTCATCAGCGGGCCGCCGCTGTTACCAGGGGTAATACTGGCGGTGTGCTGGATCCATCTTTGATCAACACGGTCCGTCATGAGCTCGCGGAGGAATCGCCGCGAATGTGCCGGCAATTGCGAGGAAAGCAGGACACGACTGACCTCGCCATTGTACGGCGAAAACTCCACTCCCTGAGGATGCCCGATCGCGACGACATACGAAAGGTGACGCGGGTCGTCGTCGTAACGCAAGTTTACGGCCCGCAGTCCTGGCGGCGCGGCCAGCAGTTTGATGATGGCCAAATCGGTCTCCGGTTCGACAGCCACATAACCTTCCACCGCGTAACTGCTGCCGTCGCTGAAACGCACCCGCGCTCGCGTCGCTGCCGACAAAACATGGTAGCTGGTCGCCACCAGTCCACTCGGGTCGATCACAAATCCCGATCCCAGGCTGGTAACACCGTGGAGGCCATCCGTTTCAATCTTGACGACGGCGTATTGCAGCGAGTCCAACAAGTCCGCCACAGCGGCCACCGCAGGCGGATTCGACGTGACAGCAGGAGTCGCTGCCGGTTCCGTTCGTTCGCCCGCAAAAAACCAGAAGCCGGCCGCCACGGCAACGATCACCCCCATCGCGATCGCTACAAAGAGGAACCGGTAGAGAATCCCGATCGCCGTCTTCCGACTCCGACGCCCCCGATTCGACCGGCTTTCGTCCGCGTCTGGCTTGATCTTCTCCGTCATGACACGTCTTCCCGATTACGACGACGAACGGCTTGTTCGTTTCCAGCAGGCCCCTTTGCTGGCCGGCGTCGCGATGCCTATCGGGCAATGCGTACCAACCCTAAACCAAGTAACGCTTGCATTCGAGAAACGCAAAAACTCAAAATCCCAAGAGTTACAGATCCTGCTTGCCTAAGTACTCGTCCGACAGCGTTAGGTTCTGCCCTCATACAAGCTCGAAGCGCCAGCGAGTGAGTGACTTGCTTCGGGATACACTTGCTCGCGCTGCGTGCTTGTATCTTGACCGATTGCCGCAAACTTGGCGCTGTCCGATCAAGTACTAGCTCGCAGCGTACGAACCGCCCAGAGTCACACCGGGCGCCGGCAGTTCGCTCTGGCCCATCAAAAACTGATCGACGCATCGCGCCACGCCGCGACCTTCGTGAATGGCCCACACCACCAGCGACTGACCGCGGCGGCAATCCCCCGCGGCGAAGACTCCAGCAACGTTCGTTGCGTAATTCGCATGCTCGGCGCGAAACGTTTCCCAGTTGCCGCGCGGGTTCATCATTTCCACGCCCAGCATTTCCCCCACGGTTTTTTCCGGCCCCACGAAGCCGGTCGCGAACAAAACGAGGTCAGCGGGCCAAACCTTTTCCGAACCTTCCACCTCGCTAAAGGGAGCTTTTTCGCCGGGCTTCGACCAGTCGATCGTGACCGTTTTGACACCGGTGACGCGGCCATTGGCGTCACCCAGGAATTCCTTCGTGAGGATGTTGTATTCGCGCGGGTCGCGGCCCAGCTTCTTTTCGGTTTCGGCATGCGAATAGTCAACCCGAAAGATCCTGGGCCATTCGGGCCACGGGTTGTTGTCCGCGCGTTCCGCCGGCGGCCTGTCCAAAAGTTCGAAATTGACAAGGCTCTTACAACCGTGTCGCAACGAAGTACCGATGCAGTCCGCGCCCGTATCGCCGCCGCCGATCACGATCACATCCAGGTCTTTCGCCGAGGTGTAACTGCCGTCTTCCAAGTTGGAATCGAGCAGGCTCTTGGTGTTGCGAGTCAAGAAGTCCATCGCCCAATAGATGCCCTTCAAGTCACGGCCGGGACAGCGGGCCATCGGATCGAAGGGTCGCGTCGCCCCGGTTGCCAGTACCACCGCGTCGTTCTGCTCGACAAGCTGTTTTGGATCGATGAACTGAACCTGGCACCCGCGTTCCAGCATGATCTGCGTCATGTGGCCTGACGGGAAATCTTCCTGTCTGCCGACATGCGCGTTGGTCACGAACTTGACGCCCTCTTCCGCAAGCAGGTCAATGCGTCGCTGTACTACGTCCTTATCCAGTTTCATTTTGGGGATGCCGTACATCAGCAGGCCGCCAATGCGGTCAGCACGCTCGTACACCGTCACTTCATGCCCCACACTATTCAGCTGTGCCGCCGCGGCCAGCCCGGCGGGACCGGAACCAATAATCGCCACCTTTTTTCCCGTCCGCTTCGCCGGCGGATTCGCTTTCACCCAGCCTTCAGCAAAGCCGCGATCGATAATCGCGTTTTCGATGTTCTTGATCGTTACCGGCGGCTCGATAATCCCCAACACACAGGCGCCTTCGCACGGCGCCGGGCAGGCGCGCCCCGTGAACTCGGGAAAATTATTGGTCTGGTGCAGGCGTTCCAGCGCCTCCTTCCAACGACCCCGGTAAACCAGATCATTCCACTCCGGGATCAAATTATCGATCGGGCAGCCTGAATTCGACTGGCAAAACGGTACCCCGCAATCCATGCAGCGCGCTCCTTGCGTGCGCAGATGATCTTCGTCCGGCTCGGAAAAGATCTCGTTGTAATCCAGGATCCGCAGTTCAGGATCGCGATAAGGCACCGCCTTGCGCGGATACTCTTTAAAACCCGTTGGCTTTCCCATTAGTTTCATCCATCTCCAGCAGTAATTTGTTCTTGTGCCGCGAACGTCTCGACACCGTAATCGCCAGGCCAGGCGAGACGCGGTCAGCGAGGCCTATCCGTCGTGCACGGCGGCTTCTATTTCTTCCTCGAACCGTTTTCGTTCTTCGAGGACCCGTTTGTAGTCCGTCGGCATCACCTTAATGAAGTCGTCCAGGACACCCGGCCAATCGTTCAGAATCCGTTCGGCGACGGTGGAACCCGTGTAATCGCGATGCAATTCGATCATCTCCAGCAATTCCGAAATATCGTCGCTCTCCACGACCGGTTCCAGTTCGACCATTCCCAAGTTGCATTTCAGTCGGAAATCTTCCTTATCCGGTGCCAGCACGAATGCCACGCCGCCAGACATGCCCGCGGCAAAGTTGCGGCCGGTCGGCCCCAGGACGATCGCGCGGCCACCGGTCATGTATTCGCAGGCATGGTCGCCCACTCCTTCAATCACGGCCCACGCGCCGCTGTTACGGACGCAGAACCGCTCGGCCGCCTGACCGCGGAAGAACGCACGACCACTCGTGGCCCCGTACAGGACGACGTTGCCGACGATGATGTTCTCTTCCGGAGCGAACGTGCAGTTCTTCGCCGGGTACACAATCAGCCGACCGCCAGACAGTCCCTTCCCGACGTAGTCGTTGCCGTCGCCTTCCAGCTCCAAGGTAATGCCGCGCGACAGGAACGCGCCAAAACTCTGCCCCGCCGAACCCTTGAACTTGATATGGATCGTGTTGTCGTCCAAACCGTTCTCACCGAAAGTGCGAACCAGCGTATGACTCAGGATCGTACCGACCGTACGGTTCGTATTGACAATCGGCAACTGCACACGCACCTTTTGGCCCTTGTCCAACGCCGGGCGGCACAGTTCCAGAAGTTGCTGGTCCAACGCGCGTTCCAGCCCGTGATCTTGCGCCTGGGTGCAAC
>CALBSZ010000424.1 GCA_937967665.1 uncultured Planctomycetaceae bacterium
TGGAAGAGGCGAGGCGTCTGCCGGACGAGACCCGGAACCCCGAGGCCTTGCGAAGTGCCATTCGCGGCGCTTGTTTCGCCAGCCAACAGAATTGGATTTCCGCGCGTGCGTACCTGGAAGCGGCCTACAACTCCGGGTGCCGGGACGTGTTGTGCTTGCGGTGGCTGTCGCTGACGCTGCTGTCGACGGGCGAGTTCGAGAAAGCAGAACCGATCCTGGAAGACTGGCAGAACGCCGACCCCAACAACGTCGAGTCGCAGCAGTATCTGGCGGCCATCAAGGCTCGCCATGAATCACCGGCAGCGGCGCCACAACCGCAACCGCCGGCGGGTACTCCCAGTTTTTCGACGCCGCGAACGGTTCGGGTCGACCAAGGAGCATGGGAAGACGCACGGCCCGAGTCGGCCGAGCATTTCGCCATCGCGGAGCCGCCGTTCGTCGTCGCAGAATACCTGAATTTGGCGATGGACTCGCGGGATTTCGTGATACAATACGTTGTACATGAAAGCCTACGCGAAATCGTTGCTTGCCGCCTGTTTCTGGGTCTGCTGCCACGCGGACGCGGTGGCCGACGAGCCTGCATTCAATCGCGACGTTCGCCCGCTGCTGGCGGACAAGTGTTTCGCCTGCCATGGTCCGGACGAGAAGCATCGCGAAGCCGACTTGCGGCTTGATCAGCGCGAAGGCGCGGTCGAGCTCGAGGCGATCGTCCCCGGCAATCCGGACGAAAGCGAACTGATTCGGCGAATCGAATCGGACGATCCCGATGTGCGGATGCCGCCGGCGGATTCCCAGGCAACCCTGACAGCCGCCGAAAAGGACCTGCTGCGCCGTTGGATTGTCGAGGGCGCGAAGTACGAAGCTCACTGGTCCTTTGTTCCGCCGTCCCGCCCTGCCGTTCCTGCCGTGGAACGCACCGACTGGCCGCGCAATCCTATTGACCACTTTGTCTTGGCGCGGCTCGAAGACAAGGCACTGCCGCCCTCGCCGGAAGCCGATCGCTATACGCTCGCGCGGCGGCTGTATCTTGACTTGATCGGCTTGCCGCCGACGCCGTCCGAGGCCGACGCGTTTGTCCACAACGAATCCGAGGATGCCTACGAACAGCTTGTCGACACGTTGCTGAAGTCAGAACATTATGGCGAACGTTGGGCGCGCCAATGGCTCGACCTGGCTCGCTACGCGGACACCAACGGCTACGAAAAAGATCGACCGCGATCGATCTGGCCGTATCGGGATTGGGTCATCCAGGCCCTCAACACAGACATGCCGTTCGATCAGTTCACGATCGAGCAGCTTGCCGGCGACATGCTCCCCGAGGCGACACTAAGCCAGAAGATCGCTACCGGTTTTCATCGCAACACAATGCTCAACGAAGAAGGTGGCATCGACCCGCTGGAATACCGCTTTTATGCCATGGTGGATCGCGTCGCCACGACGGGAACCGTATGGCTGGGATTAACCACGGGCTGTGCGCAATGCCATTCGCACAAGTACGATCCCATTTCGCATACCGATTACTACAGCCTGATGGCACTGCTGAACAACGCCGACGAACCCGACCTGCTGGTCGAAACGCCGGAAGTGGCGGCGGCTCGTCGCGAGGTCGAACAGCAGATCGAGGCGTTGGAATTGCAGTTAATCGAAAAGATCGACAACGAGCAGTTTTCGCAGTGGCGCCAGCAGCGGCGCGACAAACTGGCAACATGGCACGTCTGGCGTCCCCGGGCGATGACCAGCAATCTGCCAAAGCTGGAGTTGCTGGATGACAGTTCTATTTTCTCCAGCGGGGATATTACCAAGCGCGACGTCTTCACACTCACTTTTCAACTCGCCGATAACGCGGAACCGATTCGCGCGATTCGCTTGGAAGCGTTGCCCGACGAACGCCTGCCGGATCGTGGTCCTGGCCGCGCCTACTACGAAGGACGCAAAGGGGATTTCTTTCTCAGTGAAATCACGGCAACCCACAACGGCCACTCTGTGAAATTCGCCAACGCTTCGCACAGCTACGGCAAGATCAGTATCGGCAGCGGCAGTGCGGCCGCCGCCAATGTCATCGACAGCGACGGGTCGACGGGTTGGTCGACCGCCGGCCGCGAAGGGGAAGCGCATCAAATTGTGATCAACTCGGCGAAGCCTGTCGCTGCGGGCGGCCGCTGGGATTTGGAACTGCTGTTCGAACGGCATTTCGCGGCCAGCCTCGGGCGGTTCCGCCTGTCCTGGACTTCGGATCCGGATGCCAAAGCCACGGCCATCCCGGCCGACATCGAAGCACTGCTGGTGCGCGACGTGGCGTCGTGGAGTGCGGACGAGCGGTCGCGGGTGATGCGCTACTACCTGCTGACGGACGCCGCGTTCGCCGAAGCACGCAAGCCGCTTGACGCCCTCCGGAAGCGCCTGCCGCGGCCGCCCGACACCATGGTCATGTTGGAGCGTCCGGATGATAATCCGCGAGAAACCTTTCGGCACCACCGTGGCGAGTACCTGAGTCCCCGCGAATCGGTCAGCCCCGGGATCCCCAAGTTCTTGCAGTCCGCGGACGAACGTGGCCCGGCAAACCGACTGGAATTCGCCCAATGGCTGGCGAGCCCGCGCAATCCGCTGGTCGCTCGCGTTGCGGTGAACCGCGCCTGGCAGGCACTCTTTGGCAGCGGACTGGTCCGCACGAGCGATGATTTTGGAACTCAGGCCGACGCGCCAACCCATCCGGAATTGCTCGACTGGCTGGCGTGCGAATTCGTTGAGCAAGGATGGTCTTTAAAGGAACTGCATCGACTGATCGTAACCAGCGCGACGTATCGCCAGGCGTCGCGGGTGACACCGCAACTACGCGAACTGGATCCGCACAATGAACTGCTTGCGCGCGGCGCGCGCTTTCGTGTCGACGCCGAGATCGTCCGCGATATCGTATTGAAGGCCAGCGGTCTGCTGTCGGACAAAATGTACGGGCCCGGTGTCTATCCGCCGCAGCCGGCAAGTGTCACGGCGTTGGCGTATGGAAACACACGGTGGAATGTTTCTAAAGGCGAAGATCGTTATCGACGTTCGCTCTATACCTTCAGCAAGCGCACCGCTCCGTTTGCCGCGTTTACGGTATTCGATGCACCCACGGGAGAAACGTGTGTCGCGCGCCGCGACCGCAGTAATACGCCGCTGCAGGCATTAACGCTGCTGAACGATGAAATGTTCCTCGAAATAGCCCGCGCGGTCGCGAGACAGGTTCTCCCGCCCACGGCGCAGCAAGCAGTAGCGCGAGAAACGATCGCTACCGACATGTTCCGTCGCTTTGTGGTGCGTCCGCCCGAGCCGCGGGAACTGCAAGCGATCCTGGAGTTCCAAGAGTCCCAGCGGCAGCGTCTGGAGCGCGGCGAATTGGATGCAAGCCTGATCCTGGCCGCCAAGAACAGCAAGGCGGCGGACAAGGCAGCGTGGGTCATGGTCGCCCGCGCGATCATGACTCTAGACGAGGTGATTACGAGACCGCGACTCGCAACGACGTAGCGCAGGCCACGAACCGACCGCGCCGGCATTTCTTTCGCGATTGCGGCATCGGCGTCGGCAAGATCGCACTGGCATCCCTGTTGTCGGCTGACGCTCTGGCAGCAGACAGTCCGTTTTCGCCACGGCCGACCCACTTTGCGGCGAAGGCCAAACGCGTCATTTACCTGTTCATGGCTGGGGCGCCGAGTCAACTGGAACTGTTTGATTACAAACCCAAGCTGGCGGAATTGGAAGGGAAGCCGCTACCGCCGTCCGTGATCGAAGGTCAGCGATACGCCTTCATCCAGCCCGACGCCGCGGTCCTGGGACCACGTTTCAAGTTTGCCAGGCACGGCCAGTGTGGCGCGGAGATCTCGGAAATGCTGCCGCACCTGGCGAAAGTCGTCGACGATCTGGCCATCGTGCGTTCCGTCCATACCGACTTGTTTAATCATTCGCCGGCTCAGCTGTTCGTGAATACAGGCAGCGGCGTTCCGGGACGCCCGAGCATGGGTTCCTGGTTGAGCTATGGCATCGGCAGTGAAGCCAACGACCTGCCGTCGTTCGTTGTTTTGAAGAGCGGCGGCAGCCTCAGCGGCGGGGCCGCGATGTGGAGTTCGGGGTTCCTGCCCTCGGTGCATCAGGGCGTCCCCTTCCGCAGTCAAGGTGATCCGATCCTGCACGTTTCCAGTCCAGCCGGCTATGACGAGCGGGCGCAGCGTGATTCACTCGATCTGATCAAGCAGTTGAACGAGCAGCGATTGGAGATTGTCGGCGACCCTGAAATTGCGACCCGCGTGGACGCCTATGAAATGGCGTTTCGCATGCAGTCGCGCGCCCCGGAATTGATGGACTTCGCGCAGGAGGATCAGGCGACCCTGGATCTGTACGGCGCGAAGCCCGGTGATGCGGGCCAGGCCTTTGCCAACAACGTCTTACTGGCGCGGCGGTTGGCCGAGCGCGGCGTTCGTTTTGTTCAGGTGTACCATTCGGGTTGGGATCACCATAGCAACGTGGCCGGCGGAGTCCGCTCGCAGTGCGGACAGACCGACAAAGCCTGTGCCGCCCTGTTGGCCGACTTGAAACAGCGCGGGATGCTGGACGACACCCTGGTGATTTGGGGCGGCGAATTCGGTCGCACTCCCATGGTGGAAGCGAGCGCCGCGTTGGGTCGCAGCATGGGACGGGATCATCACCCGCAAGCCTTTACGATGTGGCTGGCGGGCGGTGGCATCCGAGCCGGTGTGAGCCACGGGGAAACGGATGAACTGGGATTTCACGTCGCCCGTGACGCTTGCCACGTTCACGACCTGCAGGCAACGATCCTGCATTGCCTGGGCATCGACCATCGCCGGCTGACATTCAAGTCACGCGGTCTCAACTTTCGACTCACCGGGGTCGAAGAGCATCACCCGGTCACGCAGATCTTGAGTTAGCCGAGGGGGCTACGCTTACGTGCGACTCGCAACAATTCCTAAACAAGCGACGCTTTTGACTATTGGAATTGAAATCCAAAGCACGAATATCAAGAACCGAATCAAATTCAAATGTCACAATAGGAAAACCCGAAACCGTAACGGCGGTTGCGTTTCGCGTTTCAGGTGAATTGAGCTTAAATCCCGATCCCGCGAACGGAGTCGCAGGACTACTTTAGTTGCATTTCGCGTTTCGGATGAATTCGATCCCGCGAACGGAGTCGCAGGACTACTTTAGTTGCATTTCGCGTTTCGGATG
>CALBSZ010000425.1 GCA_937967665.1 uncultured Planctomycetaceae bacterium
GGAGCCAGGGAACGAGTGAAAGAAGCGGGAAGAAGAAGGCGGAGCCTCGCAGACAGTGCGTTCCCTGGCGGAGCCAGGGAACGAGTGGTTGGTGCCCGCCTCGCCGCGCCGCGGAGTGACCGGGAGTCGTCGTTTGACTGCCACAATCGGCGCCCTGCGAGCCGGGACGCGATCCAAACGGCATAATCGGCTCACACAGCAGCATCGGCAAAGTTGCCGGGCGTCCGGTCACATTCGCATGTCGACGGCTTTGTTTCAGTAGTAAATCCGAAACGTTCAATTAGCCTGAAAACTATCAGGAAAGTTTATCACTTCGTTTCAGCATGCTTACATTTCATGATCCAACGCCTCGCGGAACAGGACACACACCGCCCGGAGACGCGGTCTGAGAACATCTGGGTCGTCGTTCCGGCCTACAATGAAGGTTCGCGCGTCGCCAAGACGCTGGCATCCTTGCGAACCAGGTTTGCGAATGTCGTCGTGGTCGACGATGGCTCGTCCGACGCCACCGCGCGCGTGGCCGGTGAATGCCCTGGAGTCTGGGTGTTGTCGCACGTGATCAACTCCGGTCAGGGAGCCGCCTTGCAGACCGGCATCGACTTTGCGCTGCAACACGATGCCGACGTGATTGTCACTTTCGATGCCGACGGCCAGCATGCGGTCGAGGACATAGACCTGCTGGTGCAGCCGATCCTGAGTGACGAAGCGGACGTGGCATTGGGGTCACGATTTCTGGGCCGCACCGTCGGCATGCCGTTATCGCGACGCCTGCTGCTGAAAGGCGCCGTCGTGTTTACTCGAGTGTTCTCGCGGATTCGCGTGACGGATACGCACAACGGCATTCGCGCTTTGTCGCGGCGCGCGGCGAAGGCGATTCGCATCTCGTTGAACCGCATGGCCCACGCCTCCGAGATCCTGGACCAGATTCGCAAACATCAGCTGCGCTATGTAGAAGTTCCCGTCACCATTCACTATTCCGACGAAACACTGGAAAAGGGGCAGGGCGCCTGGAACAGCATTCGCATCGTCGGCCACTTGTTCCTTTCGCGACTAATTAAATGACACCTTTCCAGCTGGTAACCATCTCGATCCTGGCAGTCCTCGTACTGCAAGAACTGTACCGCCTGTTGCGGCGCGGCTGGCGTCTGGTTGTGGGCGTCCGGGCTTTCATCTGGTGCGCGGCGCTGGTGGCCATTGCTATGCCGAAGCTGCCTTCCGACGTGGCCGCCCTGGTCGGAGTCAGCCGCGGCGCCGACCTGGTTTTGTACTTGCTGGCCCTGACCTTTGTCGCCACGACGTTTTACCTGTATTCGCGCTGCGTGCGCTTGCAAAACGATCTGACCAAGTTAGTTCGGCACTTTGCCATCCTTGAGGCCACTCGCGGTGGCCACGACGACACCGCGAACGATCCCCGCCATGACAATCAGTAACCCACAAGACGTGACGCTGGTCATTCCAGCCTACAATACGGCCGACACGCTGGAAGTGTGCCTGGCCGCGGTCGCTCCTCTGGTCGCGCGCGGCGATGTCAAGGAAATCATCGTCGTGGATGACGGTTCGACGGACAACACGGCGGAGATTGCCAGGAGATTTCCCGTCCGACTGCTGGCCGGTGAAGGGAAGGGAGCTGCCGCAGCGCGCAATCGCGGCTGGCTGGCGGCGACTACCGAATTGATCTGGTTTATCGATGCCGATTGTGTTGCCGAAGACGGGGCCCTGGCACGCTTGAGAACGTGTTTGGACGAAAGCGGCGTCGCCGGTGTCGGTGGCAGTTACGGCAACATGCTTCCCGACTCGCTGGTCGCCACACTCATTCACGAAGAGATCATTGACCGGCATCTGGGTATGAGCCGCGAGGTGAACGTGCTGGCCACGTTCAATGTGCTCTACCGCCGGCATGTGCTGGAAGAGGTGGGCGGGTTTGATCCGGACTGCTTCTGGGCGCACGACGCCGAACTGGCTTACCGCATCTGCAAAGCCGGGTACCGGCTGCGTTTCGAAGCCAGCTCCCGAGTCGGCCACTTTCACCCGCAGCGTTTGTTCAACTACTTTGCGAAGCAGCGTAAACAGGGTTTCTACCGCATCTGGCTTTATTGGCGGCATCCGGAACGCATGAGCGGCGATTCGTACAGCCACTGGGGTGACTTCATTCAGCCGCCTCTGGCCATCCTGACCCTGATGTCGCTGGGGGCGGTCGTCATGGGTCTGCCGTTCGGAATCGCCTGGTGGTGCTGGCTGCTACCATTGACTACCGCCACGCTGCTGCTGGCCGCTCAACTGGCTCCCACCCTGCGCATTGTTACCCGGACGCGCCGCTGGCAATTACTCAGCTTCGCCCCCTTTGGATTCCTGCGTGCCTTTTGGCGTGGGATCGGCATGACCACCGCCATTTCCGGCCTTGTCTTTTCGATCGGCGGAAAATTGTGGCCCAAGCGCCGTTCCCGCCGCAATCACGACATCAAACCCGGTTTCTGACGGCTCGTTCCCTCATCCCTCATCCCTCATCACTCATCCCTCATCCCTCATCACTCATCACTCATCACTGTCCATGCGTGTTTGCTACGTCACGATGATGTTTCCCGTCGAGTCCGAAGCGTTCGCCGCGGTGGAAATCCGCGCGTTGCGTCACGTGGGAGTCGACGTGTCGGTGTTGACCTTTGGTCCTCAACCGCGCCGCGCATCACAATTGCTGGACGAGCATGAATTGTCGGATTTGCCTGTTCGACACGGCGGCCTGGTAGCTTACATCGTCGGGTTGATTGCCGCCGTTCATCGCTTTTCGCTGTCGCTGAGTCTCCTGCGATTGCTATTCATCCACTATTCCGGAATGCGCCAGTTGCTGGTCGGCATGTTGCTGGTTCCTCGTGTCATGGGGATGTTCGAGCAAGTGCGGCGGTCTCGGCCTGACGTGGTTCACTTGTTTTGGGGACATTATCCAAGCCTGCTTGGTTATGTTCTGGGCAAGGGAATGCCGCAGCAGGTCGTCACCACTTCTTTGGGAGCTTATGACTTAAGAGCCGCATTTGGTCCGGCTGCCGTAGTGGCGCGGCAAGCGGCTTTCGTCCGCACGTGGTCCCGGAACGCCGTACCTGCGATCGCTTCGATGGGGGTTCCGCGGGAAAACATTCGTGTGATTTATCGCGGTATTGATACGGCGGCATTTCAGGCCCGTCGGGAACTGCCGCGCCGCAACCGCTCGGTCATGTACGCGGGACGGCTGATCGCCTCGAAACGGGTCGATCGGGTCCTGAAAGCATTCGATACGGTTCGCCGCGATTATCCCGATGCCACGTTGCGTGTCGCCGGTGATGGCCCGGCCCGGCGCCGTTTGTCCGCCATGGTCCAATCACAGGATCGGAGTTCAGTCACGTTTGTGGGACACCTCAATCACCAACAGTTGTATTCGTCGCTAACGTTAACGGAAGTGTTTCTGTTCCTTTCCGCGCACCCTTCCGAGCGATTGCCGAATGTGGTCAAGGAAGCCATGGCGGCGGGCTGTGTGTGCATCGTCAGCGGCACGCCCGGGATCGAAGAACTTGTAGAACATGAAGTCAGCGGATTCGTGGTAACTAGCGACGAGGAAGCGATCGAGTGCCTGCGGCGCTGCTTTGCAGCCCCCGAACTGGTAGCCCGCATCGGCAAAGCCGCACAGCATCGGATTCGCTGCGATTTCGACGCCCATTGCGTTGCCGAGCAGCTCCGTTCCGCCTGGCAAGATGCTTGGGCAGGCGGAGCCTGCAAGGCATTGGGCTCCCAGGCAGAGCCTGGGAGCCAGTTGACACGCTGCCCCTGACGCACTTGGAGGCGGGCAGGCGGAGCCTGCGAGGCATTGGGTTCCCAGGCAGAGCCTGGGAACCAGTGGTAGAAGAATTGTCGTCACATCCACACTCAATGGAACCCGATCATGAAAGTTGATGTCACTCGCTCTGTCCGCACCATGGCCAAGGACACGCTGTCGATCTGCCGGCAGGCCCTGGGATTACGACACGACTACACCAAACGTCGCGTTCGCTACCTGAAGACACGGAACGACGCGACCGCCGATCAGGACCGCATTGAACAGATTTCCGCGGCGTTCGGCCTGTCGGCCGAGGTGGTGGAAAGCTATGTCAAGTCATTTGAGGTGTGCTGTATTGACGATCCCGAGCTACACTTCCTCTGGCGTCGTTCGGGGCGGGATTTGATGAGCATACGTGATCAGAAGACGCTGTTCGCGCTGGCCTGTGCGGCGCAGCCCGTGCTTTGCGTCGAGACGGGCGCCTCGGGCGGCGCCTCGACAACCGCC
Source organism: uncultured Planctomycetaceae bacterium (assembly GCA_937967665.1). Taxonomy (GTDB): domain Bacteria; phylum Planctomycetota; class Planctomycetia; order Pirellulales; family Pirellulaceae; genus CALBSZ01. The sequence continues at coordinate 4,286 of CALBSZ010000425.1, forward strand.
CTGCTGGCCGGCATGCGCCGCGGCCCGCAAGCCGCCGTGCACAGTATCGACTTGATGAGCGACGACGCGCGGTATTTCGGGCAGCTGATTCCCGGCCGTTTGCGGCGTTACTGGCACCTGCATTTGCAGGGCAACAACGAAGTGGTCCTGCCCTCGTTGCTGGGCACGTTGTGGCAGATTGACTTCTTCCTGCACGACAGCAACCACACCTGGAAACACATGACCTGGGAATACGAAACCGCGTGGCCGCGTCTCTCTCCAGGTGGCTGCCTGGCGTCCCATGACGTCTTGTGCAACAACGCCTTTGCCACCTTTGTCGACCGTCATCGCAACCATATCGCCGCCACCGGTCTCATCGGCAATTTCGGTTTCTGCGTCAAGGCCTGAACATGTCTCCTCGCATCCATGTGGCCGTTGTCAGCAACACACTCAGTGATGGCGGTGCCGAGCGCTTTGCGAGTACGCTGGTGAACGGGCTGGATCGTGGTCGGTTTTGCCCTTCCTTGTTCCTGCTGCGGGACGAGGTGCGCTATCCACTGGCCGAAGACGTGGCAGTGACTGCCTTGGACCACCACCGCTCGATCGACACACCGCGGACCATCCGCCGACTGAGGCAAGCCATCGAGGAAGCGGCGCCCGACGTCGTCCTCAGCGCTGTAGACTATGCCAGCCAGTTCGCTGGGCAGGCAATCCAGGGCTGCCGCCGCCAACCGCGGTGGGTGGCGCGACTCGGCACCAATCCCCAGCATACCTATTCCGGCTGGCGCGGCACGCTGGGGCGACTGTGGCAGGATTTCGTCTATCGTCACGCCGACTGGTTCGTCGCCAACTCGGCCGGACTGGCGGAATCCTTTCGGCTGGCGCGACCGGCCTTCGCAGACCGTGTTTCGACGATCGGCAACCCGGTCGACCTGCATCGAATTGTCCAGGACGCGCAGATGGATCCGCCGCACGGACCAGGCACACGCCCCGTCATTGTGTCCGTCGGACGCCTGCATCGACTGAAGCGTTATGACGTGATGCTGGCCGCCTTTCAACGAGTTCTCGCGGCGCTGGATGCCGAGCTCTGGTTGATCGGCGATGGTCCCGAGCGGGGTACGGTCGAGCGGATGATCGGCCAGCTGGGACTTGCGGATCGTGTTCGCTTGCTCGGCTTTCAACCCAACCCTCATCGTCTGACGCGGCAAGCCAGCGTCTTTGTGATGACCAGCGATTCGGAAGGGCTGCCGAACGCCTTGCAGGAGGCTCAGGCGCTGGGAATCCCGGCAGTCGCGGTCGATTGTCCTTTTGGCCCGGGCGAAATCATCGCGCACCAGCAAACCGGGCTGCTCGTGGAACCAGGCGATCCGACACAGGTTGCGGACGCCCTGTTACAGATCCTGCAAGATAAGCAACTCCACCAGCGGATGTCCGAGGCTGCTCCGCGTCGGATCCAGCAGCTCTACGCCACGAATGTGATTCTTCAGCAGTGGGAATCGCTGTTCGCGCGTCTCGCGGCAAACAGCGCCGCCTGAGACTACGGTGTCATTCGACCAGCCCGGTAGCGACGGCCCTCCCCGCTCGTTCCTCGCGACCCTCCCTCGGGAGGGTGGCTATGGCGCACGTGGCACCAACAGCGTAGGAGTCACCGCCGACGATGACCGTTCGCGACCCTCCCTCGTGAGCTTCGCTGCGGTGTGAAGGCGGCGGGGCTACTGGACTTCGTAGGCGGCTTCGAATTCGGCTTTGGCGGCCGCAGCTTTGGCGGCTGCGGCTTGGGCGGCTTCCATTTCGGCCTGAGCGGCGGCTTCAGCCTGGGACTTGGCGGCGAGCTCTGCCGCGGCAGCGTCATAGGCGGTCTTGGCCGCCGTCACCTGTGCCTGCAGTTCGGCCAGTTTCTTCTCCAATTCGGCCAGTGCGGCGGCCTGCTGGTCGCGCGCCTGTTGCACGGGCGCTTTCTCGGCTTGCACGGCGGCTACTTTGGCGGCGGCAGTTTCGGCGGCCTTCTTCGTCGCTTCGACCTCCGCGGCTAGTTTTGCCGCGGCTTGCTGGAAGGCCGCGAGTTCGGCGTTTGCCTTATCCAGTGTTGCTTTGGCCGCATCGACCTTCGTCTTGGCAGCGGTCACTGCCGCTTGCTTTTCAGCCACTTGCTTGTCCAAAGCCGCTTTCTCCGCGGCCAGCTTGTCCACTTCCGCCTTGGCGGCGGCAACTTGAGCGGTCATCGTTTGCACGGCGGCGGCCTTTTCCGCCAGCACCTTGTCGGCTTCCACCTTGGCAGCTTGCGCCATCTGCAAGGCCGCTGTCGCCGCCGTCGCGGCGGCCGTGGCTTTGGTCGCTGCCTCGGTACTGGTCGTGACCAAGGTAGCCGCATTCTGCTTGGCCGTGGTTGCCGCCGTCGCTGCCTCGTTGGCCGTGTTGAGCGCGGTCGTTGCGGTCTGCAGCGCCGTCCCTTTCTGTTCGACAACCTTGGCAGCGGTAGCCCGCGCGGTTTCAGTCTGCGCGGCGAGTTCGCCGTCCGGGTCCATTTGTTTGGCGGCCTCCGCGGCTTTCGTCAGTTCCGCCAGTAGTTGATCCGCGGCCGCCTTGTCCGCGGTGGTTTTGTCGACGTTCGCTTTGGCAGCGGCCTGTTGTTCGACGGCCGTCTTCAAAGCGGCTTCCGCGTCGGCAAGTTGTTTTTCGGCGGCCGTCTTTTGAGCCACTGCGGCGGTTTCGGCTTGCTTGGCGGCCGTTTCCTGAGTCGTGGCGGATTCCACCGCTGCCGTGGCGGTCTGAACCTGCTTTTCGGCGGTGGTCTTCTCGGCCGTTGCCGCTGTCAGCGTGGCGTTCAACGCGTTGTAGCCATCCGTGGCGGTCTTCGCCGCTTCCGCCTTTTCGGTGGCCGCCTGTTGGATCGGAGCTAATTCGGCGGCCAGTTTTTGATATTCGGCATTCACCTGGTTGAACGCGGCAGTCGCCTGCTCGGACTTCATTTGCAAAGTAGCGGGATTCGGCGCGAGCAGGGCTACCTGCTGCGTGTTCTCGATTTCCCACAAACGCACTTCACCGGTCCAGTCGCCGCCGACAACTCGTTTGCCGTCATGAGTAAAGCGGGCCTGCAGTGCCTGCTCGGTAAACGCGGGCATGGTCTTCTGCAGACCGCCGTTGCCATCCCAGACTTTGACCGTCTTGTCGCGTCCCGCGGTCGTAATGCGGCCATCATGGCTGTAATTCACGCACAGCGCTCCGCCGCCATGAGCGTTAATGCTCTTGATATTCTTGCCGTCGTTCATCTCCCACAGCATCACCGTGCCGTCTTCACTGGCGCTGGCCAGAACGTTCGAATCGCTCCGCCAGCTGAGGCTGACCACGGCGTCCTTATGCCCTTGCAGGTTCAGGTATTCGCGAGCTGTCTCGGCTTCCCAGACGAACAACCCGTTGGCGCGATCGGACGTGGCCAGCAGGACTCCGTCGGGGCTGAATTGAATGTCGTAGATCCAATCGGTATGTTTTCGAATGGTGTGCAGCAGTTCGCCGGTTTGCGTGGCATAAATGCGGACAATTTTTTGGGGGCCGCCGATGGCGATCAGGGAATGGTTTTCGTTGATATCCGCCGCCATGACGCAGTCCAGTTCGTCACCCACCTTGAGGATACGACGGCCGCTCGCGACATCGTACAGCACCGCGCAACCGGAATGCCCGCCACGCCCGCCGCCTGCCAGGAGCAGGGCGCCGTTGCGGCTGAAACGCAAGCAATAAGGGACGCCTTCCGGGAAGGGAAGCACACCCAGCAAATTGCCGTTGTCGGTGTTGTAGAGGGCAACCTGCCTTTGACCGGCCACGGCCGCCAGGGGCGCCCACGGACTTGTCGCGACCGCCGAAACGGCCGCGGCACGCGGCGTATAGACGACCGGTTGCCGCCAGACGTCGACGGGCATGGCCGAGGGACCTTCGGGTTTCCCCGTGGAGGTGACGGCGAGTTCGAAGGTGGGCTTCTTCTTAATGGCGGCAGTGGACCCCGAGTTTTCCAGCGCGCCGGTTTCAATCCACTGTTTGAGGAGGTCGAGTTTGACGTCGGCAATGCGATCCTGGTTGGGCGGCATGGCCGGCGTTTCGGCATGACTGACCAGGGCCCACAGTCGCGAACTGTCCAGGTCTCCGGGGAAAATCATTTCGCCGCCGCTACCACCTTCCATTGTCTTGCCATACGAGTCCAACGACAAACCGGCTTTGGCGCGTTCCTGGTTGTGGCAGGAAAAACAATGTTCGCGAAAGATCGGGCGAATGTGCTCGTCGTAGGTAATCTTTGCCGCGGCCGGCTGGGCGTCCTCTGCCAGCGTCGTCCCCGTGGTGAACGTAGTGAGAATCAAGAGGAAACCAAAAGAGTATTTCACGACGTCGTACCTTTCCAAGGGAAAATGAATTGCGGCGCGGCCTGCTGCGTTGAGCAGGTGTGTCTGGCATCCGGTGGCTGGTGTCTTAGTGATTGAACAGGAATTCTCGAGAATTCATGATGGCCCAATAAACGTCTTCGAGTCCGACTTGGGGACTCGCCGATTCACTCACGATCGCCATCAGCGACTGCGTCTCTTCCGGCAGCGGCCGTCGTGTCAGGCAACGGATGTAGAGCGATTCGATGACCTGTTCCGGCGTCTTGCCGGCGTCCAGCAAGCTCTTCACGACTCCGCCCGACGAAATCTTTCCTTGGACCGTGGAGCCGTTCAGCATGTGCAGCGCTTGTGACAGAGTGGGTTCTGTCTTGGCTTCGCAAGCACACACAGTGGTACGCGGCGAGCGCCCGAAGGTGGTCAGGAAGTAGTTGCTGGTGCCGCCGTCGGCGATTTCAACGGCCCGCGCTCCCAGCGGCAAGCCGCGGAACTTGTCTTTGGTATTGGTCACCTGCGAGATGCAATCCAGCATCATCTCGGCCGGGATGCGCCGTACATTCGCACGCGCGAAGTTCGTGTTGTCGTGCGCGTTGCTGGGGTCCGGCACGGTGCTGCGTTGATAGGTTTCGGAGTTGCAAATATCCCGTACCAATTGCTTGAAGTCGAATTTGTATTCGGTCAACTTGGCGCCCAGCGTCTGGTAGAGTTCCGGGTTCACGGCGGGGTTGCTGACACGGACGTCATCCACTGGTTCCACGATGCCGCGTCCGAAGAAGTGGGCCCAAACCCGATTCGCGACGCTGGTGGCGAAGTAGGGGTTTTCCGGCGAGGTCAGCCATTCGGCCATGACCGCGCGACGGTCCTTGCCGGTCACTTCCGGCGTCTCGCCACCCAGGAACTTCGGCGCCATGACGGCATTGCCAACGATATGCCGGACTTCGCCGCTGCCGCGGTTGTAAATGACCTGTTCCCGGTAGTCTTCGCCATTCTTCCGTCCGACTTGCGAGAAGAACGCGGCGAAGCTGTAGTAGTCGTCCATCTTCCAGCGGTCGAACGGATGATTGTGGCACTGTGCGCACTGCGTGCGAATGCCACAGAAAATCTGCGCGACATTCTCCGCCGTCTTCAGCGTATCCCTCTCGATTTGGTAGAAATTGGTGGCCGGGTTCTTGAAGGTGCCGCCCGAGGCACTTAGCAGTTCGCGCACCATTTCGTCCAGCGGGACGTTGTTAGCGATCTTGTCGGTCAGCCAACTCGAGTAGAGAAACATGGATTTGTAACTGACCTGGTTGCTCGACTTGACCATCAGCAACTCGGACCATTTCATCGCCCAGATTTCCGAGAACTCCTTGCGTTGCAGCAGACGGTCAATGGCCGCGGCGCGTTTCCCTGGATCTGCATCGGCCACGAACGCGAGGTAATCCTCTTCGGTGGGCAGTTGGCCGGTGATATCGAGCGTCACGCGTCGCAGGAATTCTTCATCGCTGCACACAGAGCTCGGCAGAATACGGAGCTTTTTGAGCTTGGCGCCGACCAACTGATCAATGTAATTGCCGGTGATCTCGGGCGGGGTGTATTGCAGATCTTCAGGCAGCGTCAGAACCTGGCTGCCGACCGTGTGGGTTTCGGAACGGGCCATCACAAAGGCTTCACCCCGCGCGGCCGCGGTTACCACGCCGTTTTCGTTGATCGGGGCGCAGTTGTCGTTGTTGGTACTGAAGACAGTCAGCGACGTGACGTCCCGGTCGGTGCCGTCACTGTAACGGGCCACGGCGATGAACTGCTGCGTTGCGTCCGCCCCTTCCAGCACGGCATTGGGAGGATAAATGTCCAGCTTGCTGACGGTAGGGGGTTCGCCGGCATCGAGCGGCACTCCGGCTTCGAGCCATTGCATGAGTATCGCATTGTATTCGCTGTCTTCGTCGAAACGCTTGCCGCCCGTGTGGGGCACGGCGCCGATCGACTTTTCGATCAGCAAGCTCTCGGCCGGCAGCGCCAGATTGATTCTGCGAATCCCGATTTCGCGTGTGATCCGATAGTAGTCGCCCTTCGGATCGAACCCGAACAACGACAGGCGAAAACCGTCCTTGCCTCGCGCGGCCCCATGACAGCTTCCCGTGTTGCAGCCCGCACGCAGGAACACGGGCATGACGTCCAGGTGAAAACTGATGGGACGAGCGGTGCCGGCATTCGATACCGTGATCGGGGCCGACGCCTTATGCTCGGCCAGCGTCAATTCCAGTGTCGTCTCGCCGTCGGCGGAAGGGATCAGCTTGTTGCCTTCGATACGCGCGAATCCCGGCGTCGTCAGCGCGGCGGTGGCCTGAGTGGTGACGTCCAGGGTCACGCCGTCTTCGCGGGTGGCGGTGACAACAAACCGCTGCGTGTCATGCATCGATTCCAGCTTGATCGCCGGCGGGTAGACGTCGATGCGCGTAATCGGGGCCTCGGCAAAAGCAACCGCTGCCGTCAGACTCAGCGCCGTGAATACAAAGGATCGAAGCTTCACTGGGGACTCCAAATGAGGTCGGGTTGGTAGCTGATTTGTCATTCCTGTTCGGACTCTTGTTTGCGCTGCAGCCGCAGTTGCTCCAGCCGACTCAGCGGTTTCGGCTTGGCCGGTGCCGCCGCCACGGCCGCGGGCTGCGGTTCGGGCTTGGGAGCCGCCGCGACCTTGGGCGGTAGCGGCTTGTCGACACGTAGTTCCCCGGAACCCTGAGTGTAGGTTACCGGTTCGCCGTTGACCGTCGATACCGCGCGGCAGACCAGTGTCTTGTACGTGCCGGGACGCGCGGATTCGTCAATTTTGATTTTGAACACGACTTCCGTCGTGTCCTTGGTAAACTCGGCTGGTTCCGTCGACGTTCCCGCCGGCAGGCCCAGCAATTCGATCTTTGCGGCTCCTTCGAAATCCTGCTTCTTTTCCACGTTGACCAGCATCTCGATGTCCTGGCCGATTTCCGCTGCCGTCTTGTTGAAGTTGAAATTGTAGAACGAATCGGCGATGACCAGGTCGGCGAGCTGCGTGGCCGCTTCAACGTTTCCTCCGCCGTGCGACGCTCGGCCGATCACGACGATCTTCCAGGTCCCGATGGCGGCCCCGCCATTGGCGGTTACCGGAATGGTGGCCTCGGTCGCCCCTTCCGGAATGGAAATCGAACCTGACGACGCGATCCCGGGCGGATTGTAGAGCATGCTGATGGCAATGCGCGCGGTAAAACCTTCCTGGCGTGTGGCCGCTGCAGCCATACGAGCGGCGTGGTGTCCCCACACGGCGCGGTTGTGCCGCCCGCGCACCAGCATGGTGCGCTGTGCCAGCTGCCCCACAATGGTCGATGCCGGGTCCGTAGGTTTGCCGATCACATCGACCAGGCTGCCCGCCACGGGAGCATCGGCCGCAGCGGTAAACAGCACGGGGATGGAACTCTGGTTCGCTGCCATGGTGTGGCTCTCCGCCGTCATGCCAGCCGGCAGGCCGTCGAAGGCCACCTGCAAGTCGCCGCCAAAGTCGTTCCTCGTGGCGTTGACCATCAACGCCATCCGGTTGCCTTGCGGCACTTCCAAGGTCGTCGCCACGTACTGCGTTCGCTCGGGCAACGTCATGGTGATCTGCGGGGTCACCGGTGCTACTTCGATGCGGTAAACGTAACTCGGTCCGCCGGCCTGCAAGTGGTCGCGGACGTTGACGACGAATTCCCCGTCTTCCGGGGCGGTGAAACGATAATAGCTATCCGGGCCGCCGTTGTCGTCGTTGTTGCCGACCTGCCCGCCAGCCAGGCGACTGACGGTCAGCACCGAGTCCAGTGGTGAACGTAATGGTTCCCTGGCGTACACGTTGATGTCGAAGACCTGGCCTTTCGTGGCGGCAAACTTGAACGAGTCGGTATCGCCCATTTCCTGGATGACGCCGTTCAAAGCAGCGGGGGCGGTGAACGCGGTGGCTTCCGCATTCGTATTGTTCGGTTCCACTTCGAGGACATTGGCAAGGTCGGCAACACGCACGCGATTCGGCGACGGTGCGACCCCGTGCTCGTCGGCCGCGATGACGCCTGAGTAGGGCGAGTTGTCAGCGGGAATTGTGACGTCGCTGTCCCAGGCTCCCGCGGGATCACCGATCCAATGGACGGAAACGCTTTCGCCGGGATGACCCCCGGCCCGGACGCGGGCGGGGGGACGCCGGAACGGAGCGAGAAGCCACCGAACCCCCCCGTGGCCCACGGCGCACGGTGGGGCCGCCAGAACACGGGG
>CALBSZ010000426.1 GCA_937967665.1 uncultured Planctomycetaceae bacterium
CCGTTTGGATCGCCGAGCCAGTCCCCTTTTGTCGCGACCGTGCGCTGTAGTACTCGTGGTTTAGCGCCGAATCGGTTCAATCCAGTGTGCGTAAGTTCTGGCAGCCGCTTTGTTTAACCCCGAGCCGCAGGCGCCGGCGTGCACCGCGCCGGCGCCTGCGGCTAAGGGTTAAACGCAATACCGTTCAAAGTATGTAGGACGGGCACTCTTGCCCGTCACATCTTGTGCTGGCGTTTTCACGCTCGTACAAGATGCGGTATGAGCGACGGGCAGGAGTGCCCGTCCCACGTGAAAATTGAACGGTATTGGGGTTAAACGATGCGACCACAGGCGCTGGATCGGGGCTACCACAAGTCAAAGGCAGCGATCGCGCGGATTGGTCCTGTACGGGCCTGAGAGCCCGACTCTCCCGGCGGGAGAATTTGAGCATGCGTTCGTGCCACACGCGTCCGCAGGGTCGGCAACGAGGAACCAACGACGTTGAAACGCCAGTCATCATCCCGACGCGTCCGAAAGCGACTGCGTTTTGAACGTCTGGAAGGCCGCGAACTGCTCGCGGGCCAGATCGTCATTTCCGAATTCCTGGCCGACAATGAAACCGGCCTGATCGACCAGGACGGGGACACGTCGGACTGGATCGAACTGCACAATCGAGGCAACTCGGCGATCGATCTGGGCGGCTGGTACCTGACCGATCGCAGCGACGAGCTCACTCAATGGCAGCTTCCCTCCGTAACCATTGCTCCGGATGATTACCTGCTGGTCTTCGCGTCCAACAAGAATCGAGCGCTCGCCGGACAGGAGCTGCATACCAACTTCCGACTCGCTGCCGGCGGTGAATACCTTGCCCTGGTAGAACCGGATGGCACCACGATCGCGCACGACTACACGCCCGCCTATCCGGCTCAATTCCCCGACGCTTCGTATGGCTTGGGAGCCGCCGCGGCCACGACGTCGCTGGCCGAGGCCGACGGGCCGGTCGCCGCGCTCGTACCCTCGGACGCGTCCGTCGACGACGTCTGGACGGAGGTTGGTTTCGATGATTCCGCGTGGCAGCAGGGTCAGGGTGGCGTCGGCTTCGATGTGAACGGCAGCGGCGAAGATTTCTCGTCCCTGCTCGGCTTGGACGTCGAAGCTGCGATGCATCAGCAGAACTCTACCGCCTATACCCGCTCGGCCTTGAACGTTGCCGATCCCCATGACTTCGATCAGTTGTTTTGACGTATGCAATACGACGATGGGTTCATCGCCTACCTGAACGGGCAGGAAGTCGCGCGGCAGAATACGATTGAACCACGAGCTGATTTGATCGCACACTGGACGTTCGACGACCTGGCCAATCCCTATGCCGATTCGGCTGGTAGCAGCGACGGCACCTTGACCATGGGCACATCGGCACAGCCAGCCGGTTTGATCGGGGACCACGCGCTGCAGCTGTTTGGTACCGGCAACGTCGACGTCGGCAGCAGCAACGTGTTCGAAACGGAAACCTATACCGTTTCGGCATGGTTGAATACCGACACGTTATCCGGCTGGCGAACGGCGGTCGGTACCTGGCATGTCGGCAACTATTGGATGCACTACGGCTTGCGTTCCTCGCAGCAGTTTTCGAATCACGTCTTTACCGACAACCAGCAGCGGGACCTGATCGGAACGTCCTCGGTTCAAACGAATCGCTGGTATCATGTCGTGTCCGTCGTGGACAAAGCAACACGGACACTGCAGCTGTGGGTGGACGGCGTCAAGGAACAGGAAACGGTCCTGCCGTCGTGGATGGTGACGCAGACTCCGGGTTCAAATCAACTGCACCTGGGAACGAAAGACGGTTCGGGGAACCCCTGGAGCGGCCTGCTGGACGACATCGGCATCTGGAACAGCGCGCTCACGGCCGCAGAAGTCCGCGCGGTCTACAACCTGGGGTTGCCGGCGATACTGGGATCGGCCTACGACTTCAACTACGGTCTGGAACAGGTGCAACAACTGTTCGCCATCCATGCGGCGCGGGGCGGCGAGGCGACGCTGGGAACCGAGACGTGGGCGTATGCGGAGGAACTCAACACCATCGCGGGCGGGACGACGCCCGGGGACCTGTTCCAGCACGCCGGAACGACCTACTTGCTGTTGGACAGTAGCGGCGGCGGCAGGGGCCTGAAGCTGGCGCCGAGCGGCATGGAGTCGGGAGCGTGGCACGCTGTCGCGGCCACGATGCGGGCCGATGCGGACGCCGTTCAATTTCAAACGTTCGACATCACACCCTTCCTAAATCAACTGCAGACCGGAACGAACGTTCTCGCCCTTCACGGCATGAACGTCACCACTACGGACGGCGACTTCCTGATCGCGGCAAAATTGGACGCCGTGAGTTTGACGCTGGACGAGAGTATCCAGCGGTACTTTGCCGTGCCGACGCCGGGCAGCAGCAACGGCGCGGGAAGTCAGGACCTGGGGCCGCTGTTTTCCAATGCAACCCATGCTCCGTCCGAACCCGGGGAAGCCGAAGACCTTCACATCACCGTTCGCGTTGCCTCGACAGGCCAGGGAGTCGCGGAAGTGACGCTGCATGACCGGATCCAGTTTCAAGCGGAACGCTCGCGGACCATGTTCGATGACGGCTTGCACAACGATGGGGCCGCCGGAGATGGCATTTACGGCGCCACGATCCCGGCAGCCGATTTTTCCGCCGGCGAGATGGTGCGCTGGTACTTCACGGCGGCGGACACCGTGGGAAATGAATCCCGTTGGCCGCTGTTCGACGCGCCGTTGGACGCGCCCGAGTACTTCGGCACCGTGGTGCACGACCCCTCGATCCATTCGCCGCTGCCGGTCTTCCATTGGTTTGTGGAGAACCCGGCCGCGGCGGAAACAGGCAGCGGCACGCGTGCCAGCGTTTGGTATGACGGCCAGTTCTACGACAACGTGTTCGTGCGCATTCGCGGCGGCACGGCGCGATCGTGGCCCAAGAAGAGCTACAAGTTCAAATTCAATGAAGGGGATCACTTCTTGTTGCGCGACGGTGTGCCGCGCAAGGACGAACTGAACCTCAACACCACCTACACCGACAAGTCCTACGTGCGTGCCGTGCTGATGGCCGAATTCCAGAACGAGGCCGGCACGCCTTCGCCCGATTCGTTCCACATGCGAGTCGAACAGAATGGCGAATTCTACAGCGTCGCGATTGCTGTCGAGCAGCCGGACAAGGACTTCCTGCGTCGGCACGACCTGGATACCGAGGGAGCATTGTACAAAGCGGGGCCCGGTTCGAAGTACGACGCCGGGACGGGCAGTTTCGAAAAGCAGACCCGTACCGACGAAGACAGTTCCGATTTGCAGGCCTTCATTACAGGGCTGGCCCAGTCGGATCAGGCCTTGACGACGTTTCTGTTCGACAACGTGAACCTGCCGGCCCAGATTAACCTGATGGCTACCAACATCCTTGCGCAGAACATTGACGGTTCGGACAAGAACCACTACATCTACCGCGACACGTTGGGGACAGGCCAGTGGCAGATGCTGCCTTGGGACCTGGATCTGACCTTCGGTCCCGACGCGCTGAATACCGACCGCATTCTGGCCGACCAGAACACGGCCGGCGCGACCTATCCCAACGCCGTCCATCCGTTCCTGGGCAACCGCGACTTTCCCCTGCACGTCGGCAAGTACAATGACTTTCTGGACCGCATGATCGACGATCCGACCACGCGCGAGATGCTGCTGCGCCGAGTCCGGTCGCTGGCCGACGAATACCTGGCCACCGGTTACTTCGAGAATCGCATCGACGAGCTGGTGGCACTGTTAGGCGCCGACGTGGCGCTTGATCAAGCGCATTGGGGAGCCAGTGCCCACTTCGGCTCCGTCGACTACACACTACAGGCGGCGAACGATCGCATCAAAACCGAATACCTGGCGCGTCGCCTGCCGTACCTGACCGAGTACCAGCACACAGGCGGCGTGGGAATTCCCGCGGCCCAGACGGACCTGGCATCGCTGCCGCCCGAGCAACGCGGCATCACGCTGGGTCAGGTCGAATTCGCTCCGAGCAGCGGCAATCAAGACGAGGAGTTTATCGAGATCATCAACAGCAATCCGTTTGCCGTGGACGTCTCGGGCTGGGTGCTGTCCACCGCGGTCGAACATCGGTTTCATCCCGGCACGGTCATTCCGGCGGGACGTTCCATTTACGTCACTCCCAGTGAACCTGCGTTTCGGGATCGCAGCACAGGTCCCTCCGGCGGACAAGCGTTGTTCGTGCAGGGGAACTACAGCGGTCATCTCTCGTCGCTCGGTGAAGTGATTCGGCTGACGGACGTCAACGGGAACGAGATCTTCTCGCAGGCGTACGTCGGCGCGCCGTCGGAAATGCAACAGTTCCTGCGCATCACGGAAATCAATTATAATCCGGCGGCACCGGCGGCCGCCGAGTCGGGGGCCATGCCGGCGGTCGACAACGACGATTTCGAGTACATCGAACTCGCCAACATCGGTGTCCAGCCGCTGGATCTGAACGGTGTCCGTTTCACGGCCGGCGTGTCGTTTTCTTTTCCGGCGATGACCCTGGAACCGGGCGAACGCGTGCTCGTCGTTCGAAACCAGCCAGCATTCGAATTACGCTACGGCACCGGCCTGCCGGTAGCCGGATCGTTTGTCGACACCGGCCTGAACAACTCGGGCGAGCAGATCAAGTTGGAAGACGCCTTGAATAACACGATTCACGACTTCGCCTACGACAGCAAAGGCGATTGGCCCGAGTTGGCGGACGGGCTGGGCAGTGCGCTCACCGTGATCGACGTGCACGGCAACTACAGCGATCCGTTCAACTGGTTTGCCAGTGGCGAGCTGAACGGGACTCCCGGAACGACCGGCAGCGACATCGCCGTCATGGCCCGCAAAGTGTTCTACAGCGGTTCGTCTTTCACGGGCAACAACGCGATCGCGACGGATAAGGATCCGTTGTTCGAGGGCCGGTCGGCTGACTTCGATAACTACACGAGCTACCTTCACGGACTCAACGGCCTGTACATCGACGTGCTGCACCTGGCCGACGGCGGGAATCTGAGCGCCGCGGATTTTGCGTTCCACGTCGGCAACAGCGACCACATGCCGGCCTGGTTGCCATTGAACGAGCAACCCGATGTGACCGTCGGCGCGGGGCAGGGCGTGGGCGGGTCCGATCGCGTTGCGCTGACGTGGCCGAACCAGTCCATCCAGCAAACGTGGCTACAGGTCCGTTTGCTGGCCAATGAGACCACCGGGCTGGTCCGAGACGACGTCTTCTACTACGGCAATGCGGTTGGTGAAACGGGCAATCGTAATCGGCTGAACGCGCACGTCGACGGCTTTGACTTTGCCGGCACGCGCGACCACGCCGGCGCGGCGGCCGCGATCGACCACGTCAACGACTTCAACCGCGACGGTCTTGTGGACGGCGCGGACCTGGCGATCGTCCGCGATCACGCGACGCATTTCGACAGCGCACTACGCCTGATTTCGCCCACGCTCGCTGCCCCGCCGCCGCCATTGCAGCAAGGCCTGTCCTCTTCCTTCGTCCTGCCGGCAAGCGAACCGCTCGTGAGAAGCGATTCCATAAGCGTGCCGCTCGACCTGCCCGCGCCATATCGAGCTGCAGCTCGTCTGTTACTGCGGCTTGCCATACAGACTGAACGCTTCGCAGTGCATTCTGGAAAGGAAGCCGACTCCGCGGCCCAAGACTCTCTGCCTACAGGTGTCCTTCGGGACTGGATCGAATTGCCGGGGATCGTTCGCGCGAGCGTTGCGCAGGTTGCCGTTCCCACCCAACACGAGGCGACCAAGTCGGATGTCTGAGCGCCCACGGAAAAAGCGAAAACGGAAACGGTTGCGATTCGAGTCACTCGAACCTCGCTGCCTGCTGGCGGCGGATGTGCGGATCAACGAGTTCGTGGCGAGTAACAGCCGTTCGCTGGACGACGGCGACGGAAATTCATCGGACTGGATCGAACTGCACAACGCCGGTGACGAGTCGTTGGATCTGGCCGGTTACTACCTGACGGACGATCCGAATGCGTTGACTCGCTGGCCGTTTCCCCAGGTAACTCTTGAACCGAACGCATACCTGGTTGTGTTCGCCTCCGGCCAGGCGACGGACGGCTACGTTGACGCGGGCGGCCATCTGCACACCAATTTCGCCCTTTCGGCGTCCGGTGAGTACCTGGCGTTGGTCGCGCCCGATGGCATGACGGTGATCAGCGAGTTCGCGCCGGCATACCCCGAACAGCAGAGAGACATCTCTTACGGCGTGGCGCAACGGGATACCTTTGTGGAATTGCTGGCTCCCTCCGCACCCGGAGCCTTTTGGGTCCCCGACCACGACCTGAATTCCGCTTGGACCGGGGGCGACGAACCGTTTGACGATAGCGGCTGGCAGACAGCAACGATGGGCGTGGGCTACGAGACTCCGCCACCCGACGAGATCGTCAACGTGGCGCTCCATAAACCGGCCTTGCAATCCACCAATGGTTTCGGACTGGCGGCCACGGGCGCCGTCGACGGCAACCACGCGGGCAATTCCATTTCGCATACGGCAACGGGCGACTTGAATCCCTGGTGGGAAGTGGACTTGACCGAGGATTATGCGTTAGAGTCGATCGACGTGGTCACGCGGGCCAACTGCTGCACGCCGGACAATCCGGAGCGTGACTACAATCTGACGGTCGAAATCCGCGATGCCGGCGATCACGTCCTCTACGAAAGCGCCGTCTTCAATCCCTGGGACGGTACCGGAGGCGCCGCCGACGATGTCGGGAATGGGGCCGTCTTTCACGTCGACCTGACGGGCCTTCCGGAAGGCGGTGTCACGGGGCGCAAGGTGCGTGTCGCCAAACAGTCGCACGGTGGCAGGAACCACAGCGAATGGCTCCAACTGGCGGAAGTGGAAGTCTTGGCCAAAGTACCGCAGGCCGGGCCCTATGCCGGTATGATCGCGTCGAACGTGGAGGCAGCAATGCGGGATGTGAACGCGACTGCCTACGTTCGACTCCCATTTAATGTGCCGGATGCCGGTGTCTACGATCAGTTGACGTTCGATCTTCACTATGACGATGGTTTCGTGGCCTACTTGAACGGCACGGAATTCGCCAGGGCGAATGCTCCCGCCGGCGAACCGCCGTTCGACGCCGCGGCAACGACGGCTCATGACGGCGCGACTTCGCAGTCGTTTGTCGTTCCCGCAAGCCTGCTCGTCAACGGCGCCAATGTATTGGCGATTCAAGGGCTGAACGGGTCACCGGGGGATGACGACTTCCTGCTGGCGCCCACGCTGACCGCGCGGATTCCGGCGAGCGGCCATGGCTACTTTCCGCAACCCACTCCGGGCGCGCCCAACAGCGAACATTTTGAAGGACTCGTCGCGGATACCACGTTTGACGTCAAACGCGGGTACTTCGACACGGCGTTCGATGTTCATGTAACAACCCGCACTCCGGGTGCGACCATCATTTACACGACCGACGGCTCGCCCCCTTCGCCGGTCAACGGGATCCAGGTACCGGCGACGGACCCGGCCGTTCCTCCCGTCGCTACCGTTCCGGTCACGACCACGACAACCCTGCGCGCCGCGGCGTTTAAGTCGCAATTTGCTCCGTCCAATATCGATACGCAGACGTATTTGTTCCTGGACGATGTCATTCGCCAGCCGGCAGATCCCGGTGGCGTACCGCTGACTTGGAATGGTTTTACAGCCGACTTCGAAATGGATCCGGATGTCGTCGATGATACGAACTACACGGCTGACTTGCTGGACGGCCTCAGAAGCATCCCGACTCTTTCCGTGGTGGCCGAGCCGGACGCCTTCT
This sequence comes from uncultured Planctomycetaceae bacterium, assembly GCA_937967665.1. GTDB lineage: Bacteria > Planctomycetota > Planctomycetia > Pirellulales > Pirellulaceae > CALBSZ01. The sequence continues at coordinate 7,827 of CALBSZ010000426.1, forward strand.
GGAGCTCCACGGACGGAATCTATATTTTTCCGGAGCGATTGGGGGTGGACTACGAGCGGCCGGTTTCGCTGGAGTGGATAAATCCGGATGGTTCCACGCTGTTCCAAGAAGATGCCGGAATCCGCGTCTGGGGAACGGGCTGGCGGCCGCACAGCAGTACATTGAAACACTCTTTTCAGTTGAAGTTCAAATCCGACTATGGCGAAACGAAGCTGCGGTATCCGATCTTCCCGGACGCGCCGGTGGAAGCCTTCGACGACCTGGTACTGCGCGCGCAAGGCAGCCGCGGCTGGACCGACTTCCGCAGCGGCAATTTGCAAATCGAAGCGACGCAGTATATCCACGATTCCTGGGCCCGCGATACCGCTCGAGACATGGGCAAGATCGACGGTCACGCCACCTACGTCCATCTCTACATCAACGGACTTTATTGGGGCTTGTACAATCCGGTGGAGCGCCCGACGGGGAATTTTGGCGAGGAGTATTTCGGCGGCTCGAATGACGACTACGACGTTATCTCTCATCGGGTCGGGCAGCCCGTGGTGGCCAACGAAGGAGACCTGCAGGCCTGGAACGCCATGCAGGCGCTGGCCGACGCCGGACTGGGCTCGTCCGCGGCCTACCAGGCAATTCAAGAGTATGTGGATATCGACAACCTGATCGATTACATGCTGATCAACCAGTACGCCACCAATCACGATGGCCCCGCCAGTGGGAACAATTTGCGCGCCCTGCGAAGGCGGGAGCCGGGCGAACGTCAACGAGAACAGCAATATCGACGTGGACGTCGCGAACACGATCGCCCGCGTTTACGCGAGGCTGCGCGACAACCCTGAATTCCGGCTGCGCTACGCGGACCGCGCGCACCAACATTTCTTCAACGACGGCACACTGACGCCGCAGGCCGCGGCGGCTCGCTGGCAGGCCCGCGCGGACGAGATCTACACGGCCATCGTCGCCGAATCCGCGCGCTGGGGTGATTTCCGCAGGCCCGATGACCCCTACACCCGCGACGGTCAGTGGCAAATGGAACTCGATCGATTGACGACCACCTACTTCCCGCAGCGAACCGATATCCTGCTGGAAGACCTCCGCGCCGCCGAACTGTATCCGCTGTTGGAAGCGCCGGCGTTCAACCAGCACGGCGGTGTGATCGCCAACGGATTCGTGCTGGAAATGACCGCGCCTGCGGGGGACATCTACTATACGCTGGATGGCAGCGACCCACGCCTGGCTGGGGGCGCGGTGGCGAGTTCAGCCAGGCTGTACCAAGGGCCGGTGACGCTCAACGGCATGACGACGGTCAAAGCGCGTTCTCGAGTCGGAGACGACTGGTCGGCATTGAATGAAGCCGTCTTTGTCGTTTACCCGGCAACCTCCGAAAACATTGCGATCACGGAATTGAATTACCACCCATCAGACCCTACCGATGCCGAGGTCACAGCCGGCTTTACCGATGCCGATGATTTCGAGTTCCTGGAATTGCACAATCATTCCAGCACCGCGGTCGATTTGAGTGGCGTACGTTTCACGAATGGCATCACATTCCATTTCAGCGATGCGGCGGTCCGGCAGTTGGCCGCCGGCCAGCGTGTCGTCCTGGTTCGGAATGCCGCGGCTTTCGAATTCCGCTACGGCACGGGGCTTCCGGTCGCGGGACAGTACTCCGCCCGGTTATCGAACAGTGGTGAACGGATCACGCTCGTGGACGCGGCCGGTGCGGTCATTCACGACTTTGCCTACGACGACGAGGGCGACTGGCCCGAACTGGCCGATGGACTGGGAAGTTCGCTGACGGTGATCGACGTCGCCGGCAACTACAGCGATCCATTTAACTGGCACGCGAGCGGTGAGCGACTGGGTACACCGGCCGCGGAGGGGAGTCCGGTCGCGGTGATGGCTCGTCATGTGTTCTACAACGATTCGCACTTCGACAACCATGACGCCAGCGCTTCCGCCGCCGACAACAACGCGGTTGCCACGGACAAACGTCCCTTGTTCCCTGGTCGGTCCGCCGACTTCAAGAATTACACGAGCTACATCCACGGACTCAACGGCATTCAGATCGACGTGCGGCACCTGCAGGATCCGGTGGGGCTTTCGCAAGACGATTTCGAGTTTCGTGTGGGAAGATCCGACGCGGTGACAACGTGGCTCGCCGCGCCGCCGCCCGATGGAATTACCGTGCGACCTGGTGCCGGGGTGGCAGGTAGCGATCGCATCACGGTGATTTGGCCGAATGGAGCGATCGCCCAGCAATGGCTGCAAGTCACGCTGCTCGCTTCACCGGCATCGGGACTCGTCGCCGACGACACGTTTATCTTCGGCAGTGTCATTGGCGAATCCGGAAACCGCGATCGACTCAACACACTGGTGGATGGATTTGATTTTGCCGGGACGCGCGACCATGCCAGCTCGGCAGTACTGGTCGACCACGTTTTTGACTTCGATCGCGATGGCAATGTGGACGGAACCGACCTGGCGATCGTTCGCGATCATGCGACTCAATTCCATAGCGCGCTGCATTTAATCACGCCTACGGCCGTTGCGCCGCCGCCAGTCCTGTTGCCGGAAAACGTGTCCCGATCGTTCGCAATGGAATCGCCGTTGATTTCACGAGTGGTCGAATCGCCAGTCACAAAGACAGGACTTCGACCGTCAGACATGGAGGCATATCCGCACAGTAGTAAATCGCGCCGCGGACGCGCCGAAGTCAGACCGCCGTTTGAATCGGCAGCTGAAATTGCGGGGAATCCAAGTTCGCACGGCAAATTGTCAATACACGAGAACTTGAAGCCGCCCAGGTACCTGTATTACATGTAGGATGGGCCAGCGGTTATTGGTTGTTGTGTTCTGCACGGGTGTGGCTGGACGATGGTAAGGTTCCAGCGCGGGTGAAACGCCGTGTAGCCCATCGCAATGCGTCCTGCCATCACAATGCGGTGGCATCGTTCCTAACGGCCGTTGCGCAATGCGGATGGCTTGCCGCTAGAGGCCGGATTCTGATGGGGCGGCGCTGGCGGCTGACTGTTGCCAGATCGAATCGGCTGGCAAACTACCAACGCTGTTCCACGTCGCTGCCAAAACGCCGCTCTGCCCCATCCTACGCCACGGCGGCGGACCCTCTACGCTGCGACTCGACATTCTTCCTTTGTCGAATCCGTCGGCACGACCGGCAGTTCGATTTGGTCAAACCATCTTCCCAACAGTTTGGAATGGTAGCAAAGTGCGGGACCGAGACAGCCGACGGCAGCGCCGCACAGAACGTCGCTGAGAAAATGAACGTTGGCGTTCATCCGTTGGCAGGCCGCCAGGGACGCATAGGCCAGGAACAGCCAGCGTCCACGCGGGAACAGGGCCAACAGTCCGACGGCCAATCCGAAGGCCAGCGCCGTGTGTCCCGACGGGAAGGACTGGTCGGCATGTTCGCCAAAGAACGGGAACCACTCCGTAAACGAAGCCGTAATCGGGGAAGTGTAATCGAACTCGTAGGGTCGCGTTCTCTGGACCAGCCCCTTGCCAACGTTGGCGAGCATCCCGGAGGCAAACGCGCAGGCAGTCAAACGCGGCAGTTGGCGTCGCCGATTGGGCAACAGCACGAAGAAGCCGACCAGAATCAGGGCCGCGCCGCAGCCGTGCCCGAAGAATTCGGCAAGCGTTACGAGTTTCCTCAGGTCGCCGGGCAATCCCTGGGTGCTCCACCATTGCGACACGGGAACGTCGATGCTGATTGCCAGCACTCCGCAGCACGCTAGCATGGCGGCCGTGATCAGTAGTCGATAGGAGAAACGCTTGTTCGCGTCCATGCTCGCCTGCCGTGGTTGTCCTGCCTGTCCGTCCACGGCGGGCATTATTCACGGGTTCTCGATTTGACGGAAGAGGAAAAAGTCTCGCCCAAGAAACTGGTGTTGGAGGCAATGGCGGGCTGGAATAGACTGCTTCGTCAGTCAGGGACGACCGCGTTTACCAAGGATGGTATTTTTCTATGATTTCAGTCAGGCAGCATCTGTTTCTGATTGTCTGTTTCTCGGCGGTCATTCTGTTCACGAATCTCGGCGGGCCCAAATTATGGGATCGCGACGAACCGCGAAAAGCCGGCACCGCTGCCGAAATGCTGCAGCGCTGCGATTGGGTGACTCCGTATTTCAACGATGAATTGCGGAGGCACAAGCCGGTCTTGCTGTACTGGTTCATTATGTCCGCCTACGCGGTATTTGGCGTGAACGAGTTCTCCGCGCGGTTCTGGTCGGCAGCTCTGGCCGTGGGAACAGCGTTGTGTACGTACCAGTTGGGGCGCTGCCTTTTCAATGCCCGTGTCGGGCTTTGGGCGGCGATCATCTTGTCGTCCACGTTGATGTTCGACGTGGCCGGACGCGCGGCGACACCCGATTCCGTACTCGTGTTCTTCACCACCGCCGCGGTCACTGTCTACGCAACGGGGACGTTTCGCTACGGCAAGATGGAACAGCTGTTCCCCACGCAGTACCGTTACGTCGTCGCCATGTATGCCCTCATGGGTCTGGCGGTGCTGGCCAAAGGGCCCGTCGGACTCGTTCTGCCGACAGCGGTCATTGGTATGCTCATGCTGATCCGCAGACTTCCCGAGCGGCCGTTTCCGCCAACGACTCCCGTCTGGAAGAAGCGATTCTTTTCCTGCCTGCGTCCCTTCGCGCCGTGGCATTTTCTCAAGACCTGCTGGGCAATGCGTCCGGTTACAGCGATCCTGGTCGCGGCGACTATCGCCGTTCCCTGGTATGCCTGGGTGGGCTATCGCACGGACGGGGAATTCTTGCGAGTTTTTTTTTGGGAACATAATCTCAGCCGCGCGACCTCGCCGATGGAAGGACATGACGGGGGCATCGCTTTCTACCCGATAGCCATCCTCTGTGGTTTCTTTCCCTGGTCGGTATTTGCGGGCCCGGTCCTGCTGGGCTTGATCGCGCGAGTCCGTCGGCGGGACCCCTGGTCACCCGGCTATACGTTGGCCGCCTGCTGGGTCGGGGTTTACGTTGTTGCGTTTACGCTGGCGCAGACGAAACTGCCCAGCTACGTGACGCCGTGCTATCCGGGGCTGGCCTTGCTGACAGGTGCCTTCATTTACCATTGGATTGAGGGGACACAGCTGGTATCGCCCTTGTGGACGCGCGCCGCGTTTGTGGTCTGTGCCGCGATTGGCGCGGTGCTCCTGCTGGCCTTGCCATTCGCCCTCGCACGCTTCCTGCCCGGGGAACAGTGGCTGGCTGCCATTGGGCTGATTCCCCTGCTGGGCGGGATCGCGGCGATCGTCGTTTCCGAATCAGGCAAACGGCGGACGGCAGCGCGTGTCTTTGCGACAGCGGCGCTGTTGTTTACCACAAGCATGTTTGCCGTGGTGGCTCAGCGCGTGAGTTCCCATCAGCGGTACCAGGAACTGGTCGATGCGATTCGCGGACACAGCGACGCGCCGCGGATTGCGGCGCTAGGTGCCCTGGAACCGACTTGGGTCTTCTACGCCGGACAACCTGTGTACGAGTTTGATCGCTCTACCGCCGTCTCGTTCCTGAACGAATCGACCGACCACTTCTTGATCACGCGGGCGGATCAATACGAATCGCTGCGCGACGAACTGCCTCCCGACGCCCGCGTCCTGACCTCGGTCAACTATTTCCTGAAGGACGAAAAACTGATCGTCCTGGGACGCCAGGAACCTCGCATGGCCAGTCGCCCGAACTGACAGGATCTGCTCACGCTACAGGCAGTCCCAATCGCGGAGAGCGAAACGGGTTGCTTTGAACCCGTCGCCGAGCCGCCAAGACCGTTGGGAAACGCGGTTTCTCCACCGTTGCAAGCCATTCGTTACAAACGCTTTACACGACACGAGGCCGTCGTCGGCTAGAATTCCAGGTGGCAACGACGTGGTTACGATTCTCAGTCCCGGAATCTGTCAACAGGAGTCTCAGTCATGCGTCTGGTCATGGTAGCGGTGTTTGTGTTCTGGAGTTGTGGGGTACTGTCGCCTGCCGGCGGCGGGGAAGCCTGGCGGGACGAAATTGACTCGATTGTAGAGACCGATTCGGGCGCCGGGGAGAGCATAACGAAGCTTCGCGCTGCTGGACCAACGGCGTTGGAGGCCCTGTTCGCCTATCGGGAACAACTGGCGGGGCCGGACGGGAGTGAGGCAACGGGCGAAACGGCCATTCGCCTGCAAAGATTGAATGCCGCAATCGACCGCGTCGGCGGCGCTCGGCACTGTAGCGTGTCCCGGCTGTATTGGTACACCGGCCTGGAACGCGCCCGGGAAGCCGCGGAAAAGAGCGGCAAACCAATTCTCAGCTTGCATATGATGGGCCAATTGACGGACGAATTGAGCTGTGCCAACAGCCGCTTCTTTCGGACGGCGCTCTATGCCAACGCCGCGGTCGCCGCCGTGTTACGGGACGAGTTCGTATTGCATTGGCACAGCGTGCGTCCGGTACCCAAGGTGACGGTCGACTTCGGGGACGGCCGGAAACTGGAGCGCACGCTGACCGGTAACAGCATCCATTACGTACTCACCTCGGACGGCTGGCCTGTTGATGGTCTGCCGGGCCTCTATGGCCCCGACGCCTTCTTGCAGCACGTGCGAAATGCCGCCGAATTGGCTCGCGGCATTCGAACTCTTGCCCCGCAGGCTCGCGGCACCGCGCTGGCTCAGTTGCATCACCGGCAGCTTGAAGCCCTGACGACGCGATGGATGCAAGACCTGCAGCAGGTCGCTCCCCAAGTCCCAGCCGATGAACCGTTAAACGCGGTTTTGGAAAAGTTCGGCGCGGCAGAAGCCGCTGCCTCGATCGCGCAACCCAAAGCGATCGTCGAAATGCCTTTGATAACTTCGGTCACGCTCAATCCGTTTGCCCTGCTCGCGGTCGACCCCCAATCGCTCGAGCGGGCCACGACGCCGGAACTTTGGCAGAAGCTGGCGCTGCTTCACGCGGATCAGGCGCACTTGGACGAGTCCAGCGTGGCCTTGATGTCGCGTCACCTGCCGGCCGTCGCTGCAGATGCTGTTTCGCCAACGAAAAGTCTTGCCGAATCTCCGCTGTTGAAAATGGTCGACAGTTTCGAGCGTTCCATGGCTTTGGACACGGTTCGCAACGAATACCTGCTGCACCGCCAGATCCACGAATGGTATGTAAAGCGAGAGGTAACTTCCGACGTAACGGCGTTGAACGAACGCGTTTATGACGAATTGTTTCTGACGCCGAGTTCGGATCCGTGGCTGGGACTGGTACGCGACGATACGTACACGGCCTTGGACGACAGCGGCATTGTGTCGAAGGACTGAAGGAGACCGGATTTGGCGACTTCCAGCGACTATTCTAGAATAGCCGTGGCTCCCCGCGGTTTGACGGCAAGCGATTTCGACACGGGCCGCGCCACAGTGAAGACGAACCTCCTTCCTGCTCAGGCAAACGTGATGAACCAGCGCACGATCCTTACCGTGGAAGACGACAGCGCCATCCGGCGGGGCGTGGTGGACGCGTTGGAGTTCGCGGGCTTTCGCGTCCTGGAAGCTGCCAACGGCGACGCCGGCATCGAGGCCGCCGTGCGCCAGGACTACGATTTGCTGCTGCTGGACCTGGTACTGCCCGGGAAAAGCGGTTTGGAAATCCTCCGCGAAGTGCGCCGGACCCGACCGACGCAGCCCGTGATTATCCTGACTGCGCGGGGTGAGGAAAATGATCGTGTGGAAGGATTGCGTTGCGGCGCCGACGACTATGTGGTCAAACCGTTCAGTGTCAAGGAGCTTTTGGCCCGCGTCGAGGCGGTGTTGCGGCGGTCCCCAGAACGGCCAACGGACGTTGAGTTGGTGGAACTGCCGACGGCGCGGATCGACTTCGCACGCCGCCAAATCAAGCACCATGACGGAACACGTGTGGAATTGTCAGAACGCGAGGTCGAGTTGCTTCGGTATCTGGTCAATCATCGCGGTCGAGCGATCGCGCGTGACGAGCTGTTATCGAACGTCTGGCGAATCAGTCCGCAGGGCGTTTCGACACGCACGATCGACATGCACGTCGCGCGCTTGCGCGAGAAACTCGGCGACCAGTCGGACGTCCCCCAATTACTGGTTACCGTTCGCGGCAAAGGCTACATGTTTGCGGAAGAATAAATGCTCCCCGTGACTCCCACCGTTGATGGCCTTCCATGAAACGACCCTGGCAAATCTGGACGCTTTTCGTCATCGGCATCGCCGTGGTTTATCCGGCGATGGGCTGGCTGACGTGGAAAGTGATCGAACTGGATCGTGCGGAGTCGGTCGCGCGGCAGACGTTGGCGGAGATGACAAACGAAGCGCAGCTGGCTCGCGCGAATGCGGAAGGTTCGCGGCAGCAGGCCGAGGCGGCTCGCCGGCGTGCGAACCAGCAACGTCTGATCGGGAATGCGTTATGGCGCATGGACACGGCCATCGCACCGCTGATGGCGCAGGAGGCGGCGCGGCCGTTTCAAACGTTCCAGTCCTTCTACGCGTCCAGCGGTAAGGGAAAAGGGTCGGCCGCCAAAGTGCCCTCGCCCATTCTCAAGCAGCCTTCCGAAGAAGTGAACCTGCACTTTACCTCGAACCCCGATGGCGGCATCACGTCACCACAAGTGCCTTTGGGAGAATCTTGCCAGCTGGCCTTTCGCAATGGGCTGACGCAGACCGAACTGGAATGTAACACTCAGCGACTGTCCGAGCTGGCGCTGCATCTGGATCGCACGAAGCTCATGGCACAGCTGCCCACCGCCATGAACCCGGGCCAGCAGTTGGCCGCCCAATCGAATCCGCTCTGGAGCGACGTGCTGAATGGGTTCAACAATGACTACCGCGCCGGAGCGCAGTCCAACGCCAGCAGTGGCCAGCAGAAGGCCTTGCCGGATCCATCGCAGGTGCCGCCCAACGCGGTTCCGCAGGTCGAATCGCCCCCTCCGGCGAACGGTCCCAATAGTGCATCGCAGGTAAGCCAGGAATCGCAGCAGTTGGCATACGGTCAGCAGCGTTTTGCTCCCAATACGGGCAAAGTGATGATGCGTGACGACCTCGAATTAGCTCGACGCGGCCGCAACGTTGAGTACCTGGCTCAGAACCAGGTCGTGCAGCAGAATTTGCAGCTGCCAAGTTCGCTGCCGGAATTGAAGCTGGTCAGCGAAGGCATCAGCAAGCCGGTCTGGATCGGACCGGAACATCTGGTGCTGGCAAAGCGGATGAACGTGAATGGACGGGACTACATTCAGGGCTGTTGGCTGAACTGGAAAGTGCTGAAGCAGCAGTTGCTGGACGAAGTCGCCGATCTGCTGCCGGAGGCCGACCTGGTACCGGTACTTCCCGACGACGACGCCGATCCCACTCGCATGCTGGCCACCGTGCCGGCGCAATTGGTAGTGGCCAACGTTCAGGACGACGTCGCCGCGGTGGCCGCACCGGCACCGATCTCGATTAGCGACAGCACGTCACCGATTCGCGTCTCGTTGTGGATCGCCTGGAGCTGCCTGATCCTGGCCACCGGCGCGGCGGCAGTCATGTTGCAGGGTGTTATTTCGTTGAGTGAACGGCGAGGCGCTTTCGTTTCGGCCGTGACCCACGAACTGCGCACGCCGTTGACGACGTTTCGGATGTACGCGGAAATGCTGGCGGAGGGCATGGTGCCATCGGCCGAAAAACGTGCGGACTACCTCAATACGTTGCGAGTCGAGGCGAATCGGTTGTCGCATCTGGTGGAAAACGTCCTGCAGTACGCTCGCTTGGAACGCGGGCGGCAGCCGGGCAGGAAGCGGCAGTCGACGACACTGGAGCAGTTGGTGATACCGAATCTTGAGCGACTGCGAGAGCGGGCTGAGCAGGTGGACATGTCGATTGAATTCGACGAGGCCGATAGTCTGCGTCACGTTTCCGTACGGACCGATCCGGCGGCAGTCGAACAGATCTTGTTCAATCTGGTCGACAACGCCTGCAAGTACGCGACTCAGGCAAGGGACCGACGCATTCATCTGCGCTTGCGGGATCACCCCAAGTCGGTCGCCATTCATGTACAGGACCACGGCCCGGGAATTTCCGCGGCCGAATCGCGACGCCTGTTTCGCCCGTTTTCGAAATCCGTGCAGCAGGCCGCCAATTCGGCTCCGGGTGTCGGACTGGGGCTGGCCCTGTGCAAACGCCTGGCCCACGACCTGGGGGGGCAATTGGCTTACGAATCAAACGCGACGGGCGGCGCGTGTTTCGTCTTGACCTTGCCGAAATAGCTCGTTTGCGATTCACGCCACCGACGGGGCTCGCCTAATGCCGGTTGGCTATCGCGGCAAACGCATTCCTTCGCCTCCCATCATCACGTCATGCACGTTTCGCCGGGTCGTGGGCGTGATTCCGAGCGCTTTGCGGGGCGGTGTCTTGCGATTTCCGTTTCACTTGATGACAATACGGTGCAGTTCCGCTATCGCAACGAAGGACGACAGCAGAGGAGTTTGCACCATGCGTTGGATTTGGAGTTTGGCTCTGGGATTGGGCTTGTGCTCGCCGCTTGTTGGCGACGAGTTTGACTTGAAGATTCCCAACGGCCTGAAAGCGATGAAGATTCCGCGTGACAATCCGCTCAGCGCGGACAAGATCGAACTGGGAAAGCAACTTTATTTCGACAAGCGGCTTTCGCGTGACAATACCGTCTCGTGCGCGACGTGCCACGATCCGGAATTGGGCTGGTCGAACAACGCGGCCTTCGCGACCGGCATTGAGGGCCAGGTCGGTGGTCGCAGTTCCCCGACCATCGTGAACTCGGGTTACCAGTATTTTCAGTTCTGGGACGGCCGAGCGCAACAGTTGGAAGGCCAGGCGCTGGGACCGATCGGAAACCCGATCGAAATGGACATGAAACTCGACGACCTCGTTGAAAAACTCAACGCCATCCTGGGCTACCGTGCGCAGTTACAGAAGGTTTTCGGTACAGATGTGACGACGGAAGGGATCGCCCACGCGATTGCTTCGTTTGAGCGTACGGTGCTGTCCGGCGACGCGCCCTATGACCGCTTCGAGGCCGGCGACAAAGGGGCGCTGTCCCAGGCGGCGCAGCGCGGCATGGAGATTTTCTTCAACAAGGCAAACTGCAGCGCCTGCCATGCCGGCAGCAACTTCACGGACGGTGCGTTGCATAATATCGGGATTGGCATGGAAGCCAAGGAACCAGAGCTGGGGCGTTTAGTCGTGGCGAAGTTGGAGAGAGATCGGGGATCGATTAAAACGAGAACACTGCGA
>CALBSZ010000427.1 GCA_937967665.1 uncultured Planctomycetaceae bacterium
GGTCGGCACTTTGGCGAACAGGTCCAGGTAACGGGGTTGAACGAACTGCTCGTGCCACTTCTGGCGGAGTTCCGTGATGGTCTGGGCACGGAACTTGTCCGGGGTATCGTAATAGACGTTGTCCCCGGTACCGACGAAAAAGTTCGGTTGCATCTTGGCAATGGTTTCCAGCGCGGGGTAACCCAGATGCTTGTCGGGGCCGTCGTACGGCGGCGCCAATTCCGTGTTGTTTTCGATCAGGTGCTGTTCGCGGTCGATACGGTCGTCGCCGTGGAATTTTGCGTAGTTCATGCCCGTCACGACAACAAACGTCACCTCGTCCGTACGGTCCGGGCCGGGCAACGTTTGGAAGTCGGCTTGTGGACCGGGCACGAGTGAATCTGGTGTTTCGCCGATTTGCGTTTCGCAGTGATAGTGCGCGCCGGGTTGGAGATCCTGGAAAGCGGCGCGGGCGATGAAGTCGTTGTCCGCGACGGCTTCGACCGTCAGCTTCCCGATACTCTTGCGATTGGCACTGGAGTCCACGGAAAAGAGTTCGAACGCCACCACTCCCGCTTTTCCGGGTACATCGCCATTGACCAATTCGTTGGACTCGGTCAAACGCACCTGGACCAGCGCTGTACTGGACGTGACTTCGCCGACCATGATCCCCATGCCTGCCTTTATCGAAGACGACGTGTTCTCCGAACCGGACGAGCATCCGATTGCCAGGATGACAACTCCCCAAAACCACATGCGATTCACAACAACCCCTTTCTGCGATCCAAATCAGCCCTGTCGTCCCGCGGTCCTCCAGGAAGAACGCACGCGTCCTCGGTGGCCGATTCTATCGAGGTCACATGCCGATCAACCTGGTCTGGCGTCACTTCCTGCTACAGTTTGCGAATCCGCATTTTCCGCAACGACAGCGGCAATGCATGGTCCTGGAATCCAATCGCGCCGGTTTCGGGACGATTGGCGAGTTTGGGAGACTTGAGATCCACGACGTTGACGATCTCGTCGTTCAACTTCACGGTCAACTTATCACCCTGGCTGGTAATGTGGAAATGATTCCATTCTCCGGCTGGCTTGGCAGCGTTTTTGGTTGGGGGTGTTCCGGGAATGATGCCGCCCGAGTCGTGGTCGGTCAGCCTGGCATCCGCCGGTTTCGAACCGGAGTCGTAAATCTGCACTTCAATCCCGGTAGCCACAGGGCTCTTCACGTCCCCGACGTGAAAATAGAAACCGCTGTTGCCTCGCGGTTGCACGCGATAATCGAATTCCATTTCGAAGTCCTTGTATTCGCCAGCCAGCCAGAGGTAGGCGTCGAAGCGGGACCAGCCCTTTTCCCCTTCGCGCGGCACCAGCGAGACGACGCCTTCGTCATCGACACTCCAATTGCCGGTCGTCGTCCAGTACTTCGCCAAGTCGTTTCCCGGCAATAAGTCCACCCAGCCATCGGCGGCTGGCAGCCCCGGGGTCAAGAATAAAGCGGCTATCACGGTGACTGCAAACAAAGGATACGTAAAGCTCTTCATGGGAATATCTCCGAGAGTGGGTCAGCAAGTGCGAATCGCACGTACTTCGAGCGTTTCTGGCGCTGCGAATCCTTGCGGCAAGTAGCGAAATCGCCGCTGAATTCAAGCGATACGCTCTCCAACAGCCGTCAAGTTAGCACCCCGCGAGGGCTGCTGCAACAAGTGCACCGGGGAATTGACGGGCGTCCCGGTTCACGCCAGCCGCGCGAGGGCCTGTTTCAGCTGTTCCACCGAGGCCGTTGTGTGGCCGCAACTTAAACTGATCCGCAACAACGACTCGCCCGCCGGAACCGATGGGGGGCGGATTGCCGGCACGAAGAGGCCCTCTTCGCGCAACTGCCTGGAGGCCTGTACCGCTGCTTCGGCATCGCCCAGATAGACCGGAATAATCTGGCTTGGCGACTCGCCCGCGCGCCAGCCCTGTGCGGCCAGTGACTGCCGCAATTCTCGAGCGGTGGCCAGCAGACGGGTTCGCCGCTGCGGTTCGCTCCGCAGCAGCCGCAGCGCAGCCAGTCCGGCGGCCGCCACGGCTTCCGGGTACGCCGTGGAAAACACATAGCTGCGAGCCCGATTGGCGAGCCAGTCGATCAGCTTCTGCGACCCGGCGACAAATCCGCCGACGCTGCCCAGGGCTTTGCTCAGCGTGCCCACCCGAATGTCGACGGCGTCTTCCACGCCCAAGTGCTCGCAGACCCCCTTCCCCAGTTCGCCGAATACACCCGTGGCGTGCGCTTCGTCCACCATCAACATGCAATCGAATTGCCGCGCTAACATTGCCAGTTCGGCGAGCTTTGCCAGGTCGCCGTCCATGCTGAACAGCGAGTCCGTGACGATCAGCCGACGTCGAAAGCCGCCGGCCTGCTGCAGCATCTTGTGCAGGTAGTCCATGTCCCCATGCGGATAGATTTGGATGCGAGCGCCCGACAGCCGGCTGCCGTCGACGATGCTGGCATGATTCTTGGCGTCGCTGAAGAGGATATCGCCTTTTCCCACCAAGGCGCCGATGGTTCCCAGGTTGGCGGCGAAGCCGGTGGGGAACAGCAGCGCCGCCTCCGTCCCTTCGAAGTCAGCGAGCGCCGTTTCCAATTCGGCGTGGCGACGCGCCCGCCCCGAAATCAGCGGGCTGGCGCCGCTCCCCCAGCCGGTTTCTTGGAGCGCGTCCGCCACGGCGTTCGACACGAGCGGTGCGAAACCGAGATAGTCATTGGAACCGAAGTTAATCAGTTGCTGGCCGTCCAAAACAATCGCGTCCGCGACCTGGGGCGTTTCGCGGACGGTGAGCACGCGTCGCAGGGTGCGCGCGTCGAGTTGGGCAAGTTCGTCGTCAATCCACCGCAGGGAGTCATTCATGGGCCAGCTTCATGATGATGTCAAATTCCTTCTTGCGGACCGGTTGGACCGACAGCCGGGAACCCTTCCGCAAGAGCTCCATTTTCGCCAGGGACGCGACGCCTCGCAGCGTTTCCAGTGAGATCAGATCGCCAAAAATTCCATCCAGCCGAATGTCGACCATGAACCAACGGGGCTGTTCGGCAGTCGACTTGGGATCGCAATGAGGATGGCGGGGGTCCCACGAAGTGAAGTCCGGGTAACCGGCCTGCACCACCGTGGCCACGCCCGCCACGCCCGGAGGATCCGCATTCGAGTGGTACACGAGCACACGATCGCCAACTTGCATGTCGTCGCGGAGGAAGTTTCGCGCCTGGTAGTTGCGAACGCCATCCCAATGCGTCGTTTGATTGTTTTCGCGCGCCAAATCCTGGATGGAATATGTCCTGGGTTCTGTCTTGACGAGCCAGTATTTCCGAGCTTTTGCCATTTTCTTGAGCCGCTGTGGCGATAATGAAGTAGATTATGCGAATAAAATGAGCAGTTCTAGAACGTGATTGGATCGGTGTCTCGACACTGCTTCTATCTATTACAGACGCGAGACGCACGTTATTTCTGTAGCACGAGGAGGTCCGATGTCGACCGGAGGTTTGTCTGTGTTTGTCTTACTAATTCTACACGCAATCTTGGGCGTTGTCGCCGGGGTGGTGTGCCTGTTCTTCGCCGTCAGCCGGAAGAAAAAGGATCCGCAGTGGAAAGCCTGCGTTCAATGCAATCATCCCGTGTCGCCTTCGGCAGAAGTATGCGACAACTGCGGTACGCCACTGAAGCCCCATGGTTAGCGTGGAGCGTGACTGAAATGGGGCGTCCAGGAACTTGCCAGCGGCGGCGATGAGCCCCTGACTCAGGCTGGATTTGCCTTGTATACTTGGCACGTATGTGGTCCTGCCGGTTATTCTGGAAGCTGTTGCTGACGTACGCGGTCCTTTCGATCGGCATGCTGGGAGCTTTCGTCGCCATCGTCTCCGGTTGGCAACGTGGCCAGGTCATACGCGAAGTCGAACTGCGTTTGCAGAACATTGCCGAAGTGCTGAATAGCCAACTCGCGGACGACATCATGGTACGTAAGCCCACGTCCGTGCAGTCGCTCGTCAAACAACTGGGCACAAAAACGGGGCTGCGGATCACGCTGGTGGCAATGGACGGCCGTGTACTGGCGGATTCAGAGCAGGATCCTGCCGAGATGGACAATCACATCGGTCGCCCGGAGCTGGTCCAAGCAACCCGCTACGGGAACGGGCGAAGCGAACGCGTCAGTCCGACTCTCGGAACGCCCATGAAATACTACGCGTTGAGGGCGGAGTCCCAAGGGAAGCCCGTCTGCCTGATTCGAGTCGCCTTGCCGACCAAGTCCATTGACGACGAGGTAAAGGCCATCCAATTGCGGCTCTGGACGGTGGCCGCCGCCGCGGGCGCCATTGCCTTGATACTCACGTATTGGTCTGTCGCTCAGATCGTCCGGCCGGTCACCACGCTGGCCGACGCGGCGCGTTCCATTGCCGCCGGCAACTACGGACAGCGCGCCTTCGTTCCCAGCGAAGACGAACTGGGGGAACTCGCCGCCGCTTTCAATCAGTTGGGACAGGAACTGCCTTCGCGACTCCGGCAAATTCGCGATACCAGCCAGCGTTTGGCGACGGTGCTGGGGGGCATGATCGAAGGCGTTGTCGCCGTGGATGCCAGACAGAACGTCCTGTTCGCCAACGACGCTGCCGGACGCCAATTGAATTTCAACGCCGCGGAAGCCGAAGGGCGACCCCTACTGGAAGTGATCCGCAGCAGGACGCTTCGTGAAGCCGTGGCCAGCACACTCCAGACCGGAATCGCGCGTACGCTCGAAATGGAACTCGTCGGCGCATCGGGACGTCGCAGCAGCGTCAATTCCACTCCCTTGCCCGGCGACCCGTGCCCAGGCGTGGTGCTGGTGTTTCACGATATTACGGAGTTGCGTCGACTGGAGTCGCTGCGGCAGGACTTTGTCGCGAATGTTTCTCACGAGTTAAAAACGCCGCTGAGCGCCATCAAGGCCTACTCGGAAACGCTCCTGAACGGCGCGCTACACGACGAAGAAAACAACGTTGCGTTTGTTCGAAGGATCGAGGAACAGGCAGACCGACTCCATCAGTTGATTTTGGACTTGTTGAGCCTGGCGCGAATTGAATCGGGAAAACAGATCTTCGAGATTGTCCCCACTTCGGTTGCCGACGTCGTGCGAACCTGCATTGAAGACCACATCGCCAGTGCTCAGGCCGGCAATGTGGAACTCCGCGAAGAAGCTCCAAACGAAACTACTCGCGTGCTGGCCGATACAGAGGGGCTCCGTGAAATTCTCACAAACCTGATTGGTAACGGCATTAAGTACACTCCCGCTGGCGGAACCGTGACCGTGAGATGGAAAGCCGAAGGGAATGTCGCCCGAATCGAAGTCCAGGATACCGGCATCGGGATCGCCAAACCGGACCAGGAGCGGGTATTCGAGCGGTTTTTCCGCGTCGACAAGGCCCGCTCCCGGGAACTCGGTGGAACCGGGCTGGGACTCTCGATTGTCAAGCATTTAACCCAGTCCTTTGACGGTAACCTGGGAGTGCAGAGCGTACTCGGCGAAGGCGCCACCTTCTGGGTCACGTTTCCGCTAGCCCAAGATGAGCCCCGCTCTTCATAAAACGTTCACGCTTTCTTAATATTCCTGGGGGACAATCCGGCGGTGAAGTTTTAAGGCACATGAAAGGAAAACATGCCCAAGGAACGCGTACTCGTCATTGAAGACGATCGAGCTCTGGCGGACGTCCTGATGTATAACCTGCGTCAAGCGGGATACGATGTCATCGTGGCGCGTGATGGACAGGACGGCTTGCAGCAGGCCCAGCTGAAGACTCCCCAGCTTGTGGTTCTGGATTTAATGCTGCCGATCATGGACGGCCTGGAAGTTTGCAAGCGGCTGCGAGCCGATCCGGCGATGACCGACCTGCTGATCCTGATGCTGACGGCCAAATCCGAAGAAACGGACGAGATTGTTGGATTCAGCATGGGGGCCGACGATTATGTCACGAAGCCATTCAGCCCGAAAGTGCTGCTCGAACGCATCAAGGCCTTGCTCCGCCGCCGCGTGACGGACGAAGCGGTACGCGACGTCGTCGCCAGCCAGGGAATTGAAGTCGACCGCCGTCGGCACCGAGTGCAAGCCGGCGGGCAGGTATTGGAACTCACGCCGGCGGAATTCGGTTTGCTCGACGCCTTGGTGCGGCAACCGGGCCGCGCCTTTTCGCGAGCCGAACTGATCGACGCCGCGCTGGGCAACGACGCCCTGGTGTTGGAGCGAACTATCGACGTGCACATCCGTTCGCTGCGTCAGAAGCTGGGCACCCACGCCGATCTGGTCGAAACCGTACGCGGCGTCGGCTACCGCTTTCGCGAGCCGAGTGGATAAATTAACGATCTTGCCGGTATCGGAATTGCTTTGACAAGGCGATTTGCTCAATAGCGACATTGATCTTGTACCCTTGTTCCTTGACCGCCTGCACGATCCTTTCCAGCGACGGCCGGTCGTAAGGTTCCAGTTTCCGGCCCAGGGCATAAGCGAACATCTGTGCCACGAAGTTGTTCGCGATGTCGTCTTGATACAACTCTAGCAACAGCAGCTTCATTTCGGCCGGGGTGTGGAACGATTTCCCATTGGGCATCACGCCCGCCGCTTCCACGGGGGCCTTATCTGAATAGTGGATTCGCCATTCGCCGGTAGGAGAAAAGTTTTCAAGTCCCAGTCCCAATGGGTCGATTGCCCGGTGACACGAAACGCATTCCGGCCTGGCGACGTGCTGCTTGATCAACTCGGCCACGGACGGATTCTCCTTCACCTTTAGCGATTCACGCGCCTCGTCCAAGGACGGCACATTCGGCGGCGCTTCCAGCTGCTTGCCGATGATCGTGCGCAACACCCACACTCCACGGCGGATCGGACTCGTGCGGTCCTTCGATGCGGTTAGCCGCATGATGGCCGGACTGGTGATGATCCCGCCCTCCCGCTCGTCTTTCGTTCTCACCAGCACCGGCGGGTCGTAACGACCTTGATGGTCCGGACTCGCGACTTGCCTGATGGGCAACACATCCCTGTACAACGGCCGTAGCGAGCTGGGATCGATTTGCTCGTAATCATGCTGTCCCAGCTTGAGGTCCGACGACCGCTTGTAGATCCAATCGCTCTGAACCAGTTCCAGAAAACTCCTGTCCGATTGAATCAGTTCGTCAAAAAAGTAAAAAACCTAATCGTACGTTTCGCGGTTCCAGCGCTCGTTCACCAGGTATACACGATTCGCCAGGAGATGGGCAAAACCCAGCAAGTGTCCGGCGAAGTGTTCCGAGAGGGCGATCCGCTTGGGCGAGTTCAACATCCGGGAAACCTGCGATTTCAACACATCGTCTTCAAGCAAACTCCCGTCCTGGCCAAGCCGCAGCAACTCGTCATCGGGCGCTGTGGACCACAAGAAGTAGGACAGACGCGTTGCCAATTCGATACCCGATACCGGATAAGGCTCATCCAGGTTCCTCGTCTCCTCGAAACGATACAGGAATTCCGGGGAGAGTAAGATCATTTCAAAGACATGAAGCAGGCTCGCGTTGCTATCGTTCGAGACGCGCACGTGTTTCTGATACTGGTCCACAAAGGCCTTTGTGTACTCCTCCAATCGTTCTCGCTTGCCACGGTAGGCGCGCAGGAGAAACGCGGAGATGGCTTGGCGGATTTCCTTTTCGCCAGCATCCGCTGGCAGTTCCGCGCGGCCCAACACGGCTGTCCTTGCAGTCGTGTCTTCGCTGAATACCGTGAGAGCATACTGCGCGGCAGCGGCCAGCGCGTGAAGATCAGGCTTGAGTTGCTCCATGCGATGCGCATCATTCTCGAACCCCGATTCTCCAGGGATGTCCGAAGGAACGATGGACTCGATGGTGGATGCTTGGACGCGGTCGGCAATCCCATCGCGGTAGTGCGGCTGAAGGCTGATCGCCAAGACGTCTTCCAGCGTGTTTTCCAACTCGTAGCGCGTCAGTCGTCGTAGCGGCGTGCGGCCGATATGCGATCTTCCCTCGCGCAGCACAAACGAGTCCTGAAACCATTGAAGGAGAGTTTCTTTTTCCTCCGGCTTGAGCGGCCCTTCGTCCCGGGGAGGCATTTCACCGCGGCTTACCTTGTTTTCCAGTTTGATCCACAGCCAGGTATATTCTCCGTACGATGCATGGTCCACTTGAAGCAGGGGCGTCAAATCGATACCACCTTCTCGGGTGCCGGCGTCATGGCACGAGACGCACCGGTTTTCGAGTACCTCTGCGACATCGTCGAAATTCGCAGCCAGCGCCGGGCGCGTCCACGTTCCTCCGGCAATCGCCAGCAGGCACGCAATGACAATCGCTTTGGCGAATCGTGAGGTTTTCATCGCGGCTTATTCCAACTCGGCTTTCGTGAGCGCGACGATGGTCTTCTTCCCGTTCATCATTTTGTACTGGCCCGTCACCGTAACGACCTTGCCGACGCAACGATCGCACTGCAACTCGTGGTTGTTCATGAAGGGAATTC
>CALBSZ010000428.1 GCA_937967665.1 uncultured Planctomycetaceae bacterium
TCACGCGCGCTGGCCGTTCAAACGTTGATACAATTGGTCCATCGGCCCGGTTACCTTAAACGTTCGTCAGGACAATCACTCGCACCCGTACTCCGTGCAACGGTACTCGTACTCGAAAAGAGGGCAGCAATGGCGAGACCGACTTTCGACCACCAGAAGTGAGATGTTTACCGTCTGGCGATCGATTATGTGGCGTTCTCGTATCGATCGCCCCAACGCTAACTGGCATGAATCGCCCAGTACGGGATCAATGGCTGCGAGCTGCCCAATCGATCCCCCTGAATATTGCGGAGGGAATTGGAAAACAAAGCCTTAAGGACAAGAACTGTTTCTTTGAAATCGCTCGAGGATCGGCGTTGGAGTGCGCTTCGATTCATGACGTGTTGTGTGTGTGCGAGGTGATCGACGATGAATCTGACCGTCGTGGCAAATCAGACTTGAAACGGATCGTATCGATGCTGACTCGATTGATCCAGCGGACGTCGACTGTGGCCGAGGACGGAATCGAGTACGAGTACCGCGTTGCTGAGTACGAGTACGAGAATCCATGAATGTTGCTCGGCCGTCTACTGATGGCTAGACTATTGGGAACCGTCAGGCACTTCAACTGAACGTGAGTGCTCGGCGCCGTTTGGTTTGACCATCACAATCAACTCCTCGCATCACGTTACCGCAAGCGTTATGCCAAAAACATCGACGTAATGCTCATCGACGCCGCGCCATCTAACTGCAACCACCTTTCAAGACCCTTGAATTATGACAACTGACCCGATGACTCCCGATGCGAACATTGCCAATTCTCTGCCTGATCGGATCCGGCTCGACCGGCGGTATGATGTGCAGCGGTTGCAGAGCGACGTAAATATGATTGTTTCTAGCCTGACGCAACAGTTTTACATCTACTACATGCCGGTTTCGCTTGCGCGTGACGTACAGACGCCTGTAACTCACGACTGGGCTTCGGAGCCGATGCTCAAAGACTGCTCATATCTCCACGAGATCTTCGCTGGATTCGAAACCGAGATCACCAGTATCCGGTTAATGCGTTTGGAGGCGGGCGCGGAGTTGAAGGAGCATACCGATCCCACCTTAGATGCTGCTCACCGCGAGATTGTGCGTTTGACGCTGCCTGTGTTTTCCGATGATCATGTGATTTTCCTGCTCAACGGAGCAAAGGTTGAAATGAAGCCCGGAGAGCTTTGGTACATGAAGCTCAGCGAGCGGCACTCAGTTCACAACAATAGCCCGAACGAGCGAATAAATATGTCGATTGACGTGAAATGGAACGAATGGATCGAAGGTTGGTTGGCTTCCCATGCAAGCTAGCCTCTGAGGTGCCATACCCTATTGATGCTCTTCCCAGTCGTCAGGAAACTGACAGCATAACAATGGTTCTGCTGCGCGCTTCCATCGTGATACTCTCTTTCAGGACAGAGGCAATGTGCTAGCGGATTTGCTCACGCGGGAAAACGTCCTATCGCCCATAGTGATTTCTTAAAGCGTTAAAATAGCCCGCCTGGCAAGGTTATAGGGCTTATTTGCGCAGCTTCATGTGTTTTTTGGGCATCTCGCCGTGCCAGCAGTCTAAAGCCGTGCAATCGTTGCTGTCGAAATTATCCGATAGCGTCCGATTATGCTGCCCGACCACAACAGCTCATATGCGCGTGGAGCTGCGATCATGCAAATCCCATTATTCCGGAAACACATTCGCTTTCTTAGCGTTCTTGCTCTGGCCGGTTCATTCGGACTTGGCTCTGCCATTCAGGCCGAGGAAGACGTATATCGCAGCGTCAGTCAGGTCTATCGGCAGGTCCGGTCGTCGGGACTGCTGGACCGAGGCTGTAGTTGCGCCGGTGGTTGCGCCTGCGACTCGATCGGCTGCAACGACTGCACGTCCTGCACCGGCGCCGGCGACATGTATAGCGACTCGTCGATCGGCGCTGCCGCGCCGCCGCCGTCTGCTTCACCAGGTTTTGGGCAGCTGGCCGGTGGTTACGGCGCAACCGGCGGAGCCAACAGCCCACTACCGGGCATGATCGGCGACTTCTTTGGCGGCGGGTATTCGATGCGAATTCAGAGTGCCGGTCAAACGCACGGGCACTTCACGACCGTTCCGGGTAGCGGCGGCGATCGAAGATACAAAATCGCTGAAAACAACAGTCCGTTGCCGATCGACCGGGTCTTCTTCAACTACCACTTTTTCAAAGGCGCCTTAGCGAGCGCCGACAATCGCAGCTCCAGCCTCGATCGGTACACCTTCGGGTACGAGAAGACGTTCCTGGACGGCACGATGTCGGCCGAACTGCGAGTTCCCTTCGTCCATGGCCTGGACCCGCAACAGGTTGCTCAGCCGTCCGCCACGGACAATAACGAAGCAACCGCCTTTGGCAACATGAGCCTGGCGATCAAGGCCATGCTGTACGAGGGGAGGACGGTTTACGTGTCGGCTGGATTGGGAATGATCTTCCCGACTGCCGCCGACGCGGAACTCTATATGGATTCGCGCAACGATAGCAATCCCGACCTTCTGATCGAAAACGACTCCGTCTTCCTGCAACCGTTTCTGGGCGTGCTGTGGACTCCGCGGGACCGTCGCTGCTGGGTGCAGTTCTTCAGTCAAGCGGACTTTGATACAACCGGCAGCAAGGTTACGTTGAGTGGGAATCCCCCTTCGACGGGTGTGCTTCAGGATCAGACCCTGCTCTTCATGGACTTGTCCGTGGGGCGATGGATCTACCGCTCGTCGCCCAACCGGTCGATCATTACAGGATTGGCACCGATCCTTGAGTTGCACTATTCCACAACGCTGAACGATACGGATGTCTTCCGTCCGTTCCCGGGTGACGAGGTCCTCAATCCGGCAAACCGGCTGGACATACTGAACCTGACGGCCGGATTGCGATTTGAATTGCACGGCAATTCCTGGTTGACGGTGGCAGCGGTCGCGCCGCTTCGAGACGGCGAGCAAGCTCTATTCGATACCTATGTATGGGTGCAGTACATCCGGTTCCTGTAGTTCAGCGTCTACAGATACACTCGACGTTTATAGACGTACCACTCGAAAACCAGGACGGCCAATCCGGCCAGCAGCAACCAGCGCCAGAGCTCCTTGCGGGTCGGTTCGAGCCCCGCTTGCCCTTTCACTTCTTCGTGCCCCAATTCGATTGCTTCGCGCGGCGTCAAGTCGCTTTCGCGGGTATCGAACAGGTTGACCGGAAAGTGTTGAGTCGGTTTCTCGGCGTTGCCTTCGGTCACGTGATACAGACCTAGTTGTTCGGTCGCGACAAAGACAAACGATTTTTGCGTGTTTGGCTCGACGATCGTTCTGGAACCGCTCGGCAGTTCCACCGCAATCTGGTCGACAGGCGTGTTCGGCCGAATCAACATCGGGCTGCCGGGATTAGCCGACGCGGTCGCGCTGGCCGAGGTGGTCCCGCCGAGGTATTGCAGCGCATTCAAGACGAACACCGGAAAGCTCTGCCGCAGCGGCCAGTCGGTATTGAATTCCGCCGCGCCATTGTCCGCCGTGCTGATGATTTCGAAACCCAGCACGGCGTCCTCGAAGCCGTCGCGCGGCGCCACGGCAAAGATGCCTCCCGTATCGGCGTCGATCAGTACTGCGCCCCCGCTGGGAGGCGTCATGGCAAACGACTCGATAATCACCACATTCCCGAACTCGATCAGCTGCGTGAGTGGATGCGCGCGATCGGTATCGATCACAATCGGCGGCGCAGCGGTCGGCTTGATCGTCCACAGGGAATCGATATCGGGCGGGGGAGCCTGCGTCGTGTCTTCTTCGTCATCCGCAGCGTCTTCCCCGGGCGGGACGTCGGCGGGCGCCGTATCGTCGGGAACGGAGTCGTCGGGCGTGGCAGCCTCCGCCGTTGGGTCCGCCGCCGGACGGACGTTTGGCGGCGCGTGGCCGATGAATAACGTATTGGCTTGCGGCATGACTTCCGGCGCGCAGCGGTCGAACACGATCAGGTCGTACGAGCCGCTCACGGACTCCTGCCGGAATTCTTCGGTTTTCAAATATTCCGGTTCCACCACGGTGACGGACGCGATTTTGGTTGCTTCTTCCGTTCCCATGGCCTGGCGCAAGGGGTCGTTGCCGGGAGTCACCAGCAGCACGTTGGCAAGCCTGGTGTTGTTCACCACGGCAAAGGCCGTGTTGTCGATTTCCAGGTCGTCCGACTGTTCCAGCTGCAGGCGCAGCAAGGCCACATCCTCCGCCTGAAAGTCAAAGTCCACCCCCGCGCTTTGACGCGCGGCCGCCGTGACCTGTTTGGCATCGTAGAGTTCGCCGTTCATGAACAGCGAGGCATTGAACGTGAGATCCTCGTCACTGTGGTTCTCGATCCGGGCGAACGCCTGCTGCTGTGTCGGTTTTTCGGAGTTCTGTTCGGTCGTGAAGCTGACAATGCCAACGTTCTTGGGCATCGGTTTGCCGACGGGAATGTACTTGGGCTCCAGATTTCCGAGGGAAAAATCGGGAATCGAAGCAAACGCGCCGTCGCTGATGATGTACAACGTTGCCGGCAACGCCTCGGCAACCTGGATGTCCACCAGGCTGCCCTGCTCACTTGCCCGGCCGGGATTGGCAAGTCCCGACGCTGCCCGCAGCGCTTCGCTCAGTTCGCTTGTTCGATTCGTGGCCTTGATGCGGTCGACCTTGGCCCGCAGGAGCGAACGGTTGCTGGTAAACGATTGTTCAATCCGCGCGGTGTTCGAGAAACTAATGACCATCGCCGCGTCACCCGGTTTCATCTGTTCGATCAGGTTGATCGCCTGTTCTTTCGCCAGTTCGAGACGCGTCTTGCCAAGGTCGGTGGCCTGCATACTGGCGGACGTATCGATCAGGAAGACAAAGCGATCGCCCGTCAGTTCCGTGCCGTCCCAGTTGGGGCGCACGAATGCCAGGAACGCCAGTAACAACAACAGTAACTGCAGCAACAACAGCAGGCTCTGACGCAAACGCTGCCAGATCGAATTGACGTGCAGGTCCTCAATTGTCCGGGACCATAAGTACGTGCTGGGGACGACGAGCGGCTGACGGCGAAGCTTCAAGAAGTAGAGCGAGATGATGCCGATCGGCACCATCGCCATCAAGAGCCATTGCCACCAGTTCAGTGTATTCAGAAAGCTCATCGTCCGCGTGCGGCTACCGCACCAATCCCCGCTGTCTGAGGTAATTTCCCACCAGGGTTTCGACCGGCGTCTCGGTACTGGTCATCATGTACATTACATTGCGTTTTGCGCAAAAGCTCTGCGCGGCGCTGATAAAGCTGGCCAGCGTCCGTTCGTAGCGATCCAGCAACGGTCGGCTCACCGTGATTTCGGCCTGGTCATTGTCTTCGCAATCCACCAGCTTCAGATCCCCCGCCACGTCGGGATGGATTTCCTCTTCACTGAGAAGATGAATCACGTACACGTCCATTTGTTGCGATACCAGGTAGCGGATCGCCGTCTCGTAGCCTTGCTTGTCCATCAGGTCCGTGATCAAGACCAGGATGCCTTTCCCCGAATTCCGCAAACAGAACTCTTTGACTCCACTTGCCAGCGAGACGTTCACGTCGCCGGGCAGGCCGTCCAGGTACTCCATCATTCTCCAGAGACTGGAACGCCCGCGCAGTACGGGCCCCGGTTGCTGGCGGCGCTGCGCGCCGAGGAATTCGATCTTTACCCGATCGGCGCGGCACAAACCGATGAAACCCAGGGAGGCCGCGAGCTGTTTGGCGTAGTGCAGTTTGGTCGGCTCGCCGAAACTCATCGACGAACTGGCGTCGATCAACGCGTAGAAATGCAAGTCCTCCTCTTCCATGAACAGCTTGAGGAACAATTTTTCCAACCGAGCGTACAGGTTCCAGTCAATGAATCGCAGATCGTCACCGGGAACGTAATTGCGGAAGTCCGCGAATTCAACCGACTGCCCTTTGCGTTTGCTCCTCCGCTCGCCCTTCATGCGGCCGCGAAAGACCTTCCGGCTGACCAGTTCCATGCGTTCCAGTTGAGCCAGCAGGGCAGGGCTAAGTAACGGGGGTGAGGTTGTCTTGGCCATCGCTATCCCGCTCAACTTGCTACGACCGCGGCAACCGGGGCGTCTTCCGCCTTCTCGGGAACCTTCTCCAGTATTTCGAGCAGGACCTGATCGGTATCGATGCCTTCCGCCTGCGCCTCGAAATTCAGAATGACCCGATGCCTCATCGCCGGCAGGTACACCCGCCGGACGTCCTGGAAGCTGACGTTGAATCTTCCCTCCAGCAGCGCCCACACCTTAGCCGCCAGCGCCAGCGTTTGCGCTCCGCGCGGACTGCTGCCCCAACGGAAGTACTGGTTGGTGGCCGGCAGCGCGAACGGGCCGTCGGGATGCGTCGCCAGGGTTAAACGCACAATGTAATCCTGTACGTGCTGGGCCAGAATCACATCGCGAATCAGCTTCTGCCACTTCACGATCTCGTCACCGTCCATCACCTTCTCCGGCTCGATCGACACGCTTTTCGTGGTGCGATCGACGATCGTGTTCAGTTCGTCGCGCGACGAATAGCCAACGACCAGCTTGAAAAGGAAGCGATCGAGCTGGGCCTCGGGAAGCGGGAACGTGCCTTCCTGTTCGATCGGGTTCTGGGTGGCCATCACGAAGAAGGGCTTCTTCAATTCGAACCGCTGTCCCGCTACCGTCACCGTGCCTTCCTGCATCGTTTCCAACAATGCGGATTGGGTCTTCGGCGTGGCCCGATTGATTTCATCAGCCAGGCATATTTGCGTAAAGATGGGGCCTTTTTGGAATTCGAACTGCCGTTTGCCGTCGGGCGTTTCCAAGACCATGTTAGTGCCCAAGATGTCGGCGGGCATCAAGTCCGGAGTAAACTGGACGCGATTGAAATCCAGAGTCAATGTCTGAGCCAGCGTGCGCACCAGCAGTGTCTTGCCGAGTCCTGGGACGCCTTCGAGCAGACAATGACCGCCCACGAACATGGCGGTGAGCACACCGTGCACGATATTCTCGTGGCCCACAATAACCCGCCCGATCTGATTCTTCACGTCCGCATAGCGCTGCCTGAATTCATCAGCCTGCTGCTGCATGGAATCGCCGATACTCATGAATGCTCCTTAGGAATGCTTGATCACGTCCGCTGTTATTGTTGTTCGAGCCACTTTAGTGGCTCCTGTCATTTCGACTTATGGGGACCGCAACTAATCCGGACCCTGGCGTGCTTCTTTCTTGGCCTTACGCAGTCGCGACATGTACGAGTCGTCCTGTTCCGGCGCAGCCGCCTGCGGCGGTCCCGAAGGCCGTGCCGCGGGTCGGTCCGCGCCGCGGTTATCGTCCAGCAGTTCGTCCAGTCGAGGAGCGTCCGTGGATTCGCCGGTCGGCTGCGTCTCAAAGCGCGCGGAGGCACGCAGATCGTCGATCTGATCCGATACTTCCGCCTTGCGACTGCGAAGTCTCTCCAGGCGGTCGTCGGCGGGCTGCTCCTCTTGCCGCCGTCGCATCAATCGCTGCCAGAGCGGTTGCAGCCAATCGAAACTCACCTGCACACGGCGGACGAACACGTCGGCGAAAAACAGCCCGCAAGCGGCCATCATCACCAGGAACCATACATCTTGCGGAGATACCGCTTTCGGTAGCGTGGCCCGAAACGTGTCCGTCGCCAGCAGGTCCTCGACACGCGCGCTTGTCAGTTCGCCATCAATAAACGCACCGGGCTGTCCGCCTTCCGGCTGAAGGTTCACCAGCGTCTTGATGAGTCCGATATTGGGCTCGCGATTGGTGAACTCTGCCGAATACGGCACCGTCACGCCGGCCAACAGCGGTGCGCGGCCGATGCCCGGACTGATCGTCACGAAATAGCTGCCGGCCTTATCCGATTCGAATTCACCCAGATATCGTCCCGGCGCGACCTGGCGCATCTTGACGTCCAGCGTCTCTTTCAATCCCGGGTCGACCACTACCCCGGACATATTCAAGTAATTCAAAAAGTTATCGTCCTTGTCCAGTGCGGTCACCACTACCTGAACTTTGCCGTCTTTGACATTCGTGGCGACCGAAAAATTCTCGTCTTCGTTTACCGGCCTCATCGACCAACGGATCATCTGAGTGAAAAACTTGTCGTAGTTTTCCCATTGAGTCCAGTCGGGGGACCAGCGTTTGCCGCAGTCGGTCGTATACGCCACCGTCCGCCCCAGACCATAATTCCAACTTGCCAGAATCGTGGCATTCGTAGGTTCCTCAGGTTCCGGAGAACGCAACGACACCTCGACCAACGGGTTCTGCTTGAGTGTCGTCATGACGAAGCCCTTGATCCGCGGCAAGGGGGCTTCGATACCCAGCGTCATCTCGTGCGGGTACTGCAATTGAGGACTGACATTGATATTCTCCTTGATCAAAGGTCGGGCGACGCGGCGCACTTCCTGTTCGTAAATCGCCGGCAGCGCCTTGGCGTTCTTGACAACGTAATACTTGCCCCCGGTCTGCGTGGCGATCTTTTGCAGCAAACTACTGCCGGCCCGACCGTGAGAACCAATGGCTACCGTCGACACCTGGACCTTCGCGGCCGCGTACGCTTTCAACGTGGCCGCCTTTGGCGGAGTCGGGTCGCCGTCGCTGACCACAATCATATGACGCACGGACGCTTTGGTTCGATTAAACGCCGCCAGCGCCTTGACCATCGATGGCTCGAAGTCAGGCATGTCGCCGGGAGTCATCCGCGAAACGGCTTGCATCATTTTGGGCTTCTGGTTGCCCACGCGAATCAGCCCGACGTTGCCGCCCCACAGCCATTCATGGCCTCCGGCGCCGAGGTGAATCAGGCCGCAGTAGTCCATGGGGCCGAGCATGTTGATGGACTTCACCGCAACCTGCTTTTGCCAGAAATTCCCGTTTGCCATTTCGGACGCGTGCATCAGCAAGACCAGCGCTCCGACCGCTTCCACCTTGGAGTTTTTGATGGTGAAGTCGACGGGCAGTGCCTTTTCAATTTCGGTATCCGCCCAACCTCCAGCACCGAAACTCCGCGGACCACCCAGCATCACCAGGCCGCACCCCATGTGCTCCGTGTTGCGCACCAGCATACGGATCTGCTCGTCGCTGAAATTGACGATGTCGTCGGCCGTCGATCCGCTGCTGCGTGGAACGTTAGCCAGGATGACGCTGTCGTAGGCTTGGAGCTCGTCCAGGCCGGTGAACAGTTCGTTGCTCGGCTGCATCGTGACTTCGATATTGTTCGCCCGCAGCCGTTCAACCAGCAGGTCGAACTCCCCTTTGTTCTGCCAGTCCTCGATCAATAGCACTCGACCCTTGCCGCGAACGTGGGTGAACGCGGTGGCCGAGTTGTTTTGATTCATCAAGTCGTGTGTGGGATCGTCAGCCGTAAAATCGGCGCGGTAGGTGTAAACGGCCGGCTGATCGATGCGATGCGGAATGGAGAAGACATTCTTGCCGGGTTTCAACGTCACGTTTTGCTCGTCCAACAAATCGTCCGACTGGCCTACGCGACGCGTGATCTTCAACATCCCCGATACGGGCACATCGCTGTAGTTATTGACAACCACCCGTGCCTCGATCGCTTGCCCGCGGCGGATGTCGGTCGGCAGCACGACTTTCGCGACATCGACTTCCGACTGAATCGGCGCCCGCACCGGAACGACGTCGATCCCGACACCATCTTCCGACAGCATCGGTGCGATCGCCAGCGCGTTGCCAATGTTCTCGTTCCCGTCCGAAACGATCACGATGCGCTTCGCTGTCCCTTCCGGAAACGAGGCCTGCGCCAGTTTCAGCGCGGATGCCAGGTTCGTGGCATCGCTCCGCAGGCCGACGCTTTCAATCGAGCCTGAGAGAAAGATGTCATCATCAAAGGGAGGCACTTCGATGGCCGCTTCACGACCGAAAACAATCACGCCCGCCATGTCTTCGCGATCGGCTTTCCGATGCTCGCGGACTTCGCGCTCAACGTAGTCCAGCATGGCCTGCCGCTGTTCGGCCGGAATACTCAGCGACTGGTCCAGTACGTAAATCACCGTCACGCGATCGTTGATCCGCCGCCACTGAATACCGGCAATGGCCAGGATGATCAGCAGCGTGACCAGAGAACGCAGTGTCAACGCCACGAAGCGGCGAGATACACCCAAGCTGGCAAGGCTCTTGAAACTGAACACCCAGAGCAGCGGCAGCAGCACGAGCAGCAGCAAATACCACGGACGGTCGAAACCAATTTCCCAGCGAAACAAGTTCAGGATGAGACCGTACATGAGACCGTGGAACCGAGAGCTGAGAAAATGAAAGGAAAAATACCCT
>CALBSZ010000429.1 GCA_937967665.1 uncultured Planctomycetaceae bacterium
GACCCGCAGACCAAGACGTCACGCGCTGTGAAATCCAGGATTCGAAGTCGCAGCGTTCGCTAAGCGGAGATTGAGAACGATGACACGTTTCGACTCGGGGCGTCGGGCGTCGGGGCGTCGGGGCGTCGGGGCTGTCGCTCCCAGGTCGTGGATCGCCAACCCCGCTATGACTCTTAATCGCGGCCCCGTTTTTCGATTACCTACAGCCAATACCATGAGGAGAATCAGCCATGTTTCGACAACTCAGCATCACAGGCGCCGTCCTGTTAGCCGCGTTGGTGACTTTCGGTGAGTTCACGCCGGCCGACGCAGATTGTGGACAGATCCTGGTGACCACGCGCGTCCGGGTTCAAGTGAGTGTCGTGGCCACGCCCTACAGGCCACCCGTTACAACTTGGGTGCCCGCGCCCGGGCGTACTACGGTGATCAACAGTAACAACAACAATAATAACAACAACAATAACAATAACGTTATCGCCTTTCGGGGAGACGATCCGGAATGGAATTCCATCGCCGCCGCGAAAGCTTACGGCAAAGGCATCCGGACATTCGAAGAACCCAAGCAGATCGGCGTGATTGCCTGGAATGGCAGCGAGCAGATTTTGACACTGATGACCGAACAGAAGTCCTTTAAAGGAAGCGGCGCGGCATTGAGCGTCCTGCCGCTGCCGGGCGAGCCGATTTCGATCACGGAAGGCGATAAGGACTTGTTCATCAACGCCTACGGCGCTGTCTCCAAGAAACTGGGACCGACCCGCAAGCCGGTCGTGGCGGAAGCCAAAATCGGTGCTCACAACCTGTTCGTGATTGAATCGGACAGCACTGCCGGTTTCGTTGCCGAAGTCGAACAGTACGTGGAAAAGAAGTTTGGCAAGGACGCTCAGCCGCTGATCACCGAGCACATCACGCAACTGATTGATCGGTACCAGAAGCTGGGCTTCCGCTACTTCGCCTTCGATTTGTTGATGACCAGCCCCGAAGCGCAGATGAAGCAAGCGATCCAATATCACTTCAAGTCGGACTATGTCTACTATCCGCTGGTCATCAGCCAGGCTGGCGGGACGGGAGACACGACCGTGCAGCTCGTGGTCTTCACCCCGGGCGACTTGAAGCAGGCTCGCAGCGGCAGCCTGCCGCCCGCCGAGATCAATAACACGCGGAGCGTATCCTTTTCGGCCGACGAGCTGCAATCGCTCAACGCCGATATCGCCAAACTGATGGGAGACACGGGAGCGACCGGACGAATCTGGTCCGTCACCGGAAAACTGTCGGGGTTCTCGGGCGATATCATGATGCGTCCATAGCCAGACTGTTGGTATGTTTTTGACCTGGAGGATCATCGATGTTCCGGTCCGTCATTCCTGGATTGTTGATCGCCGCCGGTGTCGCAGTGCATGTCACTGCGGCACCCGTTTCTGACCCCAGCGAACCGTCCGCCGGACCGTCCGCCAGCGAACCGGCCGCCAGCGAAGTGGCCAGGCAGGCGGAGAACAACCTGCGGTTTGCCAGTGACTTCTACCGGCAACTGCGATCCCGCCCGGGTAATCTGGCGTTTTCGCCCGTCGGCCTGGCCAGCGGCCTGTCGATGGCTTACGCCGGCGCGCGCGGCGATACGGCTGCGGAACTTGCCCGCGTGATGCACTTTGCGGCCAATGGCGTGGAGCACCATCGCTCCTTCCAATCGCTACTGCAGACCAGCGATGATGTCAGCGACGACGACGCGCGGCCAGCGCTGGTCGTGGCCAACGGCCTGTGGTTCCAGAAGGGTCACGAATTTCGCCCCGGCTACGCCGAGTTCATCACGCGTTACTACGGCGCGGCTGTCGGGAAGCTGGACTTTGAAGGCCGCGCGGCCGAGTCGCTGGGGCAGATCAACAAGTGGGTGGCCGAACAGACCGCGGGCAAGATCCCGGAATTGCTTGACGCACAGGCGCTTTTCGAGGACTCCCGACTGGTCCTGGCCAACGCCATCTATTTTCGCGCTCCGTGGTCGCAACCTTTCGATGCCAAAAAAACCGCGTCCGGAACTTTCTATCTCAATGACAAAGACACCGTCGAAACCGACATGATGCATCAAGTCGGCCGTTTTCGTATCGCCCAGGACGATTCGGTCACGATCCTTGAATTGCCCTACAAAGGGCAACGGTACGCCATGCTGCTGCTGATCCCGCAGAGTCCGAACGGCATCGCCGACCTGGAGCAACAGCTGACATTGGACCGCATCGCGTCGGCCAGATCGAAACTGGAGATGAAAACAGTCGATCTGTCGCTGCCGAAGTTCACAATCGACGCCGGCATCGCCGACACGATCCGCATCTTTCGCAAGCTGGGGCTATCGTTGTGCTTCAGCCGCGACGCGGACTTCTCCGCCATGACCGATTCGCAAGAGTTGTTCATTTCGAATATCACCCACCGCGCTCGCGTCGAGGTGGACGAAGCGGGAACCATTGGCGCCGCCGCCACGGGCGTTGCTGTCGCCTCGAAAGGCGTTCCCAAGGTCGTCCTGGTCGACCGTCCCTTCCTGTTCCTCGTTCAGGATCACCAGCTACATCGCATCCTGTTCTGGGGACGCTGCGCAGACCCCCGAAAATGACGCGGTTGCGACCGTTGTTCGCTCGTCGATCGCAGAACGCCGTCGTATCGCCTCGCGGCGTATGCCAGCCCGGCCCTGCTCCATCAAAACCCGGCCGTGCTCCATCAAAACCCGGCCGTGCTCCATCAAAACCCGGCCGTGCTCCATCAAAA
>CALBSZ010000430.1 GCA_937967665.1 uncultured Planctomycetaceae bacterium
GAGGGCCACGGCGCCCGCCCACTGCTCGGGTTGCCGAGCGCAGACTAACTTATACTGCTGCAACTTGATCATCGTATTGATGACTTCGCTGGGACCGTGCACGAATCCCAGCCGCCAACCTGTCATGGCGTGGCTCTTGGAAAAACCGTCGATCACGATTGTTTGATCGTTGTGGGCCGCCGGCGAATGAAACTCGCCGTCGTAGCAGAACTGCCGATAGATCTCGTCCGAGATGAGCGCGATGTTCCTGGCCCGCGCGAGTTCGGCCAGTTCGCGAACTTCTTCCGGCGTCGCGGTCACGCCGGTAGGGTTTGCGGGGCTGTTGAGCAGGATGAGTTTTGTTCTCGGCGTGATCGCGTCGGCCACGCGATTCATGTCGATCCGAAAATCTGGATAGGTATTGAGGATGACGGGAGTACCGCCGACCAGTTTCACGAGCGACGGGTACATGACAAAATACGGGTCGAAGACGATCACTTCGTCTCCAGGGTTCACCAGGGACAACATGGCCAGCACCAAACCGCCGCTGGTTCCAGAGGCGACGAACACCCGCCGGTCCGAGTGTTGAAATTCCCTGTCCAGTTGCGCCTGTAGCTTTTCGCGGAGGACGGGCATGCCTTGCGTCAACGCGTAGCTGTTCTTTCCGGACTGAACCGCATCGACGTAGGCGGCGCGGACCGGTTCCGGGACGTCGAAATCAGGCTGGCCAATGGACAGGTTAATGGGGTCCGTCATCTGGCTCGCCAAATCAAACACTTTGCGGATGCCGCTGCTGTCGAAAGCTTTCGTGCGTTCCGCGATCCAAGGGTGTGTCATGTTCAACCTGCTGCTGGTTTATCGTTCTGCCTGCGCTCGGTGTCTTCGCCCGCCTCGCCCCCTCAAACGATCACGATGAGCGGTTTCGCGACCGCCTGCCTGTCATCGGAAACATGCGGCAATTCCTGCCTGCCGAAGTCCAGAGCCCAGTTCTTTCGCGGAGATTCGCGAAACTCCGCGAACTGGACTGCGTCAAGTTTTCGGCAATCCGCCAAAATACAAGCACGTAGCGCGAGCAAGTGTATCCGGTCGTAAGTTACCCACTCGCTGGCGCTTCGAGCTTGTATGACGACGGAACCTGGCGCTGCCGGACCAATATCGCGGATTGATCGATGCGGAACAAGCGTACGTTTTGCGCCGCGATTGAAATTCGCTAGAATGGGCTTTGCGACCGTTGGGGCTGTCGCTGTTCGAGCAAGTGAAAGGAGAACGAATCATGATCGCGCATCTCGTGTTCGCCAGTGTCTTGTTGATTCCGCCCAGTGACGACGTCACCGATTTGGCAGAAGGGCAGGGGAGTTTGGAGTTTCTTGTGGCGGTACAGGATTCATCCGAGCCGTCCGCCGAGGCACCAAAAGTTCCCCCCGGTCAAGCGATCCGGTCGCCGTCGGATCTCGACCCGCCTCCTGCCACCGCGGAGAGTGAGGAAGAGGTGGAATCGTCGTGCAACCCCTGTGCCTGCGTCTGCAAACCCTGTCCTCCGTGCAAGAAGAAATGCCATCATCGGTTCCGGTGGCGACAGCGCCGGAGCCGCTGTTGCCGGTAGCCGGAACTGGATTGAAACATCGCGCACGACGGCCGTAGATAAAGTCGCAACGACGCACTTCCTGGACGGCAGGCGCAGTCCGTTGCCGCGCTGACACGGTCGAAGGCGCCTGGGTGCTATACACGACTCGCGTGGTTTGGTGTAATACTCGACACAGCCTGCCCAAACTAACACTTCACAGGACCGCTTGATGGATCGATTCGTGCGCTGGACTGCCATCCTGGCACTGATGCTAAGCTCGGGTTGCGCCAAACCGCTGTCGGAGCAGCCGGACGGCAAGGTCCTGCGTCTGCCGATCCGCGCCTACGTCAAGACCGCGGATCCCGTTCGCTGCCAGACCAAGTACGAGAACCAGATCGTCTCGCTGATGTACGAAACGCTGGTGCAGTACAAGTACCTGAACCGGCCGCTTGCTTTAGAACCGTTGCTGCTGGAAGAGATGCCAGTCGTTTCGAAGGACCGCTTGACCTATCACTTCAAGCTCAAGCCGGGCGTTTACTTTCACGACGACCCGTGTTTCGAGGGTGGGCAGGGGCGCGAGCTGGTAGCCAACGACGTTTTCTATTCGTGGAAGCGGCTGGCGGATAATTCGAACTTGCCGAAAGGCTGGTGGCTGCTGGACGGCAAGATTAAAGGTTTCGATGAGTATCGCGCGATTCAGAACGCCGCGCGGCTGAATGAAGCCACGGTCACGATAGGCGAGGAGACGATTGTCCTGGCCGATCGGGCCGATGTGGTTTCCGGCGAATTCAACTACGATGCCCCGGTCGAGGGCATGGAAGTGCTTGGGGACCATGAATTCAAGGTCACTTTGAACGAACCGATCCAGAGTTTCCAGTGGATCCTGGCCATGCCGCAGACTTCGATTGTTCCGCGCGAAGCGGCCGAACGTTATGGCTCGCGGTTTTCGCTCCATCCGGTCGGTACCGGCCCCTACATGCTGGCCGAGGAAGACTGGGTGCCGAATCTGAGCATGACGCTGCACGCTCATCCGCATTACCACGACTGTTTTTATCCGACGGAGCACGAGCCCGGGGACGAAGAGTACGGATTTGACAAGCCGGCGGGACAGAAATTGCCGATCGTCGAACGCGTGGAACTGCGCATGTTTGGCACGGATCAACCGATGTGGTTGAGTTTCATGACCGGGCAGATCGATTACACCGAAGTGCCCAACGAATACTATCGCGAAGTCTATGTGAAACGGCAGCGAGACCTGCGTCCCGCCTACAAGAACGCGGGCTACGTCGCTCACGATGTGCCATTGCTGGATTTCATTTTCCGCGGTTTCAATATGACCGATCCGGTGTTGGGAGCGGGACACATGGTCGATACCGACGGGGACGGCGAACCGGACGAGTACCAGTTGTTTGAGAATCACGAAAAGAACAAGTTTCTGCGGATCGCCATTAGTTTGGCCACCGACGAGGTGGAATTGAACGAGACGTTCTACAATGGCATGAACGTGGTGTACGATGGTCCGATCCCACCAGGACTCGACGGCTTCCCCAAAGGCGGCACCGTGCCTCACAGTTACCGCGGTCCGGACCTGCCCAGGGCGCGTAAGTTTCTGGCGAAGGCCGGTTACGCCAGCGGCGCCGACGTGCCGCCGATCGAATACTACACCAGCGAGAACGCCATCAACCAGGAAATGGGCGAGATGTTTCAGCGTCAACTCGCCAAGATTGGCGTGCGAGTGAATCTGATGGTCGTCGACTTCCCGACGCTTATGCAGACCGTGGACGGGGGCAACGCGCAGATGTTCGGTTTCGCGTGGGGCTCGGACTACCCCGATGCGGAAAATAACCTGGCCCTGTTCTACAGCAAAAACTGGCCGCCTGGATCCAATCACTTCCGCTATCGCAATCTGGAATTCGATGCCATGTACGAAAAGATTCGCAGCATGCCTCCTTCTCCGGAACGTACCCGCATCTACGTCAAAATGCGGGATTTGTTGCTCGAAGAAGTACCCTACATTGGCTCGATGGCCAGGACGCGAAACTTCATCGTGAGTCCCCGTCTGAAGAACTTCAAACCAACTGAAGACTTCTACAACTGGGTCAAGTACCTGGACGTTGAAGAGAATCAGGAAGCGGATACGGAGGTGATCGCAAGCGTCGACTAGCCGCTTGTTTTTGTTATGTGGGCCTACGTTTTTCGCAGACTGATTTACAACGTTCCCGTGTACCTGGGAATCCTGTTCCTGGTGATGGTGATGCTGCGCGTCCGCGACCCGGTTTACGCGTACCTCGGTAAGAACTCGACCCCGGCGCAAATGTCGGAAATGCGTCACGAAATGGGACTCGACAAACCCCTCTTCACCCAGTACGGAGAACTGCTGTGGAGCATTGTGCGTTTCGACTTTCAGAAAGAGAGTTGGGAACACCGCGGTATGTCGGTCGGACAGAAGATCCGCATGGCGATCATCCCGAGCCTCGCGATTACCCTGCCGGCGCTGGTCATCACGACGATTCTGTCCGTGGGTGTGGGCATGATTTCCGCCTATTTTCGCGGGCGGACGACGGATCGTGTGATGGTCATCGGCGCGGTGGTGGGGATGAGCGTGAGTTTTCTGGTCTACATCATCCTGGGGCAGAAGTTCGGGACCCTCTGGCTGCGCGAACAGACGGGCATCGGTTCTGGGCGTACTACTGCCTGCTGCCCGTGATCATCAGCGTGATTGTTGCCATGGGATACGACACGAGGTTCTACCGCGCGGTGATGGTGGAAGAATGCGGTCGCGACTACATCACGACAGCGCTGGCCAAAGGCGCTACGAAAGAAAAGATCATGTTCGTCCACATGCTTAAGAACGCCATGATTCCGATCATCACGCGCGTGGCCATCACGCTGCCGTTCCTGATTACCGGATCCATTTTGCTGGAAATGTATTTCTCGATTCCCGGCATGGGGCAGGTATTGATCCAGGCAGTGCGGGCCAAGGATTTACCCGTGATCGAAGCCTTCACCGCCATGTTTGCGGCCTTTTATATTCTCACCAATATCCTCACCGACGTGCTCTACGCGGTCGTGGATCCACGAGTTCGATTGCAATAATGTTCCGCTGGACGACAACACGAAGCGCTCGCAAATTCTTCCGCAGCCGGTTGGCACTGGTAGCGCTGTTCATCATCGGCGTGTACTTTGCCATCGGAACGGCGGTCATGGTGCTGGGCTGGACGTCCTACAAATACGATCCCCAGCAACGCGTCGGGATGCAGAACGTACCGGGTTTCTTTTTGCAGGAATCGCCGGAAAAGCGGTTGGAAGATGTCGAGATCCTTTTGGATCAGGTCGAGCGTGCTTTGAAGAAGCCGAATGCGGACGAAGCGCTGCAAGACCTGTCGATGGGGCAGTTGCAGATCGCCGCCATGCCACACTCGCAAATGCAGGAAGTCGTCGACGAGGGCTGGAAGATCTACGACGCACTCGTCGTGCACGAGGACCTGGCGGAAGACCCCGACCTCTTGGCGAAACTGGACGAACTGGAAGGGATCGCCGGTTCGTTGTTTCCTCCGCCCGCAGGCTGGCGCAAGTACCTGCGCCGCGCCGAAATGCTGCTGGGGACGGATCGCCAGGGGCGGTCGATTTTCTTTCGCTGCATCTATTCGATTAAGATCGCCTTGCAGATCGGCCTGGTGACCGCCTTGATTTCGGTCGTGATCGGCGCGGTCCTGGGCGCGGTCGCCGGTTTTTTCGGGGGCTGGCTGGACCACGTCGTCACGTGGCTCTACACCACCTTTTCCTCGATTCCCAATATCGTGCTGCTCGTCTTGATTGCGTACGTCTTCACAGGCACGGATTTCGAAGACCCGCGCGCGGTCGAAGTGTTTACGTGGATCGACGAACACATTCCTTTGTTTCCGGTTTACATCGCATTTTGTGCCACGTTCTGGATTGGCACGTGCCGCGTGGTTCGCGGCGAGTCGCTCAAATTGAAGCGGCTGGAGTTTGTGGAGGCCGCGACGACAGTAGGGCTCAGCCGCTGGACGATTCTGTGGCGCCACGTGCTGCCGAATACGACGCATCTGATGCTGATCAATTTTTCACTGCTCTTTATCGGCGCGATCAAGTCGGAAGTCATCCTCACCTTCCTGAATCTCGGCGTGAAGGGCGAACCGAGCTGGGGACTGATGATCACGCACTCCAGTTCCGAAGTCGTGACCGGATTCTATTGGCAGATCTGCTCGGCCACCGCGTTCATGTTCGTCCTGGTACTGGCGTTCAATATCCTGTCCGACTCGCTGCAAGACGTTTTCGATCCAAGACACAACTAGGACTTATGTCTGATACTCCGATTATTTCTGTACGGCATCTGAGCACCAGCTTCAAAACCGATCGGGGCGAAGTGACCGCGGTGGATGACGTTTCGTTCGCGGTCTATCCGGGCGAAACGCTGGGGATCGTCGGTGAAAGCGGCTGCGGCAAGACCGTGACCAGCAAGTCGATCATGCGGTTGCTGCCAGAGCACACGACGAGATACGGGGAACGAAGCGAAATCGAGTTCGACGGCCGCAATCTGGTCCGCGTCGAACCGCGGATCATGCAATCGATTCGCGGCAATCGCATTGCGATGATTTTTCAGGAGCCCATGACGGCGCTCAATCCGGTCTTCACGATCGGCTGGCAGATTGACGAGGCCCTCAAGTACCACACGAAACTGCGGCGTTCGGAACGCCGCCGGCGCGGCATCGAAATGCTGGAATTGGTGGAAATCCCGAAAAACGCATTCGGGAATACCCGCATCAGCTGTCGGGTGGCATGCGGCAGCGCGTGATGATCGCCATGGCGTTGTGCTGCGAACCGGAAGTCCTGATCGCCGACGAACCGACTACGGCGCTCGACGTCACCATCCAGGCTCAGATCCTCCGCCTGATGGACGATTTGAAAAAGCGGCTCGGCACCGCCATCATTCTGATTACCCATGATCTGGGCGTGGTGGCGCAGGTCTGCGACCGCGTGCTCGTGATGTATGCCGGGCGGATCGTCGAAGGCGCGCCGGTACAGGATATCTTTCAGCGACCGCAACATCCCTATACCAAGGCGCTGCTCGATTCCATCCCGACCATGTCCAGCGGCGCCTCCAGCCAACGCCTGCCTACGATACCGGGGATTGTGCCGAGCCTGTTTGATCTGCCTCGCGGATGCAGGTTCTATGAACGCTGTCCGCGCGCGGCCGACTTGTGCGTCGGCGAAGAACCGTTGCTGGAAGAACTGGACGATGAACGGAGTGTGCGTTGCTATTTTCCTGTAGAACCATGATGGCGCCGGGCCGAGCGCTGGCGCTAACCTTGATATTCACGACGGAAGTCGTTCGTTGATCGCACCAAAACCAACCACGAAAGAACCGGCTTTGGATACCCTTGTTAAAGTCGACAACCTGGTCAAACATTTTCCCGTGCATGGCGGCTTGCTGAACCGGGTGATCGCCAAGGTGCATGCGGTGAACGGTGTTACGTTTTCGATCAAGCGGGGCGAGATCGTCGGTGTCGTGGGCGAATCCGGGTGCGGCAAGTCGACGCTGGGAAAGACGTTGATCCGCCTGTTCGAACCGACTGCGGGCAAAATCATCTACGATGGCCGCGAGATCACTCATCTGGCTCACGGCTACATGATGCCGTTCCGCAAGCATATTCAGATGGTCTTTCAGGATCCCAACTCGTCCCTGAATCCCCGC
Organism: uncultured Planctomycetaceae bacterium; assembly: GCA_937967665.1. Classification (GTDB taxonomy): domain Bacteria; phylum Planctomycetota; class Planctomycetia; order Pirellulales; family Pirellulaceae; genus CALBSZ01. The sequence continues at coordinate 7,260 of CALBSZ010000430.1, forward strand.
TACTCGGCAGGTGCGATGCTGCGCGAGGTGGTGCGGTTTCATCAGATTGTTCCCCATCATGAAACGCGCGACTATATCCGCGAACTCGTCGCCAAGGTGGGGCTTCACGATGACGCTATCGAGAAGTATCCGCACGAGTTCTCCGGGGGCCAGCGGCAACGCCTGTCGATTGCTCGAGCCTTGGCGGTGCGTCCCGACTTTGTCGTGGCGGACGAACCCGTATCCTCGCTGGATGTTTCCATTCAAGCCCAGATCCTTAACCTGATGCTGGACTTGAAGGAAGATTTTGACTTTACCATGCTCTTCATTTCCCACGACCTGAAAGTGGTCAACTACTTCTGCGATCGGATGTTGGTCATGTACCTGGGCTACGTGGTGGAAGAGCTGCCTTGCGGTGAAATCGAACATATCGCCCGGCACCCTTACACCCAGGCGCTGCTCGGCGCGAATCCGGCCAGCGATCCGACTCAACGCCACGAACTCACTGTTCTGGAAGGCGAGGTGCCCAGTCCCTACAACCCGCCTCGCGGCTGCCCGTTCGTGACCCGCTGTCCGCTCGTCGAACCCCGCTGTTCCCAGGAGATGCCGCCGCTGCTGGAGAACGCTCCGGGCCAGCGCGTGGCCTGCTGGGCGGTGAACCCGCAGCGTACGGCCGCCGCCGAATGATAGTTCACTGAGAACTCCTTCCAAATTGCCTTGCCTCCCTGGCTTGCAGCAGCGTTTCCCGCAAGCTACCCTTTTTAACATCCAAAATGCGTTTTGATCGATTCCTTCAAACCGATCAGGGCACGAAAGCACGCCGCGAGTCCTGCTCAGTTTCCCCAACTTCTACCTTGGAGCTTCCCGATGGCACGTATTTTCGCCTGGACTTTGGCCTTCTCGTTCGTCGCCCTGTTGATCGAGCCACTTGCGGCTCAGTCAAAGAACCCCAAATTCGCCATTACGGACCCGGCCGACGTGGACGTGGATTACGAGTTTCAAGGGGAATACATGGGCCGTTCGTTTGCCAACGGTTATCGCAGCCAGTCCGACGGGCTGCAGGTGATCGCCTTGGGTGACGGTAAGTTCGAAGGCGTCTTGTACACGGGCGGCCTGCCCGGTGCCGGCTGGAACCGCACCAGCAAGTCGAAGCTGTCGGGCGAGCGGAACGGGGACGTGGTCGAGCTGAAAGGGGACGGACAGACCGTGTTCGTGCAGCGCGAGCAGGCGGCGCTGCACAGTGCGACGGGCGAGATACTGAGCCTCATGGACAAGATCCACCGCGTCAGTTCCACGATGCACGCGCGTGCTCCTGCGAACGCAACCATCTTGTTCGACGGTTCCAACACGGATCAGTTTGAAGATGGCGCCAAGATCAATGACGCCGGACTGCTGCAGGCGGGTGTCACGACGAAGATGAAGGTCGGCGATTTTCGATTGCACCTTGAATTCCGAACACCGTACATGCCCTACGCGCGCGGACAATCTCGCGGGAACAGCGGCGTCTACATCCAGCGACGTTACGAACTCCAGGTCCTCGACTCCTTTGGTCTAGAAGGAGTGGCAAACGAGTGCGGCGGGCTCTACCGCCAGCAGCGGGCGGATGTGAACATGGCGCTGCCCCCTTTGGTTTGGCAGACTTACGACATTTACTTCACCGCGGCCCGTTTCGATACGGACGGCAACAAGACCGACAACGCGCGGATCACCGCGTTCCATAACGGGGTGATGATTCACGACGATTACCAGATTGTGAACAAGACCGGGGCGGGACGGAAGGAAGGTCCCGACAAGATGCCGATCCACCTGCAGCATCATGGCGACCCGGTTGTCTATCGAAACATCTGGATTGTCGATCTCAGCGACAACGATCGCGTCACCTGCTGTCCCTGCGACTGCCGCCGCCGCTGCCGGTAGCGTTCGGCTCCGCGGGAAATGCACGGTTTGATCTGTGGCAGCCAGGGTTACGTGCGACCGCACATGTTGTTTAACCCCAATACCGTTCA
>CALBSZ010000431.1 GCA_937967665.1 uncultured Planctomycetaceae bacterium
CGCGACACGCTCCTCGGGCTTGTTGCCCTGAATGTTCCCTTCCAGTGCGATCTTCTGGCCAATTGCCTTGATGGCCTCGGGATAATCCTTATCCGCCAGGGCGCTGGTGATGATCGGATCCAAGTGCTCGATGGCCGTTTTCGGCAGGCCCTTTTTCATGGCGTCTTCGACCTTCTTCCAATGTTCTTCCCGAGCGGCTTCGTCGGCCAGCACGGGGACGAGAATCAGCAAGAGCACGACGGACAGGAACTGCAGGGACTTTTTCATGACAATTTTTCTTGAATTTCGGGGTTGGCGCCACGGTGTAGGAAACCCTTTATCTCATCAACAAGACGTTGCGACTAGCAGAGAAGTTCCGAGATTGCCGGTATGAACCTGATGGGCCCACGAAGCGAACGGAAGAAAACAGTGGTGCCCACGGCCTCTACAGACGGCAATTCGCGATGTGCGTCTGCAAAATGGCCGAAGCGCCTAGGAATTCGAGCTCTTCCATGACCTGAATGACGTCTTTTTTCGGTACCATGACTTGCACGGCGCACCAGTCCGGGTCTTCCAGGGAATTGACGGTGGGCGAATTGTATCCCGGCGCCAGCTTTTCGGCGTCCGCCAGTTTCACTCGTGGGATGTTGTATTCCAGCAGCGAATAGCTGCGCGCGATGACGACGCCTTCCAGACGGCGCACGATGCGGTCGGCCGTTTCTGCTTCCCGCCGTTGTGGATTCTGGATGAGCAGCGTTTCGTACTTGCCGATCTCGGCCATGATCCGCAGCTTATTGGCGGCCAGCGTGCTGCCCGTTTCGACCAGATCGACGATGGCGTCGGCGATCCCCAACGAAATCATGATCTCGACTGATCCGGTCACGGCGACCAGATGCACCTGAGCGTCGTGTGATTTCAGGTAGCGATCGGTTACTCGCGGAAAGCTGGTGGCGACGCGGCATTCGTGCAAGTCGGTAGGCGAGTGGATCTGGGACGCCTCCGGGACACACAATGCCAGCCGGCACTTGCCGACCCCCAAAGGCAGTCGAGTCATCACATCCACGCCGGCTTCTTCGATCAGGTCGCCGCCGGTGATTCCCATGTCGATGGCGCCTTCCGCGCAGAGGACGGGGATATCGTCGGTGCGGAGAAAAGTGACTTCCACCGGCATCTCGCTGACCTTGGCGAACAGGCTGCGATTCTGCTGGCGGAAACTCAAACCCGCCTGATTCAAGAGTTCCGTGGCGAGTTCGGCCAATCGGCCTTTGCTGGGAATACCGAGTCGTAGTGTCATGATGCGGTGAATGTCAGGGAGCGACGGCATGGGGCGTCAGGGAGAACGGACTGCGGGCGCTCATGCCTATGGTTTGCGGGTTCGCGATTCTTTTTCGTCCAGACCGCTGATCCCAAAGCGGCCGGCCAGTTCTGTTTCGACTTCGACAAGCGAGATGTCCCTATGTCCCAGCATGACGAAAAGATGGTACATCAAATCGGCGGCTTCGTGAACGAGGTGTGTTCTCCCCTCCGCTCCGGATTCGGCCGCCGCTTCGATCACTTCCGCGGCTTCTTCCGTGATTTTCGCTCCGATCTTTTCGACACCGCCCTCAAATAGTTTGGTCGTATAGGATCGCGCCGGAGGGTTCCGCTTGCGGTCTTCGATGACGGACATCAATTCGTGGAAAATGTTTGCCACAATCTATCTCGCCAGTGGTGTTCCAAATTGCCCAGGATCAATCGACATCGTGACCGATTGCCCTGTCGCTGCCATAGGAAACGCGCCGTCGCCTGCGGCTGCGGGTTAAACAAAACGTCGCCAGGCCGGTTCGCGGCAACGCGCCGTCGCCTGCGGCTGCGGGGTCAAACAAAACGTCGGGGTGCAGGTTCGCGGCAAGGCGGCGCTGACCGAACAGTGTACCGCATGGACACCGTTGCTGAATACGGGGAGTGCAGGCTTTGAATTACGTTACCTGGACGGCGGCGTGTGATTCGGGCTGCGTCGCGACCGCGGGACGCGGCTGATGCGACCTCAGCCAGTACAGCAAGATGGCGGCAGCGGCCGCCGACAGGAACACGGTTCCCCAGTCGTAAAGAATTGCCTGGCCGTCCGCGGCCGCTCGGAAAAAGGCTCGCAGAAAAGGGTACTCGCCCAGATGTTCTGGCGTAAGGCGACTCAACAGCACGGCCAGCGCGTTGTGGGTGAAATGGTAGAGCATTCCCGGCAGGATACTGCCGGTCTGCATGGCGATGTAGCCGATGACCAGGCCCACGACAAATGCCGAAATGGACTGCTGCAGGATGCTGTGGGTAATACCAAACAAGAAGCTGCTAATCACGAGCGCTCGCCAGCGATGGCCCGCACTGCGCAGTCCCGACAGGATGAAGCCCCGAAACGCCAGTTCCTCGCAGATGGCGGGCACGACGGCGATGACCAGCAGCACGGACCACAGTGAGGCACTGGCCAAGGCGGCGGAGAGTGGTTCGAGTTGTGTCAGCGCGTCTTCGCTGATGGGATACACGTGCTTGATGCCCTCGCCCATCCACAAGAACGCCGGGTGCAGGAAGATCGCCAGCAGGACGGCTGCCGGAAGGGACAGCGGCTTGGGCATGGCGAGCAACAAGGTTTGACGCGGGCTGCGCGTCAACAGGTAGGTGAGTCCCACGGCGGGCACAACGATCATGACAAGCTGACTGAACGTCGTGACCCACGCCATTTGCCCCCATGACGTGACAGTGGGGAAAACGAATCCGCCGAAGAAGCGAATCAGCAGAATCAGGATGCCGCAGAGCATCGCCGCGGCAAACGTCGGCGTTGCCTGACGCGTTTTCAGGACGTGTTGGAACCAGAGTCGCAGTGACCACTGTTCGCTTTCTCGGAACAAGACCGATTCGTTGTTGAACTGATCGATCGCCCAGCGTATCGACAGCAGGCAGCCAAGCATCGTGACGCCGACCACGGGCAGCGCGTACAGCCCGGCTTCCGCGTACTGGGCTGCCATCGGGGTTGGCAGCAACAGCATCAGGCCTGTGATGGGCATCAAACTGGTGCCCATATCCAATTCAGCGGCCGGCAGCATTGGCAGCAACATCAGTGGCAGCGTCACCAGCAGCAGCGGCATCAGGTAGTACTGCCCTTCCTTGGAACTGCGCGCGAACGCGGCGATGGCCAGCGAAAGGGCGCTGAACAACGCCGCCGCGGGAACCAGTGCCAGCAATAACCAGCACATCGCCGCGACGGGCGGTGGTCCGAATTGCATCGTGGGCGAAACGGTGGCCAGGTTTTCCATTTGTCCCATGATGAACGTCCCGGTAGCTCCCATGCTGAGCAGATTCAGGACGGCCGTACCCAGGCTGAACATCATGACCGTAAGCATTTTGCCCCAGACAATTTCGACGCGTCGAACGGGACTGGAGAGCAGCGTTTCCAGGGTGCCGCGTTCTTTTTCGCCGGCGCACATGTCGACAGCCGGTTGAAAGGCACCCGTCAGCGCCCAGATCAGGACCACGAACGGCAGGATCTTGGACCAGATTGCCGCGCGGCGGCGAACTTCCTCGGACACGTCAATACCGGTCAACTTGAAAGGCTCGGTGGCCGCGGCGGGGATGTTACTTTTCACGAGATTCTCGCGGACGATCCCTTCACGCCAGCCGCGGAGGATTTCGTTGACGCGATCGTAGGCGATCCGGGACTTGTCGCTGGCCGAGTTGACGAAGATTTCCGGTTCCGGCACCTGCAGTTCGAAATCTTCGGTGGCGTTTCGTTGACGATACTCGACCAGTTGTTCTCGAAAGCGGTCCAATTGTTCCCCGAAACTCGGCGGTACGTAAACCACGGCATCAAATTTACCCGCGCGGATTTCCTGTTCGGCGACTTCGCGAACGCCGCGAGCCTGGACGTCGGCCGGCACGGTTTCGTCAATGGTCAGTTCCAAAAGGCGATTGATGCTCTCGCTGCAGACAGCCGCATCGAACCGCTCGCCGTCCAGCAGTTTCGGAGCCACCGGCAAGTCCGCCGCTCCGAGCACCCGGATGCGCGTGGGATGTTCCTGCATGAATTGCGAAATCTGGACGAATGTCGCTCCCAGCAGCGGATACAGCAGCAGCGGCAGGACAAGCATGGTAAACAGTGTCCGGCGATCTCGCAGTTGATCCTTGACTTCGCGACGCAGGACAAGTCGGACGTTGGCCCAGTTCATTTTCATTGCCGGTTAGCCAGTCGGGGAAAGAGGGAGTTCATCGTGGTGTGATAGAAGCTGAAAAAACAACTCCTCCAGATCGTCTTCCTGGTACTGCTGATGCAGTTCGGCCAGCAGACCATTCGCCAGAATCCTGCCGTGATGCATGATGGCCACGTGGTCACAAAGCCGTTCGGCTTCACGCATGATGTGGGTGGAAAAAATAATGCACTTGCCGTGGTCACGCAGGTCGGAAACCGTTTTGAGCAGCGACCGCGCGACCAGTACGTCCAGCCCCGAGGTGGCTTCGTCGAAAATCAGCACGGGTGGATCATGCACCAGGGCTCGGGCGATGGAAACTTTCTGCTTCATGCCCGTCGACATTTTTGCGCCCAAGACGTCCCGGATCTCGTCCATCTGCAGGCGGGTAAAGATGGCGTGCATGCGATCTTGAAGTTCCGCTTGCTGCAAACCGTGGAGGCGGCCGAAGTACTCCACCATTTCCCACGCGGTCATGCGGTCGTAGACCGCCGTGTTGTTGGAAACAAAGCCGATCCGGCGGCGCACTTCTTCCGCATCGTCGACGACGTCGAAGCCGCAGACGGAAACCGTGCCCCGGCTGGGACGCAACATGGTGCTGAGGATGCGGAGGGCGGAGGTCTTGCCGGCGCCGTTGGGACCCAGCAATCCAAAGATTTCTCCGGGACTCGCCGTGAACGAAATAGAATCGAGTGCGACGAATTCACCGCGACGCAGATCAGCGTATGATTTCGTCAGGTTCTGGACGTTGATCATTTCGAATGCTTTCGAACGCGAAGGAATGCGTATCACGGAGCGAGCAGCCTGCACGCAACCCGCATGGGGCGTTTGGATCTTAGGCCGTCAATACAACGGACCTGGAGCGGATGCGTCAGGCAATGGCCTCGCAGCACTGCCCGAGTTTTGGCGAAACCTCCGTTATATCACGGCATTCTCGGATTCACGAGTCATTCTGGGCCGAGGCTGCGGGCTGTGACGAATAGGTTGGAATGCGGACATCGAATTCTAACGGCTGTACCGATCACGGCAAGAAAATCGACCGCAGCACCGTTCATTCCGACCGCGGCCAACTGCTTTGTGATCTACGGTTTAGGGAGAGCCGCCACGATGGCGGTCGAGGTGCCTTCAGCCTCGATCCGCGACGGCTCAGTTGCCCCTCACTGAAGGGGATGGAGAACCGTCCTCGTTCGACATGTACGAGCCTGAGTAAGTTATGACCATTTCCGCGCCTCAATTGCCTTGGAATCCCGGTGTTGTTCCTCCCACCATGCGACCGCGCAGCGCTGATTCGTCGGCAACGCCATCAACATTCTTGCCGCCGGAGCCGCAGTCGCTTGCTGACGCCGGCCTGTCCAAGTCGATGATCGAAGCCCTGGTGCTGAAGTTCTTGTTAAGTCACGGTCCGTCTACCGGCAGGCAGATTGCCGCGCAACTGCGTCTGCCGTTTGGCTGGCTGCAACCGTTGCTGATCGAATTCAAGAGCGAAATGCTACTGGGCTTCAAGGACTCGGCGTTGATGAGCGACTATGTCTTTGAGTTGAGCGACAGGGGTTTGGAGAAATCCCGCCGTCACCTTGCCCACTCCACCTATTTCGGCGCCGCACCGGTCTCTTTGGATGACTACGTTACCGGAATTCGCGAACAGTCCATTCGACGATCCCAGCCGCGTCTCGCCGACATGAAGAAAGCACTGGGCGACCTCATCCTGCCGGATATGGTCTTGAGTCAGGTGGGGCAGGCAATGAACCAAGGACGCGGCTTGTTCTTATACGGCAAACCAGGCAATGGCAAGACGAGTATCGCGGAGCGGGTGATTCGTTCCATCAGTCCGTACCTGTGGATCCCGCGCACCCTGATGGTGACCGGCGAAATCATTCGGTTGTTTGATCCGAGTACCCATACGGAAGCACCGCTGGCGTCCGACAGCAGCCTGCTGGAATCTCAGAAGTACGATCGGCGCTGGGTTCGCATTCGGCGGCCCACCGTGATCGCGGGTGGCGAGTTGACGCTTTCACAACTCGACTTTTCCGGCAACGCCCAGACCGGCGTGGTGGAATCGCCGCTGCAGTTGAAGAGCAATGGCGGGGCGTTCGTCGTCGATGACTTTGGCAGGCAGCGCGCCGGTAATGAGGAACTCTTGAATCGTTGGATTATTCCGCTCGAAAAAGGTTACGACTATCTGACTCTACCCTCGGGACGCCAGGTGCAGGTTCCCTTCGACCAGATGCTGGTGTTCGCGACAAATCTCCGGCCGCAGGATATTGTGGACGAGGCGTTTTTGCGCAGGATCCCGCATAAGATCGAAGTCAAGAATCCAGGCGAAGGCGAATTCCGCGGCCTCCTGGCACGCACCGCCCGGCAATTGGAGTTGTCCTGCGCGCAGAAGGCGATCGAATACCTGATCCACAAACACTACCTTTCCGCGGGACGCGAGTTTCGCTTCTGCCATCCTCGTGACCTGCTGACGCACGTCAAGAACTTCTGCCAGTTTCACGAGCTTCCCAGCGAGGTCACGCCCAAGAACCTCGATATTGCGGTGCACAACTACTTTGCCGGTCTGTAGTCGAAGTCATTCCTGACTCGTTCCTTGGATACTTTCGCGGCCGCCGCGTCGAAGGCATTTACCACGCAACACCTGCCGCTTGCGACCGGCAGGAATTGCGACATCGCCGGCGGTCATGCCGTAAGCGTGGCAGCAAGCAAATGCGTTGTCAGCTGTTTTCCCAGGAAATCCGCTCGCTAGCAGGCACGCTGCGTAGTTTTCCGGCGCTTGGCACTTCGCTTGCATACCGTCAGGGCACGCTGGGGGGCGCGACATGGATGGTGTCTGATCATGCCCTACGGAATGTATATCTCCGCCGCCGGAGCTCTGGCCCAAAGTCAGCGGCTCGAGGTAATCACGAATAACCTGGCGAATGTGGATACGCCCGGATTCAAACGCGACTTTGCAATCCTGCAAGCCGAGCACTCGCACGACATCCAACAAGGATTGGAAGTCGCCGGTTCGAAGTCCGTGAATGATATCGGCGGCGGCGTTGCCGTCGCCAGCACGTTGACCGATTTTTCTGACGGCATCTTGAAGCCCACGGGCGTCGACAGCGACCTGGCGATTGACGGTGAAGGCTTTTTTAAGGTCGAACGCGACGGCAAAGAACTACTGACCCGCTCAGGCAATTTCCATTTCAGTTCGGACGGCCGCCTGCTCACGCATCAAGGAGACCGCGTCCTGGCAGCCGACGGGAGTGGCGTGACGATCAATTCAACGCTGCCCTGGCACCTGCTGGAGAACGGTGTCATCGAACAGCAGGGAGAGCGTATTCCGCTGGCCATTGTGAAGCCCCAGTCCATCGGGGACCTGGTGAAAGTCGGCACGAACTACTTCCTGCCGCTCGCAGAAACCGTACCCGCCGGGCCGGACACACGCGTGTTGAGCGGCTACATCGAATCGTCGGCCGTTCGGCCGGCGGAAGAAATGATGCAAATGATCGAAGCGCAACGGGCCTACGAGGCCAATGTGAAACTGATTCAAAACCAGGACAGCATGATAGGTTCGCTCGTCACACGAATTCTTCGACAGTCGTAAGGACGACTGAACAACAACAGCTACGAGGGTAAACGATGACCGTTCAATCGCTTTATACTGCCGCTACCGGCATGCAAGCACTCGAAACCAAACTGGATGTGATCGCCAACAATCTGGCGAATGTCAACACGGCCGGTTTCAAGCGCGACCGGGTCAATTTCGAAGACCTGTTCTATCGCAACGAGGTCTTGCCGGGATCGCAGGACGCCCAGCAGAATCCTACGGCCACCGGAATCAAGGTCGGCGTCGGAACGCGGGTGCAAAGTGTGCAGTCGACCTTCAATCAGGGTGCCTTTGAGATCACGGGGAACCAGTTCGATCTGGCGATCGAAGGGAACGGCTTTTTTCAGATTACCGATCCGTCTACGGGAGGCCTGCTGTTCACCCGCAATGGCAACTTCGCGCTCAACAACGCCGGGCAACTCGTGCTCGGCTCCGCGCAAACGGGCCGCGTGCTGGAACCACCCATTACGATTTCGACCGAAGCCACGGGCATTGTGATCAATGCCGGCGGAGAAGTGTTTGAAAAGGTGCCCAATACAACGCAGCTGAGTTCCGTCGCGACTCTGCAGATCGCTACATTTCCCAATCCGCAAGGGCTCCTCAAGGTAGGAGAAACGCTGTTTGCGGAAACCGGCGCCTCGGGCGCGTTCCAGACGTTCACTCCCGGCCAGAACGGCGCCGGCGTGATTCGGCAGAATGCGTTGGAGGCTTCCAATGTGGAACCTGTCAAGGAACTCATCGAACTGATTACCACGCAGCGCTCGTTCGAACTCAATTCTCAAGCCATGCAGGCGGGAGATCAGGTGCTGCAACTGATCGCCAACCTCAGACGATATTAAGCGACTCCCGATGCGAATGCCCATGATTAAGAAAACGATCTTTGCGTTCCTCCTTGTGCAGTTGTCATCGCTATCCGCGGAGGCGACCGAGATTCAATTGAAGTCGACGGTAGACGTGACCGCCGGAATTGTGCGTCTAAGCGACGTGGCGACCGTGATGGATCCGGATGATCGGCGTCGAGCTGCATTGGAAGGGATTGAACTGTTCCCGACGCCGCGCGAGGACGTACGGCGTGTCTGCCCGGTTCGCGAAATCCAGGAAATCCTCACCCTGCACTCGATCAACCTTCGCAGCGTGCGATTCACGGGCCCGCGTGCGGTGGAAATCCAGATAGCGACCGGGCCACCGGTGGTTCAAGCTGCGCTGCAGACTCCGAATGAATCGGCCGAACCCGCGCCACGCGCCGTGGTAGCGGTCCGCGCACTGCAACGTGGCCAGTTGATTCGTCCCGAAGATGTCGAGATTCAGGAAATTCGACGCACGCATACGGCCGGCACGCTGCTATTCCTGGACGACGTAGTCGGCAAGCAAGTAACTCGAAATCTGGCGGCGGGAAAGACGATTGACTACCGCGATGTACAAGCGCCGATCCTGGTCCGGCGCAACCAGACCGTAACGGTGATCGCGCGGGCTCCCGGCGTGCGCGTGAAAACGAATGCGAAAGCCATGTACGATGCGAGCGGCGGAGACCTCGTAGAAGTGCAGGCGCTGGATAGCCGGGAACGCTACATGGCCCGCGTGACTGGACCACGAGAAGTAGAGGTGTTTGCTGGCGCCATCCGGGTAACCGATTAGATCGGGCCGAGGCCCAAATGGCGGTACGCATGTTGCTTGGCCGAAGGTCAGGGACACGATTTCCAGACAAGAGAGAAGCCTGATGACGATAGCTCGAAAAATGCAAATTCTGATGACGCTGACGCTATTGATGCCGACGGGACGCGTTGTCTGGGCGCAGAATTCCAGTCTGTACGCCCGCGACCTGCCGGCGTCGACCGCGCCGGTGACCGTGCAGACGGGCAGCTGGACCTATTTGGAAGTACCTCCACCACGCGAGATTCGGATTCACGATATCGTCACGATTCGAGTTGATATCTCGGCACGCATGCTGAGTGAAGGGGAGACGCAGCGCCGCAAGAACGCCACCTACAACGCGCAGCTGACCGACTGGGTCATGCTGGACGGTTTGAAATCGGTAAAGCCTTCTCCGCAAGCGGATGGAGATCCGACAATTGCCGGCGCGCTGACCCAACTGTTCCGCGCTGAAGGTGAAATTGAAACTTCAGAGTCGCTGAAATTTGACATTGCCGCGAAAGTCGTCGATATCCGTCCCAACGGCAACCTGATCCTCGAAGCCCACCGCTCCATCGTGAACAACGATGAGGTCTGGGAGCAATCGCTGACCGGAACGTGCCGCGTGGACGACATCGCACCTGGAAATATCATCTTGAGCCGTGATATTGCGGACCTCAACATCAGCAAAAGGGAACGAGGCCATGTACGGGATGGTTATCGCCGCGGCTGGTTCCTGCGCGTTTTCGACTTGTTGCATCCGTTCTAAGACAGTTGTCACATCACAGCCAGGAAAGAATCCTTCAATCTTTGTGAGTCACCATGATCCGAAGCCTTACGAATTCGTTTGTCGCCGCCGCCCTGGTCCTCGCTTCCGGTGCCGCGGCTTCTGCCGAGCTCCGTATTGGCGACTTGTGCCGTGTCAAAGGGCAGGAAGAGAACACCTTGCACGGGTTGGGTCTGGTGGTTGGCTTGAAGGGAACGGGTGACGGAGCCGCGAAACCCACGATTCAGGCGCTGGCTCGGACCATGCAGCTCATGGGAATGCCGGTCGGGCAGGGCCCCAATTCCACGCTCTCGCTGGACGACTTGAAAGACGCGAACAACGTAGCGCTCGTCTTCGTCACCGCAACCGTGCCCGCGGCGGGCGCGCGTCAGGGTGAAAAACTGGATTGCACGGTCAATGCCATCAGTGCCAAGAGCCTGGATGGCGGATTCCTGATGATGACGCCACTACTCGGTCCGCAGCCAGGGAACCCTCGCGTTTACGCCTTTGCCCAAGGCGCGGTTCATCTGGAAGACACGGCACGCCCCACGACCGGCAAGATTCATCTGGGCTGCCGTCTGGAAGAAAGCTTTCACAACGTGTTCGTGAAAGACGGCAAGATCACCTTGATCCTGAACGAGAACCATGCCCACTTTGAAACCGCGCAGGATATTTCCGACATCATCAACAACTACCCGGACTTTCGCGGCGCACCCGGACAGCACTACGAAATCTCCAAGCCACTGGATCAGGTGAATATCGAAGTCACCATCCCGGAGAAGTACCTGGACGCCCCCGTACTGTTCGTGGCGCAAGTGCTGAACCAACGCGTCTTGAACCCGGAAAACACCGCGCGCGTGGTGATCAATCAACGCGAAGGCGTGGTCGTGATCGGTTCAAATGTGGAAATCGGGCCGGTAGCGGTCGCTCACAAGAATTTGACCATTGAAGCGGGCGGCACGGCGGGCGGTCAGTTCGTACCGCTGGATCCCGCCGCCGATCGATCCACGACCAAACTGAAGGCACTGGTGGACGCGCTGAACGCCTTGAAAGTGCCGACCACCGATATTATCGAAGTCATCAAGAGTCTGGAAAAGAGCGGGGACCTGTACGGCCGCGTCATTGTCCAATAGAAATCGTCACCACCACGTTCGCCTCCGTCCGCATTTCTCTTTTGAAAGAGTACTCCCGTGAATACGATCAGCGCCGCGAATGCAAACCCCGAACTTCTCCAGCAACCTGCGGCGCCGCATCCGCTGACGGCCCGGCCGTCAGCGCACAAATCGGAATCGGAACTGCGCGAGACCTTCAATGACTTTGTCGGGCAGACGTTCTTCGGCACCATGATGAAGACGATGCGTCAATCCGTGGGTAAGCCGGCTTACTTTCACGGTGGGCGCCGCAAGGAAGAAAATAAAGCACAACTGGATCAAATCCTGGTCGAGAAGGTTTCCGACGCCAGCGCGGAAAAG
>CALBSZ010000432.1 GCA_937967665.1 uncultured Planctomycetaceae bacterium
TCATTCGCACTCATTTTCTGATAAGCGACCACATTCTCGACGGAGACCTGGTTGAGGCGTTGGTACTTACGCGCACGCAACTCGAATCGTTGGCGCGACTCCACGAACTTGACTCAAAGCCGTTTCAAAAACTCATGGGCAAGGTTCCAAATATCCAGAATGTTCTGCAGGGGGAATCCAAACGGTTGTACGGCCATCTTTCAGAAGTTGCACACTTTTCAACTCCACGAGTCGCCGAGCTTCTTCACGTCGCGGAGAAAGGTGAGTTGATTGGCCCAAGTCTCTTTCCCGTGTATTCCGAGCGAAGTGCCGCCTGTCTGGAGATGAACATATTCGTCGCCGTGTATTTCTAGGGCTGGATAATCGAGAAACTCTCGGAATGGTACGCGGGATACGACAGTACGCATGACAAGCAACTTCTGGGCGAATGCATCCTGGTAGCATTGGACACTGGTGTACTTCGCATTCCAGATGGCGAATCCAGTTGATCGCCAAATAACGAAGTGCGTCCGGCCGGTGGGCGGCGGGCGGGCTCGGAAAGTCATCTTGACGCGAGGCGTGAGTCCGTAGACACTCCTGCCCCCAATTTCCTTCTCGTCGGCTCCATCTGGAAACCGAATCGAAAGATTACGGGATTCCCGAGGAATCTCCTCACCAATACGGCGGGTTTCGGTCGATAAGAAGGATGAACAGGGATCGTCTCCCTCTGGGGACGCCCTGGCAAAGGATTGCTCAACATGTGGACCACAAGAAACATCGCCGCACGGACGCTGATATGGCTGGCAGCCTTGGCGATCCCGGTGCAGTCATTGCCTGCGGCGTCTTGTGGTTGTGTGAGCGGTCTTGAAAGCGGCGATCAGGCCGATTGTCGATGCTCGGAGGAGCGCGACGCGGGGCCTACCGGCTGTGCTTCACAGGCAAGCCGTCCATCGTGCTGTTCGAAGAAGTCCAGCGGCCCGTGCCGCTGCACGGGGGCCGCCATTTGCCGATGCGGAAATGACAGCGCCTGCAGAACCACTTCGTCAACTTGCTGTTCTAAGACCGCCAGTACAAACGGTTGTTGCTGTTCAGAAAAGGGCGACGGATCGTGCCAATGCGGCCCGTTTTGCACCTGTGACATGAGTGACTCCCAGAAGTTACCGCCGGCGGAACCATTGTCGCCGGACCAGTCGTCGTCCGAGCAACTCACAGCGTCGCTGTCTGCAGACGCCGCCACAGGTGAAGTTGTTTTCATGCCACCGGTTCGGCCGGCTGGGTCGTCGCCGAGCGATTCGATCGCCGCGACGAGTCTTGATCGCTGCATCGCTTTGTCTCGATTTGCACTCTGATCGAGCCCTCTAAGGGAAGGTGCGCGCCAATCGTGCTGGCTCGTTCGCCGAGCGTGCGATAGCCGCTGATCTCTCCTTCCCGTCCTCGCGTCCCATGGCTTCCGCAGCGTTTTCGTTGCGCCTTGGGAATTGTCCTGCGAGCAGCCCGCGCCACCTTGCTGCGGCTGTGGATGCGTGGTTGCGTGGTTGGCAACCGCACCGTTAGCGATTCAAGCACCCAATATCAAGACTGGAGATTCACGATGTTTACGTTCGCTCAGGCAACAGATTGGAATACGGAAACGCGAAACCTCACGGCCGTCCATCGCGTACTCGTCGTCGAGTACCGAGACGAAGTCTACGCCGCCCTCCGGGGAGTGCTCACGGACGCGGGGCTGTGTGTTCGCCGCGTCGATAAAGCGGATGAGGCGGAAAACTTCGCGGAGCAGTTCGCCCCAGACCTCGTTCTTATCAACGATGCCATGCCTCGCTCGAACGGCTGGCTCGTCGCTCGCCGCATGAAGCGACAATCACCCAGACGCGAGGTGTGGCTCTACGGCGCGCGGTGGCGGGCCGAGCACGCCGAGTGGAAGGAGCTGCTCGGCGTCGACGAAGTGATCGAGTACGCGGGCGACTTGCTACGCCTGATGGTCGAGATCGAGCATAGAGTCGAGTGCCGCATCGACACATCTGAGGATCAGGAAACGTGGGAGGAAGCAAGAGGTCCGGCCCTACCGGAGGTCGCTCGCGCCGCTTAGGTGCAGGCCCTGTCCAGTCGCTGCCGGAGACCCACTTGCCGTTTTCCAGTCCACTAACTGAAACAGAGGAGAACCAAAATGCAACCGAGAAGAAACGCTATCCTCAGCATGGCCGCTGCTTTGGCCACGACACTGTTGATCAGTGGCGTCACGGCCAGCGACGTCCTGGCTGGTTCCTGCTGCGGTGGCGGATCAGACGCCTCCAAGGGTGCAGCACAGCCTGGTGACGTCGACTGTCACAGCGGGCAAGGCGCTGCCAAGCGACAGGTGAACGATCCGCCGTTTGAGGCACCCCATGGTGGGCAGCTATCGAAGTTCGGCAACTATTACGAGGTGGTATACGGTCCACAGGAAACTCGCGTGTACCTCTACGACATGTTTCGCTATCCGCTGGCGGCTCGCGCCGTACAAGGTGACGTCGTGATGCGCGTTCGCAGCACGGGTCGCGAGTTCCGGTATCCGTTGCAATACGTCCCGGCAGGAAACGGACAAGACCATCTGATCGCTCAGGTCGATCTGACACGCGTTCGCGATGGCGACATGGATGTGCGGTTCGACTTGCGTGACGTGCCGGGCATTTTGACAAAGACTGCCCGATTCGAGCAGCGGTTCGCGATATCACGCCGACCCGAGGACACTCGTGTCAGCAGATTGCCGGCTTTGCAGCAACCGTCCCAAGGGCGAATCGCAATACAGCAGCGCGGCGCGTATCCAGCGCCTCGCGTCATTGTCGACCGAGTAACCCGGCCATCCGCGCACAGCAGACCTGCCCCGTAATGAACCAGCCTTTGGGTAGTCATGGACCGCCTACCAAGCTCGTTATCAACGGACGGCAGTTGTTCGTTTGTTGTGCCGGCTGCGTCGATCGGGTTCGGCAGAATCCAAGTCACTACCTGGCGCGTATCGACGGGTAGTTCAACCAATCACTAACAGAACTCTTAGAACCGAAGAAAGGTGAAGTCATGTCCATAAAGAACATCCGCTGGATCGCTTGTCTCGTGCTGATATGTGTGCTTGCCACGGCGGGCTGCCAGTCCACGCGCAGTTCCCGGTCGACATCCAACGCACCGGCATCTGGAGGAAGTTGTCCAAGTTGTCATTAGGTGAGCATTGACTTGTCGTCATCGACTCAGGCCAGCGACACGTACCATGCCCCCTTGGGAACGCAGTTGTTGGCCTGGGACGGTGACGGACAGGTGGAGATAACTATGCGATTCGACGTGTTGGCGTTGTTTCCGGATGTCTTTTCGGGTTTGCTGGTTTTGACCGGCGCGTTTGCGATGAGCTTCAGCCGGATGATATCTCCGCCGGTGATTTCGTCCTCCATGGCGGTGAGATGTCGGCCTTGGTCGTGATCGACACAATCATTCGCCTCGTTCCAGGCGTGCTGGGCGAGGAATGACAAGAACAAGAAGTAACATACAGGAGCGAGACGATATGGGATGGAAGAGCCACGCATTGAAGCCGCTGGTTAAGAGACTGTCTTCAAATTGGAAATCGCTCGAATGCGATAGCACTCGGATGAATGCGGAGCTGCGAAATGCCGGGAAAAACAACGCTAGCACCGGATTGCATCGGATTCCAAATCCGTCGCCATAGAATTTGAAGACAGTCTCTAAGACACGGAACTTTGTTGATAACCTGCGTCGCTACGGTTTGATTGGAGCGATCGAACTATACTGCTATCGCATCCGTGAGACCTACCGTGACTGGAAGTTGGGGATTCGCACGGCGGGATACATTGAAGCCGACGTACTTGGACACGCGCAAGATTGCGTCGCCTACCAAGCGCTCAATTACCGCTGCCTGGACATTGCGTTCAACCACCTGCAACCTGACATCGACGACGTCTTTCTCGATTACGGCTGCGGAAAAGGCCGGGCGGTAGTGACGGCAGCAACGTATCCGTTCGGGCGCGTCATCGGCGTTGAGTTGTCGGCGGAGTTGAGTGAGTTAGCCAAGGACAACGTCCGGCGAGCCACACGTAAATTGAATTGTACCAATGTCGAGATCGTCACGGCCGATGCGGCGGATTATGAAGTGCCCGACGATGTGACCATGATTCTTGTATTTAATCCATTCACCGGAAACGTACTATCCGCGGTCCAACAACAGATAGCCGAGTCGCTGATACGAGCACCGCGCCGCATGCGGATCATCTATATGCATCCGACGAAAGAACCCAATGCATTCCACGACTGTGATTGGCTCGGCAAGTCGTGCGAGTTGCCGAGCGCCGATTGGGATGACGTAAACTTCATGGTTTATGAGAGTCGCACCGCTGCGGAGTGTCGAGTTGACGACACGATGGCTGCGGCAAATGTCAACTGAGTATCGGGAGAAACTTTCAAGAAGGTAGCGCGAGCCGGAATAGGCTTGCCAGAACTGAGAAAAACCAGACTTGACGTATGGGGGTCTGGGCTAGATGATTGAAGAGACTTTGATTTCGACCGGAATGGCCATGTTTCAACCTGCAAGCAACATCCTTTCG
>CALBSZ010000433.1 GCA_937967665.1 uncultured Planctomycetaceae bacterium
GTCGAAATGGAGCCGGCGATCGTGCACGATACCGACTGGCTGTGGCGCGTGACCTGGCACGACGGAATCGGCTATGGCGTCGTCTACCAGCCGGGGAAGACGCCGTGGGGCTTGCATTTGGTCAAGACCCGCGACGGCATTCGCTACGATCTGGTTAGCACGCTGAACATTCCCGGCAAGCCGAACGAATCGACCGTTCGCTTCACTCCGGCAGGCGAAATGCTGGTTGTGGTTCGGAACGAGGATGGCCAGCCACGAGGGCATTTGGGACGAGCCGTCGCGCCGTTCACCGATTGGAAATGGGTCACGGTAAACCACAAACTCGGCGGTCCCAACATGCTGCGTTTGCCCAACGGCGAGTGGGTTCTGGGGAGTCGCGCGTACGACAAACCAACGCACACCGTCGTCGGCCGATTGGCACTTGACGGTACCTTCACTCGAGTCGTCACACTACCGAGTGCCGGCGATACGAGTTATCCCGGTTTGTTGCTGCACGAAGAGGCGCTCTGGGTTGTCTACTACTCCAGCCACGAGGGCCGCACGGCCATCTATCTGGCAACGATACCGCTGACAAAGTTCGTCCCCGCGGTTGGCAAGTGAAATACGCTGCAGTTGTGGTCGGGGAATCCCAATCGCCCAACTGATTCTCGCGGCAATTACGACTATAATTCAGTCTCACCGATTCTCGATTGTCAAACATCGCGAGATCCCATGAAACCAGTACGCTTCATCATGATCGGCGGCTTTCTAGGCGCGGGAAAGACCACAACGATTGCCCGCCTGGCTCAGCACTACATCGACCAGGGTCTCAACGTGGGGCTCGTCACCAACGACCAGGCTTACAACCTGGTCGACACCCAGTCCCTGCGGGCCCAGGGCTTTCGCGTCGGCGAGGTTCCCGGCGCCTGCTTTTGCTGCAAGTTCGACGATCTGGTGACAACGGCCAACTCGCTTTCGGCGGACGAGATTCCCGACATCATTATCGCCGAACCGGTCGGCAGCTGTACGGATCTGGTGGCGACCGTGATAGAACCGCTCCGGCACCTCTACGCCGATCAGTTCACCATTGGGCCGCTGGCAGTGCTGCTGAAACCGGAGCACGGCCGCAAGATCTTGAGGAACGAACAACGCGGTGGCTTCTCGCCAAAAGCGGAATACATTTTCCTCAAGCAGATCGAAGAGGCGGACGTCGTTGCCGTGAACAAGATCGACAAGCTGACCGCGGACGAAACGAACGAACTGGTCGCCTTGATCGGCGAGCGGTTTCCGGACAAGCAGGTTCTGGCAATCAGTTCCAAACAAGGAGACGCCTTCGGCGAACTCGTGGCCGCCGTGGCCGACGAATCATCGCGGCACGCCACGTTCATGGAGGTGGACTACGATGTCTATGCGGAGGGGGAAGCGGAACTAGGATGGTTGAATTGCCAGCTGGATTTGAGTTCTGCCGATCACAACTTCGAACTCGACAACGTCCTGGTGCAACTCGTATCCGAATTGGCCCAAACCCTGCGCGCCGCCGATGCCGAACCGGCGCACCTGAAAGTCCTCGGCCAGATTGGTGAAGCGACCGGCATCGCGAATCTAGTGGACTCCGAGACGGACGCGGAATTGTCTCTGGAATCCGGTGTGAAAGCGAAGTCGGCGGAGTTCATCATCAACGCCCGTGTGGCCACGGATCCTGAAAGACTCGAGGAACTCGTGCGTCACACCGTCCAGACCGTTGCTGCCCGCTGCAACCTGATACATGACATTCGAGGGATGCAGCGATTTCGCCCCGGCAGACCGATGCCAACGCATCGCATGACTTCGTAATGGAACAGACCCGTTCTCGCAACGCCCGGTTAAATGCCCGCACTGGCTGACTATTCATGGCTGGTATCCCAGGACGCGATCCCCTGGCTCGACCAGGCAAGTCGTCAAGACGCCAACCTCGCCACGCTGATCAAGCAACTGCGCCGGCATTTAACGGCTGCTCAAACGCACTTGATTCTGGAGCAAGTAGCGCTCCGCGAGTCAGCGCGGGAAAAGTTTTCACAAGTCGAACGCATGTTCTTCACGCGTCGCGGTATGGAACAAGCGACCGATCAATGGATCGCTGCCTATAAAGCAAGCCGCTTTCCACCGCAGCAACCTGCGGCCGACCTGTGTTGCGGAATCGGCGGCGACCTGGCCGCGCTGGTAACCCGCGGGCCTTGTACCGCTGTGGATGCCGACGAAGTCTGCACGCTATTTGCCCGACACAACTGTCCGGAGGCCACAGTTCTCCACGAATCGGCACGGCCGTCTCAGGTCACGGACACAGCGGCCTGGCATATCGACCCGGATCGCCGGTCCAGTGGGCGGCGCACAACACGGATCGAATCCTTTGCCCCGTCACTGGATGACATCAACGCACTGCTGGCCGCGAATCCCCACGCGGCGATCAAACTGGCTCCGGCAACCAGGATTCCCGAACCATGGCGACCACACGTTGAATCGGAATGGATCGGCAGCCGTGGCGAATGCCGTCAGCAGGTTGCCTGGTTCGGTTCGCTGGCTCGCCATCCCGGCTGCCACTGCGCCACCATCGTTTTCAGCGATGGCGCGTCTCCTGCCACTTTTGTTGGCGATCCTTTTCAAGCAATCGAAGTCGCCGCCTCAATAGGTCGATACGTCTACGAACCCCAGGCAACCGTCATCGCCGCCCGGCTCAGCGGCAGCCTGGCGGCACGATACGGATTGCTTGCGGTGGAGCGGGACATCGCCTACCTGACCGGCGACCAGGCTCTTGACGAACCGCTGCTGTCACGATTCGAGGTCATGGAGGTCTTGCCATTTGACCGCAAACGCGTGAAAAGCCTCATGCGCTCGCGCAACATCAGTCGTCTGGAAGTCAAGAAACGCGGCGTCGATATCGATCCCCTGTCACTGCAAAAAGAGTTACACAGTACCGGAGAGGACTGCGCAACCCTCTTGATCACCCGCCACGCCGGCGCCGTCGTGGCGATAGTAGCCCAACGCCCGTGCACGGTGCCCAGAACGGAGACATTGTGAAGATAATTAGATTGTCCCCTTATTCGCTCTTTGAGAATAAGGCCGATGTCTATCGCATCGGTGGCTTCTTTGAACCGTGGTACTCGGGATTCTGGGACGGGTATTCGTGTGGGCGTGAAGAACTCCTGACAAGGACTAAAGATTAGCAATTGTTAATGAGATGCAAGAATGACCCCCGTCCCCTTATTGGTCCCTTATTGGTCCGACATACGCACTAACGAGGTGCAGAGATTCGTTCGACACTGACGTCCATGCGAAGCAACTCAACCGGATCCCCGAATTGCGTGTAGATGGCGACGTCCGCTGCATCCCGACCGTATGCGATCGCCACGCGTCCACCTTGCAGGTCGTCTTGTGTTGGATCGAACGTGTACCACCGCCCGCCGACATAGGCCTCGAACCAGGCGTGTAAATCCATTGGCTGCAGCTTCTCGAAGTAACCGACGACCATGCGCGCCGGAATCGAAAGTGCGCGACAACAGGCAATGCCCAAATGTGCCATATCGCGGCAGACAGCTTGCCGCTTCGTATTGACTTCGCATGCACTCACAATTTGCTGGCCCGCCCCAGGCGTGTATTGTGTCGTCTGGCGAATGTACTCGACAATTGCTGTGCATTGATCGTACCCAGGCGCCCAGCCCGCAGCAATCGACGCCGCCATCTGGCTGAATCGATCGGATTCACAATAACGACTAGGCAGCAGGTAGGGCAGCGTTTCGTCAGGCAACTGCTGCACCTCAATAAAGGGTGATCCTGGAGCCGTATCGGAGGCATCGGCGGATTCGACATCAACGGACGTATGGACTGAGAAGCGCCCAGCGGGCGCTACCAACCGTTGACAGAGATTGCCGAAAGGGTCGGTGAACTCGACCGCAGTTACGCTGGGCGTCAAAACGTACTCTTCTCGGCCAACCCACTGCTGCCATCCGCTGCGCGGTCGCAGCATAAACAAGAATGGAGTTGCAACCGGAATGTTGAAGTCAAGGAAGCAAGTTGCATGAATCCACATGGTAAGCTGTTGCCGTTAGGAGAAAATACAGTGAGACAATTCTCTGCCGCCCAAGTTTGTCGGCATGACGAAACAGTGACATAACGGCGTCGCCACGGTTGATGTTCCATTTGAAATACTCACGACACGCGGCCCCAGTGTTCATAGTCGTTTAGCGTGCCCGTTCGCAAGGAGAAAATCAGGGAATTCACCCAGTTCTTTTGTTTTTCCGGAACTTGGTAGGTGGCTCCGTTTCTTGCGTTCATTCTTTTCCTCAGTATTCTGCGCAGAAAGCAGAAAGCAGAAACGGACGCATTATGCTTTACCGAACAACCAGAGTGGTCCGGCCTTCTCCCGGCCACGTGCGCGTTGATTTCCCAAGACAGTGGGCCACCCATGTTGCGGTCTTACGATCGCTTCTTCTTTCGGTCCTTGTTGCTCAACTTGAAACTGCCCACGTATTGGCACTCCGGAATCTCCGTGCGCCCCAACGCGGATCCGTGGGCGATTGTCTCGTCATGGTTATATCCCGACGCGACAAACACGGCCTTCGTGGTCGAATGCCCTGCCGCTTCGCAGAGCTTCACGATCGCTTCGATTTCCTTCGGACTGTGTTGGGAATGCTTCGGTGAAGTTCGCATGACATCTCTCACCGGGCGTTCCGAGTGATCATCAAAGAAGTTCAGGGATGTTAGCTCTTCTTCAAAGTAGAAACCGGGCTGCGTTAGCTTGTAGAACCTGCTGTCAGGCATTTTCGCGATCGTTGGAAAGTGAAAGAAGCCCTTGAGAGATCGGAGTGTTTGGAGGTTGCAGAGCCTCACCGAGTGGTAGTCGGCATGCCGGTTCCTGCGGTTCGCTCGCTGTTTTTCGGCAATGGGTCGCGCCTTCCACCGCACCGGCACGAAACCCAGATGTTTCAGTTTCCGTGAATGGTAGAGTTTCGTTTCATCCGGCGGCCTCCAATAGTCCAGCAAAATCGCCGAGTTGAAGGGGCCGACTTCCTGTTTGTCGAGTTCGGCCTGAATTTTGGGGCCGAAGAAGGATGAACCGGGGATTTCAGCAATCAGATCCTCGAGGCTGGCATTGCGGCCGAACACCAGTTGAGCGTTCGAACGTACCTGGCGCTTGTCGGGCAGCCCAACTTGCTTGCGGAAGCTTTCAAAGTACGACTCCAGGTCGCCCCGCGATGAGAAGTTGCCATACCAGAACGACAGTCGTTTGAAACCGACGATGTCATCTTTCCATTCTTTCGGTGCCTTTTTTCCCATGTCACCGTGTAGCCC
Source organism: uncultured Planctomycetaceae bacterium (assembly GCA_937967665.1). Lineage (GTDB taxonomy): Bacteria > Planctomycetota > Planctomycetia > Pirellulales > Pirellulaceae > CALBSZ01. The sequence continues at coordinate 5,305 of CALBSZ010000433.1, forward strand.
CACAACAGAGTAACGAACGGGTGGATGTGACGAGTGGTTGAGTCATGATATCACGCTGCACGTGCCATGCAAGAATGACCCCGCGTCCTCTTATTGGCCTCGTGTTTGGGCCAATCGATACCAGCGATGCAACAACGGCACGTACCAGCAGGCTGCCAACAAGTGAGCGGGGATGCCGACCGCCCACGAAATTGTATGGAAATCGCTGTCCCGTTGGTAGATTGCAAACACCCAAAACGTCCAGAGGGCCGCGCCGGGAACCGCAAGGTAGATCATCCGAGGCATCGATTGATAAAGAACATCTTCCCAGGTACTGCGATCGGTGGCGCTGGCAAATAGAGCGCGAAGCAACCTCGCCAGCGCTTCGAGCACGGGCAGGCCCAAGAACCAAATCACCACGGCGCTGACGGCGATGCCCAGGATGTTGACCGCGCGGCAGAGTTTCGCCAGATCATCGGGAAGCGGAGACACCTCCTGCGCGTCAAATTCCCAGTAGTTGTAGATCGCCGGCAGGAAGAGGATCGTTGCTGCAAGTCGAAGCGAAAGCCTTGCTTGCTTTTTTAACCGTGACTCAGCGTACCTCAATCGGGTCTGAGATTTCGGCGGTTCGTAAGGATTCTCAGTCATGCAGATTGGCGAAATGGAATGGGAATTCTCAAGTACTACGCCGCATGGTCGCGAAAAAAACAGGACTGGTTCGGTGACACAAACGGTTACCGGCTGCACAGTAACGTCGCGTCCGCCGCGCTGTCCACTTCTGCGCTAGCCATAAGCGAGATTGTGCCGCGAAAGGGGGACAGGCACCACCGATCCAACCGGCTTTCCGGGATGAACCTTCACGACGATGGAGCCAGTCCCCGTTTCGCTCCCGTTAACGCTGCGCTGTAGTACCAGTCTACCAACCTCTTGCGGCACGCGGAGCGTGCCCTACGTAAGGATGTCGTGGACGACGGTTCCGGCGATGTCGGTGAGTCGATAGTCGCGGCCTTGATGGCGGTAGGTGAGTTGTTCGTGGTCGATCCCGAGGCAGTGCAAAATCGTCGCGTGCAGGTCGTGAATGTGGACCGGGTTTTCCACGATGTTGTACGAATACTCGTCCGTCTTGCCGTAGGTAATTCCCGCTCGGGTTCTTCCACCCGCCATCCAGATGCTGAAGCAACGAGGATGATGGTCGCGACCGTAGTCCGTGTCGCTCAGCTTGCCCTGGCAATAAACAGTGCGCCCAAATTCACCTGCCCAGATCACCAGCGTATCTTCCAGGAGTCCGCGTTGCTTCAAGTCCTGGACCAGCGCGGCGGAGGGTTGATCGGTTTGCCGGCACTTTTCGGGAAGGCGCCTTCGAATATTCTTGTGATGATCCCAGCCGCGATGATACAGCTGCACGAAGCGCGTGCCGCGTTCCACCAGCCGCCGGGCCATGAGGCAGTTGGCGGCATAGGTTCCCGGCTGCCGCACGTCCGGCCCGTACAGTTCCAGCGTCTGTTCGGTCTCGTCCGAGATGTCCGTGATTTCCGGGACGGAGATTTGCATGCGGAAGGCGCGTTCGAATTGAGCGATTCGCGCGTTGATCTTTGGATCGCCAACTTGTTTGTATTGCAATTGATTCAGCTGCGCCTGCGCTGCGATCATCCGGCGCCGCATGGAACGACTGATTCCCGGTGGATCCGACAAATACAGCACAGGATCACCCGCGGTGCGAAACTTCACGCCCTGATGTTGCGGCGGCAAAAAGCCGGAGCCCCAGAGTCGGCCAAACAGCGGTTGATCTCCCGACTGCCCGCCAGAGAGAAAGACGACGAAAGTGGGCAAGTTTTCGTTTTCACCACCCAATCCATAGCTCAGCCAGGAACCCATACTGGGCCGTCCTGGCTGCTGGCTTCCCGTTTGCAACAAGGTAATGGCCGGATCATGATTGATGGCTTCCGTATGCAGGGAGCGTACGATACACAAGTCGTCGGCAACTTTGGCCGTGAACGGCAGCAGTTCGCTGAGTTCCGCGCCCGATTCTCCGTATGTGTGAAACGAGTAGGGCGACGCGGTCAGCGGTAACTCGTCCTGCGACGAAGTCATCGTTGTCAAACGCTGGCCCATCCGAATCGACTCGGGTAACTCCTGCCCATGCCGGGCCTTGACCAGCGGTTTCGGATCGAACAAGTCAATTTGCGATGGCGCGCCGGACTGGCACAAGAAGACGACTCGTTTTGCCCGCTGCTGGTTCGTCGTGGTTGTGCCCAGCACATCTGGATTTAACAGCGACGCCAGTGCCGCCGCGCCGAGCCCTCCGCCGCTGCGAGCCAGCCACTGCCGGCGATCGAGCAATTTCGATGTTCGTGTGTCCATGGCTGCCTATTGTTTCATGACGAATTCATCGAGCGTGAACAGCGTTTGAATCAGGCTTGCCCAGGCCGCTTGTTCCGCGTCGACCGGCGCACTACCTGGGGTCACCTTTCCAAACTCCAACAAACTGGCGGCGGCGGCGGGATCCTGCCGGTATTCCTTCCAATTCTCTTCCCACAGTTGCTTGAGGATTGCGGTCTCTGACTTGGCCGGCAGTCGTGCAAACAGACGTTCGAACGTAAAACGCAGTTGCTCGTCAAAGCAACTGCCCGCGGTGGCGGTGACGCTTTTTGCCAATCGGCAACTGGCCTCGATAAACGTGGGCTCGTTCATCAACACTAGTGCCTGCAGCGACGTCGAGTTCGTTGCGCGCCGCACCGTGCAGGTTTCCCGATTCGGCGCGTTCAGGATTTCCTGAGCGGGAGCGGGGACGCTTCGTTTCCAAAATGTATAGAGACTTCGGCGGTATCGATCCCCACCGATACTGGGAAGATAGGTTTGCGCGGAATACTCGGTGGCATAAGCCACGTCGGACCACAGCCCAGGCGGCTGATAGGGAAAAACGCTCTTCCCACCCAGACGACCATCCAACAGTCCGCTGACCAAGAGGACACTATCGCGAATCGCTTCCGCATGCAGGGGCTGACGGGGGAAGCGTCCGTAGAGCGCGGCGATTTCCTGACTCCGCGGCGATGGCGGATGAACCGGCGGCTGTCGTGACGCCTGCTGGTAGGTCGCGCTGGTGACGATCAAGCGATGCATGTACTTGACGTTCCAGCCACTGCGCATGAATTCCGTGGCCAGCCAATCGAGCAAGTCGGGATGCGACGGCTGCGCTCCCCGCGTGCCGAAGTCCTCGGGCGTCGCTACCAATCCGGCACCGAAGAAGTGTTGCCACATGCGATTCACCGTCACGCGCGCCGTCAGCGGATTTCCCGGATCGACCAGCCAGCGTGCCAGCCCCAGGCGATTGCGCGGTGCACCTGCCGGTAGCGACGGCAAGAAGGCGGGCACATCGGCCTGCACGCGTTCCGTGGGAAAGCGATAGTCGCCGCGACGCAGCACGAACGTCTCGCGCGGCGTCTCCATTTCGCGCATGATCATTGTCGTCGAAATTCGGGACGGGAATTCTCGCAACTCCTGTTCCACTCGACGTAATTGCCGCTGCAAGGCAACGTACCGCGCATCGTGCGTTCGCAGGTAATAGGTCTGCAGCAATTCTCGCTGCGGCTGCGATCGTTGATCGATGGGAATCCGAGCAATCTCGTGAAGCGGATTACTGCCCGACAACAAACCCGCCTCCGCCGCGGAGAGCTGGCGATCGAACAGACGAACGTCGTCGATCATGCCGCGAAAAGCGGCATCGGAATGGCGCTGCCCGATGCGCAGCGGCTGGTCTGTCCGAATCGAGCCGGCCAGGTTGTCCTGTTCCACGATTATCGCCTGCTCCTGGCCGTTCACGAACATATGCACACCGCTGGCTCGGCCGGAACTGTCGTAGGTGACCAGAACGTGTTGCCAGCTGCGCAGCGGCATCTTGCTTGCTGCCTTCACGCGGAGCGCCGCATCCTCGGCATGGGCGATTTGCACGTGGAGAGAACCATCATCTAGCAGCAAACTGTAGCCGCGTTGTTGGTCGTCCATGCGAGACAGGACGGCGGCGCGATCCCGAGTCGTGGGAAAGACCCAGGCGCCGAACGAAAACGGATCGGTATGGTCGAACGCGGCGACGTCGTCGATTTCGACAAACGTACTGCCGCCGAACAACAGTGCTTTGCCAAACTTCCCGGGCAGCCATTGTGCCGTTCCCACAATTCGTCCCGGTTCGTCAACGTCGAGCGGATGATGCAGGATCGCGTCGGCCAGGGGTTGAAGCGTCGGACCTCCGCCGCGAATCAGGTCCTGTTCCCACGCACGCTGTCGCGGGGCGGCCGCGGCGATCTGCATTTCGATCTGGTCTCGCAGCCGACAGGCCTGCTGTTCCAGCCGCTGGATCTGATACACTTGCAACGGCGTGGGCGCGTCAACAAAGGGAACCGCATTGCCGTCTCGGCCATCCAGCCCCTGTTCGGGAACATTGTTGAAGAATGCGTACAGCTGGTAGAAGTCTCGCTGCGTGAGCGGATCATACTTGTGGTCATGGCAGCGAGCGCATTGAGCGGTTTGCCCAAGCCACACGGTCGCGGTCGTCGTGACGCGGTCAACCACGTATTCCGTCCGAAACTCTTCGGGAATCGTGCCGTCTTCGAAGTTGATCATGTGGTTTCGATTGAAGCCGGTGGCGATGACCTGATCGAGCGTCGCATTGGGAAGCAAATCGCCCGCAAGTTGTTCAAGCGTGAACTGATCGAAGGGCATGTTCTGGTTGATTGCGTCGATCACCCAATCGCGCCAGCGCCACATGTCGCGTTGCGTATCGGCGTGGTATCCGTGGGTGTCGGCATAACGCGCGGCATCCAGCCAGAAGACGGCCATGTGTTCGCCGTAGCGCGGGGAAGCCAGCAGTCGGTCGACATACTTCGTGAAGGCCGCCTGGTCGTGGAACGTGGACGCTTCGCTTTGGAATCGCTGCAACTCGGCCGGCGTTGGCGGGAATCCGGTCAGGTCAAACGAGACACGCCGCAGCAAGCGAAACCATTCGGCACGTTCGGACGGCTGGTATCCGTTCTCTTCCAGGCGGGCGAGAATGAAGTGATCCAGAGGCGACTGGGGCCAAGATGAATTGCTGACCTGGGGAACTGCTGGACGCCTGGGCGGAACGTATGACCAATGCTTGCTCCACGGGGCGCCTTCGTCGAGCCACTGTCCGAGCAGCTCGATCTGCGCTTCCGACAACGGTTTCTGTTCGCTCGGCGGCGGCATCCGTTGATCGGGGTCGGTCGCCGAGACGCGTTGAAATAACTTGCTGCGCGACCGGCTTCCGGCCACTACCTGCGTGGCGGCGTCACGGCCGCGGTCCAATCGCAACTCCCCTTCCCGCCGCGATTTGTCAGGACCGTGGCACTTGAAACAGTATTCCGCGAACAGCGGCAGGATATCTCGATCGAACTGGACCGCCCGCGACGCCGGCGCAGCGACGCTCAAGATCCACAGGACCCCAGCCAGACTGCAGGAAAGACGAAGACGCATTGACAGACCACCGAAATTACGAGAACAGCTCTATTATAGAAGTCTGGACGTATTCCGTCGCGTTCCAGGTGGGAACAAAACGGTTGATACGCTGATGCGGGACGCATCTTCGTCAGAATCGGCCAAGGCGTTCACCGAGCGGCCTGGATGAAGGCCATGACGTCGGCCAGATCCTGCGGCGACAAATCCTTTTCGACACCTTCCGGCATGAGGGATTTCTCCGTGCTGGCCAGCTCTTCAATTTCCGAGCGGACCAGGGAATGCTCCTTCCCCTGCGGGTCGGCCAGCGTGATGCTGGTACTGGTTTCCCGCAGGATCATGCCGTTCAACACCCTGCCGTCGTTCAGGACCACGGCGTAGTTGAGGTACTTCGGCTCCACCACCCGGTTGGGATCGAGAATGGATGGCAATAACGCTTGCGGAGACCGATTGGTCAGACGCGTGAGATCCGGGCCAATAGCGTTGCCCGCCTGCCCGATGCGATGGCAGCTGGCACAACGCTTGCCAAACACCTTCTCGCCGTTCGCCGGGGAGGCGTCCAAGTTCAGCGCGGATTGATAGGCCGCGACCACGTCGGATCGATTCCCCGTATCCGACCCCGCGAAGAGCTTCGAAGCGCGGTTGCGGACGCTGGCGTTCCGGTCGCTCAATAGTCGATTCCGGCTGACCGTATCCACATCTGCCAGCGCCAGCTTCCCCTTTTCGAGATGAGCCAGCAGTTCAACCGTCCAGGCTGATCGCTCCAGCAGCTTGGCGAGTATCGCCTGACGCACCGCCGGCGAATGCGCTCGCCAATCCGCAACCAACAGCCCCGGTACTCGCTGATCCCCGGTCGCGCCGACGGCATCGACCACCGACAGTTGCAGGGCCGTGTCGACCTGCGGGGTCAACAGTGCGGCGACGTCCGTGGGAATCGCTTGATCGGCCACTGCAGCGCTGGCCAGAAGGCGAACTGCCGCTTGCCTGTCCGCCAGTGACGCACTTGTATCGAAGGCCACCGCTCGGCCACGGGCCACAACCTGTGACAGTCGCGACGGCGACACGAGGTCAGTCAGTACGCGGTGTCGTTGCAGCGCGAAGAGCATTTCCGCGGTCGCGGTGATCGATGGCGCTGCGTAACCTTCGTCCTGCAGCTGCTGAAACTGGTCGTCGCCGGCGGCGGCAATGAGTTGTTTTCTGCCGAGCCCCAAAGCGATACCAAACAGCGACTCGCGCGTGGGCTCGCTGAGCAGTCCGCGCGATCTGGCCGCGGCGAAGACGGTATCGAGGTTATCAGCAGAAAGTGACGACATGACGGCGGCATGGATAAACGGGTCCTGGTAGTCCCGAATCAGCAGTTCCGCCAGCATCTGCTGGTGCTCTTCCGCCGCGGATTCACCCAGGCTGAAAGCGGCCTGCAGGCGAACCGCGGGACTGGGGTCGTCCAGCAAATGGCGCGGCAAGAGCAACTTGGGGAAGGCGGTTTCGCAAAGGCGAATCGCTTCGCGGCGAACGCCTGGGTGCGCATCGACCAGCGCCTGGCGCAGCAAGTCGTGATCCGGCTCGTCCCACAGACCGGCAATCGTGCAGAGCGCTTGCAAACGCGTCGCGGGATGCGGCGAACGCCGCGCCAAACGCTGCAATACGGGAAGCGTTTCTGGCAGGTTGCGAGTCACGATCCGGCGCTGCACGAGATCACGCACGGTTCCATTCGGCGTTTCCAGGCGAGCCGCCAATTGCGGAGCGTCCAGCTGATCCAAGCGAAATGTCTCGCGCAACCTGGCATCGACGGGGTAGACTCGATAAATCCGGCCTCGATCACTGCCGGCCCGCAGGTCGAGTGAATCGAGCAGTTCTGGTGGAATCCACTGGGGATGTTCGATCGTTTCGCGGTACATGTCGGCGATCCAGAGCGCCCCGTCCGGGCCGGTCCGCAAGGTGGTGGGTCGGAACCAGCTGTCTGCCGACGCCAGGAATTCGCAGTCCTGTTCGTCGTGCGGCCGGTGACTCGAAAACGTCACGCCGCTAGCCGATACGATCTCGCGATGAATCAAATTGTTTACCGGTTCGCTGACGAACGAATTGCCGTAAAACGCCTCGCCCCACAGCGTGTCGCGAAAGAGCATCGCGCTGTTGGCCGACGTGAACTTGCCGGCTTGTGACAAGTGATAGACCTTACTGGGTTGGCTGACCGCAAAGATCCGGGACTGTCCCGGATCGACGGAGACGTTCACTTTCGGGTCCGGCGGAAGAAAATGAGGGTTCCGGCGGAGATAGTGATCGGGCAACGCGTAGTGATATAGCGGATTGGCATTCATCACGCCGAACCAGTTTCCCCAATCGTCGCGATTCCGTCCGAACTGCGAACTGCCGGTCTGCGGATCCAGCGCGCCCGTATCGGGCAGGATGCGAAAGTCACGATTCCGGATTTCCGCCGTTTCGCCATTTCGCGTGGACCGGACAGTCCCGACGCTGCTCAACCCATTCGCGCAGTACAGCCAGTTATCCAGGCCCCAGCGCAGGCCGTTGGCGCGCAGCTGCGGATTCCCTTCGGTCAACCCTTCGTAAAGGATCTCGCGTTTGTCGGCGCGGCCGTCGCCATTGGTATCTTCGAGGTAAACGATGTGTGGTGCCGTGGTCACGAGCACGCCGTCCCTCCAGGCGCAGATCCCGTTGGGAAAAACCAGGTCGTCGGCAAACAGTGTCGACTTGTCGTAACGGCCGTCGCCGTCGGTGTCTTCCAGAAATCGCACTCGTCCCCCCGCAACGGATCCCTTCCACGACGTCTTGGGATTCGCCTTGACGCGCTGCCGCTGTTCGCTCAACGACGAGATGCCCAGGGGATAGTCGTGCATTTCCACCACCCACAATTTGCCGTCGTCAGCCCAGTCGAACGCAACGGGGTCTTCGATCAGCGGTTCCGCCGCGACGAGTTCGATGCGGAAACCGGGCTTGATGTGAAAATAATGAAGGGAATCTTTCGGGCTGAGTGGGCTTGGCACGGGCGAGGTGCCGGCGTTTTTTTCGTGCAACTGGCGCATGAGCTGGACCAGCGCCGCGACGATTTTCGGTTCGGCTTCCTCTTCCAGGCAGCTGGTCCGGGCGCGCCACGTGGTATATCCACCCAGCTTGTGCTGATCCGGCGGCGGGATATAGCCTTCGGCGCCATTTGCCAGTTCGATATTAAAAGTACTTCGAAACGGACTCTTTTCCTTCAGCGTCAAGCCGGTACTGCCAAACACCTCGTTCGGGATCGTATTGATGACCAGGTCGCCGATGCGCAGCACCTGCAGTTTCAGTTCGCGCGTCGGCGGCATGTCATGCAGCAGCAGGGTTTCTCGCGCGTAAACCTCTTCAACCGTCTTCGGCAAGCGATTGGCGAACGTCTTGGCAAATTCCCGCGCCTCGGCCACTTCCGCTCCGGTCGGCATGCGGACGTTCAGTGTCAACTTCGTTTCGAGCATATCCAGCGACACGTGTTCGTGAAACTCGATCTTCTGATATGCCTTCCAGGCGGCTTGGGCCGTATCTTCGCCAACCGTGAAGCGATCGAACTCGCGCCGGTTCTGACTGTCGAAGTCGTAACAATTGGCGTCGCCGCTGGTACCGTTGGACATAATGCCCACGAAATCGGGATTGGACTTGTCGGCGCCGATGAGTTCGCCGATTCGTTTGGCGAAGACCCCGAAGTAGTCGTCCGAAACGGCGGGCGCGCCGGCGTAATGCGTTGAATAGTTCGCCAGGACGGCGAGCGGTTTGTGGTCGGGCGTTTGCAAGGCCAAGACCCACACGTCCGTATCGACAGGGCCCGTACGTTTGACTTTGTTGGGGTTGCCGTGACCGGGATTCATTTGTGCGGAATCGTTGTGCTTGCCGCTGAATCGGTTGGTTGCCGCCGTCCCGGGTTTCATCAAGTACCGCCGGCAAAAAACGTTCTGATCGTCTTTTTTTTCTTGCTAACCGACCCGCGCCGGCTGCAGACGCCGGTTAGCGTCGCTGGTCCCTTTGGCAATCTGGTCCGGCAGGAACGCGGCGTAAGACTCGTCACGATCCGTTCCCAGGCAGCCCATGGCGGCCGGCGCGGAATGCGTATGGGTCGCGGAAATCAGCATGCGTTCCGTCGGAATCCCTGTGGCCTGCGAAGCCAGCGACTTGGCGTGGTCCAGCAATTCCCGCGGCAGCATGCAACTATCGACAACGGCGATCACGATCTTCGCGGTGCCGTCATCCAGAACCAGGCAGCGCGCGTGCAGCCGATCCACGATCTTATCGCTGGTACGCTGTCGCATCCCGCCATTAATGATGACGGGCAGTTGCAGCGGCGATACGTCAATCGCATAGGCCCCCGCGCGAAACGTCGCGCATTCGGCGACCAGCGGACCGCCGCCAAGGAGAATTCCCGCTATCCAGAAACCGGCGGCACGAAACATGGGGCAACCTTTCTCAGAACACACGGATCGTCTTCAGGAGCCGTTCCTGTAGTGACGCATCTTAACGCGCCGCGACGGCGTTGCAAGTAAATGCTTCGAAAGACTACTGACGCGGCGTTCCGTAATGGGTTAAATTTAGCACATGTTTCAGCAGCAACAGTATCTGCCGGGGATGGAAGACTTGCTACAGGAGGTGCATGTGAACTTAGCCGCTAATGAAATACATCAAGGCGATTGTGTGGAAAAACTGGGCCAGGTGCCCGTTGGAAGCATCGATCTGGTCTTCGCTGATCCACCCTTTAATATTGGCTACAAGTATGACGTGTACGACGACAAGCAGGCCGCTGACGACTATCTGGAATGGTCGCGTCAGTGGATCGCCGGCGTCTACCGGGCGCTCAAGGACGACGGCACGTTCTGGTTGGCGATCGGCGACGAATTCGCGGCCGAACTGAAAATGATCGCGCAGCGGGACATCGGTTTTCACTGTCGCAGCTGGGTGATCTGGTATTACACGTTTGGCGTGAATTGCAAACGCGGTTTCAGCCGCTCGCACACGCACTTGTTTCACTTCATTAAGGATGTTCGTAACTTCACGTTCAACGCAGACGATCCCGCGGTCCGCGTGCCATCGGCGCGCCAGTTGGTTTACGCCGATTCGCGAGCGAACCCGAAGGGCCGTTTGCCGGACAACACCTGGATCCTGCGACCGCAGGATTGCCCCGACAGCTTTCAAGCCGACGAAGATACCTGGTACTATCCTCGCGTCGCCGGAACCTTCAAGGAACGGCAGGGATTCCATGGCTGTCAAATGCCGGAACAAGTTTTGGGACGCATCATTCGCACCTGTTCTTCGCCGGGGGAAACCGTACTCGATCCATTCGGCGGAAGCGGTACCACCCTGGCGGTCGCCAAGAAGTTGAATCGCAATTGGCTCGGGATCGAGTTGTCGGAAGACTATGCCAAACGGATTCGCAGTCGTTTGCAAGAGACGAACGTTGGCGATCCGCTTGACGGCGTCGAGAATCCTCTTTCCAGCGTCCCTTCCACCAAGGACGGCAAGCGGCGCAAAGACGCGGCGATACAACAGGCAAAGTGATCTCGTAGTGCACCGGATTGGTTCCAGCGTACGTGATCGTCAACCAGGGTATCGAGCTGTTTCGCGCAGGCAGGCGTGACGATGAAAAGCAAAGCCAGCATGTTGCCGTCGGTCTGGGAAGTTCCGCAGGTTTTTCGCGACCGCCTGGGTAGCAAAGTCGGCCGGCAGCGAGTGATGTTTGCCGATGGCCATCTGCTGCTGGTTTTGCACGCGCCGCCGTCGCCGGGCGAGGATACGCGGACCGCACGGTTCTACTGGCGTCAGCCCGACGGCGTCTGGCAGTCCAGCGAGGGCGGTCAAGGCGTTAACGCTTTGCATCGCAACCTGGAAGAATATGCGGAACGAGTCGAACATTACGACCGCATGGAGGAGTCTGCGTCGTCGGCGAATGACTACTTTGTGGTGCTTGAAGCGCTCGGGCCGCTGCATCGCGCGGCATTGAACACGCACAAGGCGTTGCAGGAGGCGCGTACGCTGGTTCCAGAAGACCGCGACTTGATCGACGTACGGGACCGCGCCTACGAGATCGTGCGGCAAGCCGAACTGCTCGGCAGCCACTCGAAGAACTCGCTCGACTTTGAAATCGCGCGGCAGGGCGAGAAGCAGGCGGAGGCAAGTCGCCAGATGGCCGTTTCCGCCCATCGACTCAATGTACTGGTGGCGTTCTTTTTTCCGATCGCGACACTGTGCGCTATTTTCAGCACGAACATGAAGAGCGGCGTGTCGTCGGTACCGGAGCCCTGGGGGTTTGTCGTCGTCATGGCCGTCGGCCTCCTCTGCGGCATTATTCTGACTCGCTTCATCACCCGGCCGGCAAGAGGCAAATAGTCCTCGCTGTCTGCCGGCACGTCGCACCGATCGTCGTCGTCCGCGGTGAGCCGCGACGTCGCCCGGATACGACAAGCGGATGCCACCGCTCGCGAATCAATCCGGATTGTGGCATGCGAGTTGCAACGTTTGTATACAAATATCAGCGGATGAAAGCGAGGGAAAAACCGTCGCCACAGCGACCGATCCTCGTCGCCGCTTGCAGACCGGTCCTGCCACACGCCATACAACAAGAGCTATAGGAGCCATGACATGAAAGGCATCGAATTGAATCAAGAATCGCTCAATCGCATTCAAGAACTCATAGCAGCCAACTTTACGGGACGCGACGAACTCTACGCCGCTGCGAACTCACTGGACAGTGAAGCGCAACAGCAGGTCTGCCACCGCCTGGCCGAACATCTGGCGGGGCACGCTGCGGAATTGCAGCAGATCGTGGCAGCTTCTGGTGTGGATCCCGCCGGGCCGCTCGACCTGCACGCCCTGGCGCGCAGCCTGTTTGAAATTGCTAAATTAAATCGAGGTGAATCGGGTGTTCTTCAAGCGGCGACGGAGGGCGAACATAATCTGAAGCAGGATTACGAGGCCGCCATCGACGAAACCGACCACCCGCAGACCGAAAACGTCTTGCGCCGTCAGCGCGACGAGGTGGAGTTCAACGAGCAGGTCTTGCGGGGCATGACGGAAGCGAGCAAGTCGCAGGAGCCGAAGAAGTGACGTATCACGGCCTACCGCCACGCGTCATTGCCTCTCAGACACCTCGCCTGGATCGTCACCAAAGAGAGCGTCGTTGAGGGACGTCGTCACGCTGGTCAACAAAGCCCATTCGTTTTCAATCTGGCGCAGAATCATAGACCACGTGTTTTCTTCTTCCGGCGAAGATTCGCGGCGCTGCCGCTTTACAACGTCCTCGTAAACGTGGATCAGTCGATCGCAACTGCGTTGCATCGAAAACTCATCCGCTGTTTCTGCAACAGCATCATCGAGTTGTTGGCGTTGTTCCGCGGACAATTGATGAATCCAGTCAAGGGCTGCGACAAACTGGCGTTCATCCGCGTTTTGCAGTAGTCGACCGTTTCGCTGATCGCGCACGACTTCTCGTACGCCGGGAGCGTCAATGGCGACAACCGGCACGCCAGCCGTCATCGCCTCGGCCAGTACCATTCCCTGCGTCTCACTCTGCGACGCAAAGGCAAACACGTTCATGGCCTGGTAGGCGTCCGCCAGATCAGCTCCGCCCAAATCACCCGCCGAGCAATGCAGGCGTGCTTCCACATCCCGCGTTCGGGCAATATCACAAATCGTTTCGCGACATGGACCACTACCCACCACGAGAAAGTGGGCAGTCGGGTGATCCGCAAGGTACTCGCAAACCGCCCCAGCCAGGAATCGCAAGTTCTTCTCCGGCGCCAGCCGCCCGACATGACCGATCACAAACGCCTCCGCGGGAATATGGAAGCGTTGCCGAGCTCGGAGGCCGTTGCCATGGACGAATCGATCGGCGACCACGCCTGTCGGGATGACCGTCACGGGCCGCGCGACGCCACGCTCATCCAGCGTCTGGCCGATGCTCGCGCTAGGCGCGATGACATGGTCGCAGCGATTGGCGAATTCCGTGGCCAGACGAACGACAAAGCGGGCTAAGGCCGGCGAGTCGCCAGGAACGTAGTGCGTGTATTGTTCGTACATCGTGTGATGGGTAAACACAATCGGCAGATCGTGTTTAGCGGCAATGCGCTGCGCGGTATCACCCATCAGAAATGGATGATGGGCATGGATCAGGTCCGGTTGGAATTCATGGAGGCGCTCCGTCAGGAATCCGGGAACCGGAAGGCGAACAGAGAAATCCCCGCCGTTGAACCGCTGTAGCGCGGGCACGCGAACGACATCCGGTCCATCATTATACTCACCTTCAAATTCCGGCGATACGACAAGTACTCGGTGTCCAGCCTGACGCAGCGCGTCGCTGAACGACTCGACCGATCGCGCTACGCCGCCAACGTGCGGCGCGTATGTATTGGTCATCATCAAGATATTCATGTTGCGCATGTCCCTGAATCGGATTCTCCAAGATCTCACGGATGCAACTGGCATGCCGCGAATGCCAAGACCCGCGTTAAGAACCTTCGCTGGTTTTCGACCGAAAGAGGTATCGCAGGACGATGGGGACGGAAACGGTCGTCACCACGGCAACGATGACCACCGAGGAAAACAGATTCTTTACAATCACCGGCACGGGATCCGGGTGACCGAACAAACCGGCTCGCAAGGCGATATCCGCGATAATCAACTCGACGGCTCCGCGAGCGCTCATGCCCACGCCCACCGCCAGGCTTTGCCGCCTGTCCAAGCCGGACCACAGTGCCGGCAACCCCGCGCCGGCCAGCTTGGTCAAGAAGGCGACGGCAACCAGCACGACCAAGAACACCGGTGTTCCCCAGATCGCGGCAAGCTGGAGGTGGAGCCAGATGCAAGCAGAAACGACCGGCGCCAGGAAACCGGAAGTAATACCTGAAATCTTTGTCTCGACGTCCTCGAACGTTTCCGTCCCAACCGCCTGACGACCGAAAAAAAGTCCAGCCATGAACGCACCGAGAATGAAGTGCAAATGAAGCTGCTCGGCCAGCAGTGCGAATCCCAAGGCCACTACCAGCATCGCTGACAACTCGAACTCGCCAGCCTGGAAACGCGACAGGGTTTTGCCGATTCGAGGAAACAAATAGTGACCGATGACAAACGTGATCGCAAAGAAGAAAACAATTTTGCCGCCCACAATCAGCAAGCCTTGTAGTTCCGGAAGCTCGCCGGTCTGTGCGACGGCGGTCAGTGCGGCCAGCAGCACAAGACTCAACACATCGTCGAAGATGGCCGCCGACACCATGATCTGACCAACCTTTGAATCCAGCTTCCCCAGATCCATCAAGACGCGAATTGCCACCGGAACTGCGGTAATCGATAACGCGGTGCCGATAAACAGGGACTGGGCAATTCGGTAGGGCGAGTCGGGGAGCCACCACATCCCCAGACCAAAACCGCACGCCAGTGGCAGCAGTAGTCCAGACAACGCGACAACAAAGGCACTGCCAGACGCTTTGGCAAGTTGTTGCGGCCGCAATTCCATGCCCCCGTAGAGCATCAGGAAGAAGACGCCCAAATCGGTCAAGGCGACGAAGACGCGATTGTCCGTCAGCTCCGCAAGAATCGGAAACGACTCGGAATACCGCGCGACAGCTGTCCCCAGCAAGATCCCGGAAATCAACTCGCCCACCAGCGCCGGCTGACCTAACCGGACGGCGAATTCGCCAAGCGTACGCGTCACCAGCAGCAGGACGAGAAGAATGTAAAGAATTTCCATTGCTTGTCGGATCCTCCAGGGTTGGGGCGCGGCTTCCAGGGTTCCGGGAAAGTGTTGCTGAAACACCAGCCCCCAAGGCGTTGCAAAGCGAGTACCCCGGCAAGTATCGTCGCGGATTTGGCACAAATTCGGTTCCCAGAGCCCTCCGAGGAAGCCAAGTTTCGCTCCTGCGGCACGACATTCTGTCGCACAACGCGGTGAAGTCCGTCATACTGTCGCTGTGGTATCCGGCCCGGAAGCCTCTGAAGTTTCAAAATCCTGGTGAGAGTGCGAACGTGGTGCCTTGGTAACGACAGTATGACTCGACGGCACAGGCTTTGCGACAAGTTGACGTACCTTGGGAGCACGCATGGTCACGTCTGGGAAATCATTGAACCGGAACGCAATCTTAGCGTTGAGTTGTACCTGTGTGGCAATCGTCGTGCTGGTGACCGTTTGTCTGTGGGGGACCTTCTCTGATAGCCAGCTGGTGCGAGCCACTTTGTTGCAAGCCGAACTTGCGAAGTTGCGAACGCACGCGGCAAGGTCAGCCAGTTGGATTGAACAGGAGATTGCCGCGGAGCGCGCTGTGGACTGGGAAAACCTCAATGCCGATGGCTGGTTGTCGCGTTACTGGCAGCGTGCGATGGATCGTGACGAACGGCGGCTCTTCGCAGCTGTCGTTGATGAACACGGCACGATCGTCTTTCACAGCGATCCGAACCTTGTCGGCAAACGACTTGAACGGAACTGGTACGACGTGGCGATGCTGGACGCGGGTGATGACGTCGTACAGACGCATAGTCCGGCCCTGACGTCAGGAAAATCCGCTCTGGATGTCCGCGCGCCGATCAAATCCGAGGGTCGGGTCGTTGGCGAGTACCATGCGGGGTTCGATTTGGACTGGTTCTCAGAATACGTTTCTGGGCACCAGCAGTCTTTTCTGATTTGGCGTGCCGTCGTGATGATCGGTATTCTGGTGACCATCGCCTTGGCTGTTACGTCGCTGTACTACCTGATGATGTACAATTCGTACTTGCGTCAAACGATGAACGAGTTGTTGCTGAAACGCAATGCGGAGGTCAGCCAATTGGCGGCCGGATTGGCCCACGAGATTCGCAACCCGCTGCATGCCGTCCGCTTGAATCTGTTTACGTTTGAACGGGCGCAGCGCAATCAGGCGGCGTTGTCGGACGGCGAAATCTCGACGCTGCTGGATCAAAGCACGATCGAGATCGAGCGGATTGATCGCTTGATGGAGGAGCTCGTCCGTTTCGCAACGCCGGAAGAACCTCGCATTGACCGCTTGAACCTGAACGAGGAGATCGCGGGTTTTGTCGACTTCATACGGCAGGAGCTGCTTGCCAACAGTATCGAAATAACGGTGCACTCACCGTCCTCGCCCGTGATCGCCTACTTCGATTCCGGTCGCTTGCGACAGATCATGTTGAACCTTCTGACCAACGCTCAGGATGCGATGCCTGCGGGCGGCCAACTGGAAGTTCGGCTCACATCGGCAGGCAAGCACGCCATCATCGCCGTTGCGGACAGCGGTCATGGAATCAGCGACGCCGATTCCACTCGCGTCTTCGAACCCTTCTTCACAACGAAATCAGGGGGCACGGGACTAGGCTTGGCGCTCGTACAAAGATTTGTCGAGGATGCAGGCGGAAGCGTTGTCTACGAGCGGAATCCCCAAGGCGGATCGACCTTTACCATTCGTTTACCCGTAACTAATCGTCCGAGAGAATCATGACACATCGCAAACCAGCCATCCTGGTCGTCGAAGACAAAGACAACGAGCGTGAAGCGCTGTCGCGTTTCCTGCGCATGGAGCAATTCGAAGTACTTGCCGTGGAAGACGCGAATCAGGCCGTGGGTCATCTCAGCGACCCTGTGGACCTGGTCATCAGCGACTTGAAGTTGGGGAAATCCAGCGGAATCGATTTGCTACGGTACTGGAAAGATCGCCGTCCGCAAACGCCGTTTATCGTGATCACTGCCTATGGCGATGTGGATTCGGCCGTGGAGGCGATGAAATTGGGCGCGGAAGACTACCTGAACAAGCCCGTAAATCCCGATGAATTGCTGATCCTGGTAAACCGCTGCCTGGAAGCCAAGCAGAGAGACGACACGATTACGGAACTACAAACGCGGCTCGACGAACGGCTGGGATTCGACAACATCATCGGGCGGTCTCGCCCGATGATGGAAGTTTTTGACCATGCGCGGCGAGCGGCGCTGACGGAGAGTACCGTATTAATTACCGGCGAATCAGGAACCGGCAAGGAGCTCATCGCCGAAGCCATCCATCAAGACAGTCCACGAGATCGGAAGA